>CAWVWU010000261.1:0-4404 GCA_963933925.1 uncultured Puniceicoccaceae bacterium
AGGCCGCACCAGGGTACGTATTCACAGGTTGGAGTACCGGTGACGCCGCTGCCACCATTTCTCAGACACTCACTGGCGATACATCGATCACTGCCATCTTCGCTCGATCCGATGAGTCAGTTCTCACGGAAGTCATTTCATCCAACACCACTCTGACTACAAACGGATCCCCCTACACCGCTTACAGCGATATTGTGGTTGAGACTGGCACCACCCTAACGATCGAACCTGGGGTTACGCTCACCATGCCAGAACGTGCGAGTATTTACGTTGAGGGCACCTTGATCATAAATGGCACCGAAGCTCAACCCGTGACCATTGAACCCAGAGAGGGCTCTCTCAGTTGGGGTGGCATTGGTTTTAGAAATTCGGCGGGTACCTCCCTTCTCAATCACTTCGTCCTAAGCCAAGCTACCCACCCTCAAAATGATCCCGTAAACCTGAAAGCAGCAATTTCGGCACTCAACTCAATCCTCGTCATCGACTCTGCCTATATTTCCGCCCCCCTCCCGATCTTCACGCGAGGCGGGAGTCTAACGGTTCGCAACTCCTTTATTCCCCCCACGTTCACGGGCGACGGTATCAACGTCAAAAGTGGCCTCGGTCTCGTAGAAGACTGCACCATCCGTGGTAATGATTCACCCGACACCGACGCGATCGACTTTGACGACGTCCCAAACGGCGTTATACAACGCAACCGAATCTACGCCTTCCGTGGCGAGAATTCAGACGCAATCGACATCGGGGAAGGGTGCACAAATCTCCTCATATCCGAAAACCGCATCTACAATTCCTCAGACAAGGGCGTCTCTATTGGTCAAGGCTCAGTTGTCACCATGCGCCGCAACCTCATTGTGGGCTGTGTTCTCGGAGTGGGCGTCAAAGACCTCGGTTCCACGGTCTACATCGACCAAAACACCTTTGCTGAGAACGATATCGCCGTAGCCTCCTACCAGAAGAACTTTAACAAAGGCGGCGGAATCGCCCATATTACCAATACTATATTCTATCGTTCCAAAGATGCCAATACAACGGTCGATAGTCTGTCTATCCTCGATGTGAACTACTCACTTTCAGATACTCTACCAATCCCAGAGGGAACGGGAAATATTAGTGGAGATCCGCTCATCACAGAGGCCGCGAGGTATAACTTTTCCCTCATGCCCGGATCTCCCGCCATAGACAGCGGCGACCCCGACCATGCTCTTGACCCCGATTCGACACGAGCCGACATGGGAGCCCGTTACGTCTACGATCCGGAGGACTATCCATTCCTTGTTCCTAATGTAATCGTTATCAATGAAATCATGTCCAATGGTAATGACTGGATCGAACTCTACAACACCAGCTCGGAACCCGTCGACCTGAGTGGATGGTATTTGAGCGACAGTGAGAACGATTTGCAAAAAATCCGGATCGAGGGCCTGATCGAAGGGAACTCCTATCGCACCTTTTCAGAAGAATCCTACTATGGTCCAGATAGCACACTCCCAAAGCGTGCGAAAGGATTCAGATTCAGCGAGAATGGCGAAACCGCCTATGTCTATAGTCCCGGCGATGGGATCCAATTGCCCTACCTCTTGTCAGAAAAATTTGGCCCCTCCGCCCGAAACGTAAGCCGAGGACGCTACTTCAAAGCGAGCACCAATACCTTCAATTTTGTCGCGATGGCGTCCCCAACTCGAGGATCAGTCAACAGTTTGCCTCAAGTCGGCCCCATCGTAATCAGCGAAATTATGTATCACCCGCAAATCGGTGATGCCGAATATCTTGAACTCCACAACATCAGTAGTTCCGCAGTAACACTCTATGATTCGGAAACCAGTCTCTCATGGCAAATAACCGAGGGTATTAGCTATGAGTTCCCAATCTCCCCGCCCATTATTCTTCAGCCCGACGAGCGATGCCTACTCGTCCGCGATGAAACAACCTTTCTGAACACTTTCAACATTCCGGAAAACATCCAAATGTTCCAATGGACTTCCGGCGGACTCGACAACAGTGGAGAACGAATCGAGATTTCCAGTCCCGGAGACATAGACGACAATGGCATCCGCAAGTACATTCGCGAAGATCGTGTCGACTTCTCAGATAGCTCACCATGGCCCATCGAGGCTGACGGCGGTGGTTACTCACTCTCTCGGATTTACGATACACAGTATGGAAACGACGTGGCCAACTGGATCGCTGCCCTCCCCACTCCCGGAGCCCCCCGTCTCACTCAGTCAACTTTCGAGCAATGGGCCCGCGACAACAACCTCCCACTCGAACAAGCGGGGCCTCTCGATGATCCTGATGGAGATAATGTTGCGAACCTGCTTGAATTTGCTCTCGGCAGCAACCCAGGAGAAATCAGCACCAATCCGATCGGCCCAATCGCGATAGACCGCATTCAATACAACCTCACGAAATTAAATCCATTGTTTGAATACACGGTAGAGACATCAATCGATTTGGATTTATGGACTCCCGTTGCCACCACCACTTCCACAGTAGACCCAGAAACCACCATTGTGAAAAGTGGAGAACTGAACAATTTGGCCAATAAACGCATTTTCTTTCGATTAAAGGTGTCAGAAAAACAATAGGCGTTGACTCTCCCGCCATTAACATAGATCCAATGCCGTTTAACCGTTAAATTGACTTAAAAATGGCCAATACTCCAAGCAAAGATTACAAGCGTCTCGAGCGCGAACAGAAGAAACGCGAAAAGCGCATTGAGCGCGAAGAAGCGAAGACTGCGGCTAAAGCGGCGGCGATAGCCGAAGCAGAGGCTGCTGAAGCTGCCAAGATCGCAGCTGAAAACGCTGAGAACGAAGACGAAAAAGAGGACTAAAATCCTCGAATCGCGATTTTGAGGAGACAGAGGCGACGAACATCGCCTCTATTCCCGAGTTCACCCACCTCGTTCCTATAGACAGGTTAACACCTGATTGCCAAAAATCTGGCGACCGAGGAGCTAATAAAAATTTAGACGTCTAAAATCGTCAAAATGTAAATGCGATTTTGACGACCGCACTCAGGTATACGCAGTCGGCAGGGTCATAATTGTCCAAACAGTAGCGACACGCCTCAAGTGAGTAAGACTGTACTTTCTCAAAGACGCCCCTCTGTGCTCTAAGCACTACGAGAAACAAAAAAGGTATTTACCCCAATTCATCGGCACGAGTCCCCCAGTGATTTGAGCAAAAAAAAGGGCGGTTAACCGCCCAAAGAAAGCTATCACACCCTGGATGCTCATTTCTGATTTTACAGAGCCAGGCAACGCTTTACTTGTATAATTGAACCTATCCAACACCACCTTGGGGTCAATGAGAATCAGTCAATTTAGAAGGACTAGAACCGAATCTCAGCATGAAATAAGGAGTGCTAATCCATTCTCCATTTTAGCACCAGAATAGCTCCTAAACACACAAACCACTTGCAAAAAAGAATGGCCCAGCGGTCCCACAACCGCCGAGCCAAGCAACGACTCAGTTTTGAACTAAAACTAACTAACTAACTAACTAACCACAAATTGATACCCCTAACATTTTACGAGAAAGCATCGTGTCTTAGTTTTTCCTAACTGAGCCAATAGTTTAGCAAATTTTGGCAAAGTGCACAATCCGTGATGCACACCAAATTGACTGGCGTAAATCCGCAAGACACTGGGGATATTAGCTTAGGGCCTACTTGGAAATGATCACAAAGTTGGCAGACTCCCCCCAAAATCGCGGACAATACGGCCAAATGCCACCTAGTGTGACGTGCCCTCCCACGGGCTGGCGAAGGAGGAACTAAAAATCGCTTTGACTGGCTGGCACTGCCTCGTTTTCCTTTCGAATCACCCGAATGACTATTAAAAAACGACCACGTTGAGGCGTGATTATAAATAATCTGCAAAAGCACCCCACTTTTAGCCCCAAATATGAGAAAAGAGATGGACAGAGCACGAAAGCCCCTTAACTAGTAGATCTAACATGTCTAATAACGCGAAGCTCCTTACAACCACACCAAAGTCGATCGCATTTGATATCATCCTTACCGCTATCGTATGGGTGCTCTTCACTCTTTGGTTCCGCCCACACGTACCTAGCTACGATCCCGCTATCGTAATTGCAGTCGCAGGTTTCACTGCCACACCAGGAGCGGGTACATTCTTTATCTGCTTACAGATGTTCAAAGTAACACGTGCTCACCAAAAACTTCTCAAGAAGGAAAGAGTTAAATAAACGAAGTCATCGTACTTTAGATAACGACAAGCCGGTACTCCTCAAAATGAGGTCGCCGGCTTTTTTGTGCATTTACTACTTAAAGATCTAGAAGCCAAATTCATCCTGCTCGATCTCCGCCTTCTCCTCGAGTAGGTTACGCAAGAACAAGGCTCGATGAATTGGCGTCGCTCCATTCGCTAGAATAGCT
>CAWVWU010000262.1:0-4366 GCA_963933925.1 uncultured Puniceicoccaceae bacterium
AAAACCTCGGATTGCGAGGCATGGGGGCTTTGCTTCTCGGCTTCCGCATTTCCAAAAGAGAGCAGGTTTCCAATTGGGCGAAACCTGAACTGACTCCTTCTCAGATTAGCTACGCGGCAACCGATGCCTGGGTGGGGCGCGAAATCTTTTTGCACATGGAGCAGCGTGGTTTGGTGTTTTAGGGCGTCTTTTGAAACATGCCCTAGGGCTTTTTTAGGAAGATCACGTCGTTCTCAATAAACTCGAGTTTTGCTCCTCGTTTAACTGCCAGCCAAGTGAAGGTGGTTGTGCTGAAGAAGGCGATATGGGTTGGGTCGTCCTTGTAATGCCAGTTCTGAAAGCGGTCTTTGTTTATCACGAGCTTGGTCATTAGGGCGAGGGTACCGCCGGGCTTGAGCATGTCCCATAATTGTCGGAGTGTCTCTCCGGGTGCTGCGAGGTGCTCGACGACTTCGGTTGCGGAGATGAAATCATAGGTCTTTGTTAGGACGGTGGCGTCGGTTGCGTAAAATTTGTCGTAGAGTGCAAGGCTATGTCCGGCTTCCTCAAGCATGAGGGAAAGGGTGGGTCCTGGCCCGCAGCCGAAATCAAGCCCGCTGGATCCTGGCTTTAAGCGTGCGAGTAGGGGCACAGAGACGCGGGACAGAAAGCGTCGATAGCCTGCGTCTTTCGGGTCGTTCTCATGGTGGTCGTATTCGGCCTTTTCATCGCTTGCACTGAGATGATATTCTTGGGGCACGAAAACTAAGGCGCACGTATCGCATATTTGGTAACGGCGTTCTTTGACCTGCGTGTAGTCGCGGGTGGACGTGCCTGTGCATAGGGGACAAGGAATTAGCGGAGCTGGAATGAGGGAATTAATAATTAGGAATTTGGAATTGTGTACCGAGCAAAGCGACACTTGAGAAACGAAGTGACGAAACATTATGAAGGATGTGGCGAGGTTGTGGGTTTTAGCCATCACCGCAGGCATGGGATAAACTACGAATCACGAAGAGTTTTTATGATTATTGGTTCTAGGTGATTGTATTGGGAAGGATGAAGTTTGAGGGATGGAAGATGGACTTTAGAAGAGGGTGGTTTGGGGGTCTTCGAGGGGTGTTGGTTTTTCGTAGGGGGTGTCGATCTTTGTGGGGTCTTCTTTTGTGGCGGTTGTGGCGAGCTCGTCGCAGCGGTTGTTGTGTTCATTGTCGCTGTGGCCTTTGACCCAGTTAAACGTGATTGTATGCTTTTTGTTGAGTTCCAAGAGTCTGGCCCAGAGGTCTTGGTTTTTGGCATAGGCTCCGTCGCTTTTCTTCCAGTGGTTGGCTTGCCATTTCTTAGCCCAGCCTTTGCTTATGGAATCGACTAAGTATTTGGAGTCGGAATACAGAGAAACTGTACAGCTGCCTTCGAGGAGTGTGAGGGCCTCGATCGCCGCAAGGACTTCCATGCGGTTGTTAGTCGTGAGTCGAAAGCCTTGTGAGATTTCTTGGGTGTGGGAACCCGACATGATGATGGCTCCGTACCCTCCTGGGCCTGGTGGGGCACTGCAGGCTCCGTCTGTGTATATTTCTACTTTTTCCATTTTGGTTGTGTTCTTTTTGTTTAACCGCAAAGGACGCGAAGATCGCAAAGGGTTTTGATGTTATGACGATGTCGCTGCATGTTTCACTGCGTTAAAGTGTCGTCTCTCTGTTCCTCGGTACGGTACTTACTTCGTTTCGTTGAGGTGTCGCGTTGCTCGGTAGGGTTGTGTTTATTTGCCCATCACCGCAGTCGCGGGATAAACTACGGATCATTAAGTGGCACGAAGAGAGAGGGGACTTAGTGGTTGAATTGGTCTCACTATTTTGTACGTAGCCTCTATTTTAGGCGCCGGGCCGGATTAGTTAAGCGAGAGTATTTCGTTTAGCGATTCGTTGTCCCATTTGGTGAGTTCAACTATGCTGTATTTCAGAAATATCATACCTGTTACGAGACCAGCAAAGAATCCGCCAAGATGAGCCCATGCTGCAATTCCGCTTTCTCCCCCAATCGCTCGATAGATGTCTAATGCCAGCCAGATCAGAGACAGAACCCAGAGCTGTAATTCAAATGTACCCATTTTGTACAAAAAGAAATAGAACATGCTCACGTTGTTTTTCGGATACATTGCAGTTGCCATGCCGACAATTCCGTTGACCGCACCGCTCGCCCCCAACGCAACCCCACTATCAAAAATATTGTGGGCGGCTGCCGCTGCGATTCCGAAGCCCAAATAAAGAAGGGGATAGAGTAGATTGTTGGTGTTTCCGCAAATCGCATTTCCGAAGACCCACAGAAAAATAAGATTGCCCACAAGGTGCCATAGATCTGCATGCAGAAGCATATGACCAAAAAATCCAGCAGGACTCCAGCCGTCTAGCAACAGGTTTGATGCCCAGCCTGCTTCTGTGAAAAGAGCGAGTAGAGAAACGAGTCCGGTGACTCCGAGTATTATCAAATTCGCGAACGGAGTTGTTTGAAACAACGTGTTGATTTTAAAAGGGAGAAGCATTTGAGTTCGATGTTGAAGGCAGTCGTGCTACTTCACCTGTTTTGCTGGGCGTTTAAACCAGATGGTGCTGGTTACTTTTGTACGTGTCGGTGCCCCGTCTTTGTAGGCAGCTTTAAATTTTGATTTTCGTAACGAAAGGATGGCAGGTTCAATCAGTTCCTCGTGCGTGTAGTCGTCGGATGTTGCTTCCCGTACTTTATCATCGGCATCAATGTAGTAAGTGACTTTCACATAGGCGTCGCCATCGATTTCATCGAAATTGACCATGGGAGCTTCAGGTGAGACTTGATATAGGACTCGGCCCCGTGCGTTTTGCGGGCGTATCAGAACGGAGTGATTCTTTGGGTTCTTACGGCCTTTGAATTCTAAATCGATTCTTTTTCCCTTCGCCAGTGCGAATAATCCCGCTCGTCTGGAACCGTCCCACTTTGTCTCGGTTGGAAGTTTAAGTGCGATCTCGGTCGATTCTCCCTTGGGTAGAGCCGGAAGTTCAAAGAGGGCGCTTTCCTTAATTTTGCTATTTCGGTTGGTGTATCGAATTACGAGACAGCCCTCGTTGAGGTCTTCGTCAGACACCAGTGTGAGTTCGATCGATAGCTGTGGATCGTCACTGTCGAGAGAGACTAATTTCGAATTGACGATCTCAACGGATATTTTGGCAGGCTTGGTCTTCTTTTCGTCGTTTACTACAATCTTCCCATTAGGAATCGTCTTGTATTCTTTTTTCAACTCCGTGACTGGATGAAGACCATCTGCGCCAATAAGCGGAAGCAGCTTGCCCTCATGTTCAACAAAGAACTTCTGGGCAATCGCGGGAGAGAGTAGAGTGCTTGTCGTGAGCCAAATGAGAAGGATCGTTTTCATAGTCGATTGATTGGGTTGTGTTTTTGTTTAACCGCTGAGGAGACAGAGGGAAAGGAGATTGTTTTGGTTGTTCGTTTTTTGCTCGTTTATGGGGATTGAGTAACTTGGACGTTACTTAATTATCATCGCTACGCTGGATCCGCGTTTCACGCGGAGCAGGATAACGACTGTGTCGTTAGCATGATTGGAGAAAAGGTCGGGGTGGACATTCTGTAGATTGATTTAGCCACAGTACCGAGGATTCCGCGGAGTGGGAGACGACACTTGAGGATTAACCACAGAGATCACAGAGGAGATGCGGAAGGATGCGGATTGATTTGCTCTTTTTTACTTTTGATCTAAGCGGGTGGGTTGATGTCAACGGGCTGCCATATACCTTCCGAAAATGGGGAGGCGGAAATTGTAATTCAGAAGAGTCGATTTATTGCTCAGGCATTTTCTATCGACGCTCGGGGCGAGGTGGGCGGAATTCTAGACCAGTTGAAAAGGAAGCATCCGAAGGCGAGGCATCACTGCTATGCGTTTATCGCTGGGGCACCCAACGATTCACAG
Organism: uncultured Puniceicoccaceae bacterium; assembly: GCA_963933925.1. Lineage (GTDB taxonomy): Bacteria > Verrucomicrobiota > Verrucomicrobiia > Opitutales > Opitutaceae > JAKYXN01. Next base: position 3,935 of record CAWVWU010000262.1, read on the forward strand.
GTTTATGGATTTAGCGACGATGGCGAACCGAATGGAACGGCGGGCAAGCCTATGTTAAAGGTGCTTATGCATTCTGGGATCGGTCACATTCTTGTAGTGGTCACGCGATACTTTGGAGGTGTCAAACTGGGGACCGGTGGCCTCGTGCGAGCCTACACGGATGCCACCAACGAAGTTCTCGGGGAGTTAAAGACGGTTCTGAAGGAGGAGAAAACGAACGCCGCCTTAGATGTGAGCTATTCCATGGAGCCGCTGATTCGAAACCACCTTGAAACCTTATCGATCGATTTTAGCGTCGATTACTCCGATCGTGTGAGCTTTAAACTCAGCCTCACTGCCGTACAAAAGGAGCTGCTAGCAGCCACTATAAAGGAGTATAACAATAAAGGGCGCTTCTCAGCTTGCTGAGCATTCGCCCATGGTTGAACAAGC
>CAWVWU010000263.1:0-4315 GCA_963933925.1 uncultured Puniceicoccaceae bacterium
GGACATTCGAAGTTTTTTATATCGCTGGAAGATGACTTAATGCGTCTTTTCGCTAATTCAGGTCCGATGTCTAAGATTCTGCAGAATTCGATGGAGGAAGGTGAGCCATTGGAGCACCCTCTCTTGAATCGTTCAATCGAGACTGCTCAAAAAAAGGTCGAGCAACAGAACTACTCGGTGAGAAAACGTCTTCTGCAATATGATGATGTTTTGAATAAGCAACGTGAGGTCATCTATGGGGTGCGAAATGAAGTTCTCCAGAGCGATACACCTTCTGACATCATCTTCGAGTTGATTGAAGAGGAGCTTGAGGAGCGTGCCGGTGGCATTGATTCAGGTTTGGGTGGTGATGGGTTCGTTACTTGGGTGAACGCACACTTCCCGATTGGTTTGAAAGGCACAGACATCGAGGGGAAGAAGCTCGAAGAGGTATTGGCCCTTATTCTCGAAAAGGTTAAGGAAGCTTATCGCCTCAAGAAGAGTGCAGAGAATGCAGAGGCATTGGTGCATTTGGAGCGTTTTGTCGGTTTAGGTGCGGTTGACGCCCGGTGGCAGGAGCATTTGACGGAAATGGAAGAGCTGCGCCGTAGTGTTGGCTTGAGGTCTTATGGGCAAAAAGATCCGTTGAGTGAGTATAAAAATGAAGCCTATACTTATTTCCAGGAGTTGATGTCGAGTATTCGCACTCAGATTTCGTCGCGTCTGTTTCGTACTGCGACGAATATGGTAGCGATAGAAAATGTGAAATCTATGCTTGCTCGCCAAGCGGTGGCTCAAGGGCCTGGAGACTCAGCGCTTACTTCTCGACCGGCGTCTTCGGTTCCGGGGAAAAAGAGTGAGGTCAATCTGCCTAAGGTTGCTGTTCGACGATCAGTGCCAAGAGTTGGTCGTAATGAGCCTTGTCCGTGTGGCAGCGGTAAGAAATTTAAGCAGTGCTGTGGACGCTAGAGTTAACAGTGTAAGCTGAATTTCTAGGCCTAGGGAAAGTATTGACGGTAGCTGATTGTCTTTTCCTGTGGTTAGCCCTAGTTTTAGAAGGTGAGGAGTGGTTGAGATTTTGTGCTTTTAGCACAATAATTTCAATTTATCTCCTTGTCGTTCTGACGATGTATATGGTTTTATGTTTAAGCCGTGTGCAACCGTCGTAGTAACTCCTTATTGCGAAGGCTTTCTTTCGATTCAACTGGGATGGTGGAATTTTAAAGGTGCCGCGGTATGGCTATAACCCCAATTCATACACTATAATGAAAATAAAACGCGAAATTCGTAATACAATAGCTACGGGATGCGTCCTTGCTTCAGTATTCGCGGGTTCTCTTAAGGCGGACGAAGTCTATTCGCAAATTGTTGGAGCGGTTGCGATCGATCTCCCAGCAAGTAGCGATGTGATTGTATCGTTTCCGTTCAAGAGAGGCACCGCATATAAGGGATCAGTCGAAAGTGCTACCCTTGATGGCTTCAATATGAATCTTAATATTGCAGGGGCTCCTTTTCAGGGAGACCAGTTTCAGACTGCCGATGATGGCTTCTCTAGCCACTACGTTCAGTTTGAAACAGGAAACCTTAAAGGATTGTGGGCTGACATTTCCAGCAACACAACCGGAGCAATCGTTATTGAAGGTGATGAGGATATTGGCGACTTCCAGTCGCAGGTTACTTCCGGTGATCTCTTCACGGTATACTCGCAGTGGACTTTGGATGCAGCATTTCCTAATGGTGTCGCATCAACCGAGGAAGCAGAAGCGGGGTTACGAACAATCGAAGTGATTGTTCCCTCCTATGATTCTCCTGCAGGGAGCATGACAGCGGAAGCGATTTATTTCTACGCTGACGGTGCATGGCAGAAGTTTGGTGCCGCTTTAAGTAGTGATTCACCATTCGGACAGGCGGCGTTTGCTCCTGACCAAGCGGCTGTTATCCGTAACAACGGTGGTGACGCCTTGACTGGCTACTTCTTCGGAGAAGTTTCTACAGCCCCTATTGCAATTGAATTGGGTATGGACGCCAGTGGAGCAATTGACCACTTCGTCGGAATCGGACGTCCGTTGGATGTTGCTATCGAAGATCTCGGTCTTGAGAGCATCTTCACTTCAACAGATGATCGCTTACTTGTTTATTCATTGGATGCCTCTGGGAAGAACAAAACTCCAGTGGCCGAATATTATTATGAGTCTACTTCTTGGAAGAAAGACGGATCAGCCGGTGACTTTGGAAGTGACGTGGTTGCTGTAAATATGGGTATCGCGGTTCGCAAGGCGGCTGGTACTGGTGATGATGTCTACTGGGTTAACGAATGGAGTCTGCCACAATGAATATTTTAAAGAAAACTACACTTGCCGCAGTTGTTACTGCGGCCACTTGCCTTTCTCACGCAGCGGTTTCGATATCCGTTGACGCTGAGGGTATCACCGCAGCCGGTGGAACTTCTATGAGTTCTGGAGTCGCGGTATTGGTTGCGAGTACAGGCAATAGTACATTTGAGGCTCTTGGAGCCGGACAATTGGCTACTGGCGATGATCAAGTGCTTGCAGTATGGGATCTGAGCTCAGTTTCAGTTTCCAGTGATTCATTCGCTTTGCTTGCGAGTTCTATTGCATACGAAGGCGATCTAGGTGCTGAAGACCCAATCGGGTTGTACTGGTACCCGAATTTGGCTTTCAACGGAGGTAGTCCTTCTCCGAGTGGATCAGAGGTCTATGGGTTTTACACAGATACTACTGGCGAAACTTATGGAGATGCATGGGAGCTTCCAACGGGAGGTGCCTTGTTGCATAGTTTAAAGTTCTTCGTTCAAAGTGCTAGTCAGCTCGTTGAAATGGGGAATATTCCTGATTTTATTGGTCAGGCTGGATTCACTGTTGGAAGTTCAGTCGCTGCGGCTCAGGCTGCTGCAAGTGGGACTTCAAGTGAAGCGACGGCTGGTACGGTTTCTCTTACATTCAGTGGTGCAAGTTCCGCACCAGGTGGAGAAGTTGTTGTTCAACGCCGTTTAAAGGGTGATTCCCTTTGGGAAATTGTGGGTGCTCTTTCTGGTGATTCCTTTGATGATGATACAATTGGTCGTGGTAAGGAATACGAGTACCAAGTATTAGCTATCAATGGATATGGCTCAGCAAGTAGTTCTGTTATCGCTGCAGCGAAGACGTTTCGTTCGAACCTTATCAATATTTCCACTCGTGGATTGTTTGGTGGCGGTGACAATATAATGATTGCTGGTTATGCGGTAACTGGAGGCGAGAATATTGATGTTCTTGCTCGTGCGTTAGGCCCTCAGCTTACAGTAAGAGATGCCGCGCTTACTGATGTATCTCCAAATCCGAGTTCAGGTCTTTATAGCTTTGATGACACAGGTCTTGTTACTCATGCAGTGAATGACAACTGGGCAGATGAAATTGGTGCGGATGCAATGAATGCATTCTTTGTTGAAGTTGGAGCTGACGCACTCGCGAGTGGTTCAACAGATTCTGCTATGGTTGCTGCCTTGGCTCCCAATACTACTTATACAGTTCTCGCTTCTGATTCTAGTCCTGAAGAAGAATTGGGTATTGTCGAAATCTATGATTTCGGAAATGGGGTACAGGAAATTCAGGATGCGGTTAAGCGTTTGGTGAACTTGTCAACCCGTGCTAAAATTGGTTCAGGTGCAGGGATCATGATCGGAGGGTTTGCGGTTTCAGGCCAAGCGGACATAACGGTATTGATTCGCGGCGTTGGTCCTGGCTTATCACTTATTAGTGACTTAGCTCCAGAATCATTGTTGGGAGATCCTCAAATCGTCTTGTACAAGATTGCGGAAGATGGGGTTTCTGTCATCGGTCAGAATAATAATTGGCAAGATGATGACGAAGCAGGAATTATTAGTGCGATAACAGAAGCTGGCGGATTTCAGTTTGATTCTGGATCAACCGATGCGGCTATGATTGTTACTTTGGATCCAGGAAATTACACAGCTTTTATTCAAGGTGCAGATGGGAGTGATGTTGGCATCGGTCTCTTCGAGTTGTATGAACTTGGTCGATAAGATCCTTTTCTAAGTTCTTTATTTTTGAAGCTCAGTCCGATAGGGCTGAGCTTTTTTTGTACCTGATTGGTGGCATGTTCTAGATGATGAGGTGCCTAAAGTGGCATGGGGATGCGTCCTTAGATTGTCCGCTTTTTATCTGATCGGTCAGATCCCATTTTGTGGTCTAAGTTTGAATCGAAATCGTCGATCGTGGACGAACTATGATGAGTGTTTTGTGTTCTCTCTCTAAAGAAGTGCGTAAGCGTTACTAAATCTGCCCCCTAGGATTGGTTTGACTTCTTCCATTGAGCG
>CAWVWU010000264.1:0-4259 GCA_963933925.1 uncultured Puniceicoccaceae bacterium
AGGAAATTAGTTCTACTATTTTGAGTATTACGGAGCAGATCGAGAATAATGGCCGATTGATTCAGGCGGCGAGTTTTGCGTCGAGCAAGACGAGTGATGAGGCGGATTCTGGACTCGATGCAATGAAGAGCATGAACGAAGCCGTTCAACGTATCCAAGAATCGAGTAAGGAAGTTGCTAAGATTATGGAGACGGTGGAAGATATCGCCTCTCAGACAAATATTTTGGCATTGAATGCTGCTGTTGAAGCAGCCCGTGCCGGTGAGCAAGGAGCTGGATTTGCAGTCGTTGCGGATGAAGTTCGCAGCTTGGCAATGCGCAGTTCTGATGCGGCTCGTGAGACTGCGAGTAAAATCGAGGCCGCATTGGCCAATTCAAGTCGAGGAGCTGAGATTAATGATGGCGTGAACAAGAATTTGAATTCGATCGTGAATACGTCTCATGAGTGTCGTACTTCTGTCGTCGAGATTCAGAATGCGTTGCAGAACCAGACTCAAGCGATTGCTCAAATTAACGAAGCGATTTCCCAGTTGAATAATGTAACGCAGGGGATTGCGTCTTCTTCAGAGGAGAATGCTGCCAATGCAGTAGACATCCGAGCATTATCAGTGTCTTTGACTGATACAGTTGGAATGCTTGAAGAGCTTGTAGCATCGGATTACGATGATGGTGCCGTAGCCCGTACGAACCCAGGGGCGAGTGGTGAGCGTTTTGATATACCAGAGCGGAATACGAACGACGCTGAATACTTTAATAGCACGCTTTAGATAACGGTAAAGGCCGATATTCTTTAGTCCATTTGAGGGAACGCACTGAATACAGGCGTTCCCTTCTTTTTGACTGGATAACATCCGGTCCTACATTATTGGACGTGCTGCTTGTAAGGCCAGGCTTTCCCCGTCTAGCGACTAAGCAGGAGGCCTTCGGTCTTACTTTTGGAAGTCTAGGCTGGTTTGGGCAGCGGTTAGGAGGAGCTTCCCGGGAATACGTGATCGGTAGTCGGGTGATACGTATTGGAAGCTTATTTTACCTTCTGACGTTAAGATGAAAACTGCGGGGACGGGAAGGCGGTCTACGTTGTCTCCACCAGAGGCGACTCCGAGGTCGATTTTGTACTTCTTGTATTTATCGAGCGTTTTCTGGTCTAGGGTGAAAGTGATGCCAAAGGCGTCGGAAGCCGCTAGTTTAGAGTCTGAATACAACTGATAGGCGACTTCGGTTTTGTCTACTGTGGCCGCAAGTTGTTCTGGGGCGTCTGGGCTGATGGCAATGATTTGGTAGCCCAATTCGCTCAGGTTGGATTCGATATCGATCAATTCCTTAAGGTGGGTGTTGCAGTAAGGGCACCATCCCCCGCGATAGAAAATGAGGACGGTGGGTTTACCGGCGATGATGGCATCGAGCGATTCTGCTTCGCCAGAAGGCGTGCGGAGTTCAACGTTAGGTGCTTGGCTGCCGATAAGCAGTGGAGTGATCTCCTGAGCTGTATTGGCCGAGGCTTGTGTTAGGAGAGCGGCGGCGAGTACGACGAGTGTCGCGAGTGTTTTTAGAGGCGTTGATGTGGTCATAGAATTCTTGGTTGGTGTGTATGTGAATGGAACTAACGCACAAAGACGCCCGAAAATTGCTTACTGTTTATTGGTCTGTACGAGATCCATGATCTTGTAGGCGAGGTTGGCGGCTAGGAAATCGGTCGCGTGGATGCCCGGTTGGGGAGCGAGTTCGACGATGTCGGCTCCGATCACTTTGCGTCCTTTGAAGACGCGTTCTAGGCCGTCGATGGCTTCGTACCATGTGAGTCCTCCCGGGACAGGGGTTCCCGTGGTGGGCATGATGGAGGGATCGAGCCCGTCGATGTCGAAAGTGATGAATATGTTTTGGGGAAAATCGTCGGGGAGAAGGTTTTCCGGGTAACCTGTTTTTGAGAATTCGCGTGCGTCGAGGTGAGGGATTCCGTCTTTTTCGCGGAGGTCGGCCTCTTCTTTGCAGAGGGCACGAACACCGATGGAGAAGATTGGGATGTTGAGGTCGTGGACACGCTTCATAACGCTGGCGTGACTGTGTGGATCGCCTTGGTAGGCTTCGCGGAGGTCAGCGTGGGCGTCGAACTGGACGACGCCAAATGGGATGCCTGTAGCGGCTACGGCACGAACGGGGCCGAGGGTCATCGCGTGTTCGCCGCCGAGGAGGAGAGGGAATTTCCCGAGTTCGAGGGCTTTTGCAGTGGCGACTTGGATGCGGTCGAGGATTTCTGGAGCGTTTCCAGTGCAGTCGATTTCTAGTGCGGTGTAGATGCCGGCTTCTCCAGGCATGTTGCCGTCGATATAGACTTCGAGTTGAGTGGAGGCATGAAGAATGGCGTTGGGGCCGTTCTTGGTTCCGCCTTCGTAGGATACGGAGGATTCCCAGGGAACGGGGATTACGTGGAAGGCGGCTTCCTCTGGAGATTGCGGAGGAAGGTCGTCAGAGTGAAAAGCGGGAGGGTTGTCGTATTGAGATGGCATTTAGATGGGTGATGGGTGAAATGGGAGATGTTTGAAACCGCGAATGGACGCTAATTAACGCGAATTTTGATCCGGCTTGTGATTGTTTGGAAGCGAAGATTTCGAATCTACACGGATTTTATTTGGTTGTGTGCTTTTTTAACCGCGAATGAATGCTAATGAATGCGAATTTTATTTTGGAAAATGAAGATGGGAGACCCAACTACGCCAAGGTTTCGTTGGGCGGGCTACGTCGTGACAAGGATGAAGATGAAGATAGTGGATGAAGCCCGACGTCGCTCTTCGAGCTATGACGGGGTAAACATGAAGATGGTGGATGGAAGACTTGTTATTTTAGGAGAGTCGGTTTTTGTAGTCTTCGTATCCGTATTTCTTGACGGTGGTTAAGGATTGGGTGTCGGGGTCCCAGGTTATTATGTCGGGATGTTTGATGCCGTTGAAGGTGGTGGTCTTGACCATGGTGTAGTGGGCCATGTCTAGGAAGTAGAGTTTGTCGCCGGCTTGGAGAGGATTGTCGAATGAGTAGTCGCCGATGACGTCGCCCGCGAGGCAGGAGAGTCCGCCTAGCTTGTAGGTGTGGGTTTTGACGCTTGGGAGCTCGGCTTCGAAGATTTCGGCACGGTAAGGCATTTCTAGAACGTCAGGCATGTGGCATGTTGCGGAGATGTCGAGAATAGCGATGGGAGTATCGGATTCTTGGATGTCGAGGACTTGAGCGACGAGGACGCCGGTGTTGATGGCAAGAGCTTCGCCCGGCTCGAGGTAAACTTCGAGGTTGGGGTAGCGGCTTTTGAAGGCGTTGAGGGTTTCGACGAGCAGTTCGATATCGTAGGTCGGGCTCGTTATGTGGTGACCGCCGCCGAAGTTAACCCATTTCATTTGTGGGAGGAGGTCGCCAAATCCGGTTTCGAAGTGTTCTAGGGTGCGTTGGAGTGTATCCGAATTCTGTTCGCACATGGTGTGGAAGTGTAGGCCTTCAATTCCGTCGAGTGATTGGCCTTCAAAGGCGTTTCGCCGAATTCCGAGTCGAGAACCTTGGGCGCAGGGATTGTAGATTTCTACATCGACTTCGGAGTATTCAGGGTTAACGCGTAGGCCGCAGGAAATGGAGCGTGGTGCGTTGGCGACGGTGTCGCGGTGCAGCTTCCATTGGTTGAATGAGTTGAAGGAAATGTGGTGGGCGATTTGTGTGAGTTCGTCGATGTCTGCCGTCGTAAACGCTGGGGCGAATACGTGAACTTCTTTTCCGAATTCTTCGGCACCGAGTTGGGCTTCATGTGGACCGCTGGCACAGACTCCCGCGAGGTAGTCACGCATGATGGGAAAGACGCTGTGCATGGCGAAGCCTTTGAGGGCACCTAATACTTTACAGCCGGTGCGGTCTTGTACGCTCTTTAGAATCTCTAGATTGGCTCGCAGGCGTTTGAGGTCGACGACGTAGGCGGGCGACGGTGTGTTATCAGGAAGCTGTGGGTCGTAGTGGACTATGTGATCCATGAAGTGTTGTGGGTGATTTGGAATTGTTTGAAACCGGCCTACTACGCTCTTCGAGCTACGAAGGGCAGGCGGATGTACGCATGTAGGTACGGGATTTGATTCGATCGTTTTTAACCACTAATGGAACGTAGTGACGAAACTATGGAGTTTTTTTAACCGCTAATGAATGCGATTTTTTTGTATTCCTGGTTGAGGGTGGCCATCGGGACGATGGCCGCTACCTATTGGGTTGAGGGAAGTGGGAACCCGCCATAGTTT
>CAWVWU010000265.1:0-4218 GCA_963933925.1 uncultured Puniceicoccaceae bacterium
ATCAGCTAATTGATATTAAAATAGGGGCTAGACGTAGAGCTGGTACCAGATGCGGGCGGCGACGATGATGACTAGGATGCCTGTGCCGCGACGAATCCAGGTGTTGGGGAGTTTGCGCGAGCCAAAGTAACTTCCGATAAACCCTCCGACGAGGACGCTGATGGGGAGTGCGGCGTAGTTCTGGTAGTGCTCCCAGGTTGCTTCTTGTTTGGTGATTTGTCCGATCATGCCGGCGATGCTGTTGCAGAAAATGAATAGGCTGGCGACCGCGGCGATTTGTTTTGGGGTTGCCCAACGGGCCAGATTCATAGCGGGAGAGAGGAAAATGCCTCCTCCGATGCCAACGAGTCCTGAGAGGAGTCCGAGGATTCCTCCAAAGATACCGCCTCCTAGCCACTTGAATTTTAGTGAGAGAGGGCGTGGGATCCATTGGGATTTCTTGTGGGTTGCCAGCATGAGCAAGCCGGAAAGGGAAAGTGCAATGGCGAGTAAGTTGCGGAATACAAAGGAGGATATAGCCCACGCTCCTCCGAGGTAGGCGAGAGGGATGGAGGTGATTATAAAGGGCAGGGCGATGGCGAGTTTTAGGTGTCCTGCTCTCCCAAATGCGACTACGCCGAGGGCGGATACGACGATGTTGCAACTGAGACTGACGATCTTAATGAGAGCTTCCGGCGTATCCGTAAGGTAGAGAATTGCGGTGTAAGATGAGCCTCCTCCGAATCCGACAAGCGAATACAGTGTCGAAATTACTAGAAATAGGATGAAGAGAAGGAGAGGCACTGGGGGAAGAGTGAATTGTGAAGGGGGGATTGTGAAGGATGAATTTGGGTTGGGTGGTAGGTGGGTGGTAGAAGATGCAGAAGAAGGAGAGGCTCTTCGGCTGAGCTCAGGGTCTTTGAGAGAAGGAGATGATGGGTGGGGTTTCGGCTTGGCTAATTGGTGGGGAGTGTAGATGGTGTTGGGGAATTTAGGATCAACTTATGAAGAGTATTATTAGATTTGGTAGTTTGCTTTTGATTGGGGCCTCAGGGCTTTTCTTTTCGGGGTGTGTGACGGAACCGAGTGCCTTGACTGGCGAGAAAACGAGTTTTGGCTATACGTGGTCTCAGGAACTGGAGCTCGGTCGTAGTGCCGATGGGGATATTGTAAGTGAAATGGGCCTCTATCAGGATGAGGAAATCGCGGCTTATGTCGTTGAGATTGGTGAGCGTGTATTGGCGGAGAGTAGTCTGCGACGTGATGATACTCCTGAGATTTACAGCAGTCTTGATTTTGAGTTTCGGGTTTTGGATAGTCCGATCGTGAACGCCTTTGCTCTGCCTGGGGGGTATGTTTATGTGACGCGCGGTTTGTTGGCACATTTAAATAATGAAGCTCAATTGGCGGTTGTGCTTGGGCATGAAATTACCCACGTGGCGGGGCGGCATGCGTCGAAACAGGCTTTGAAGCAGCAATGGGGGCAGATTGGATTGACGGCTGGGGCTGTGATTGGTGCTGAGATCGCGGATAAGCCCGAGTTGGCGAATCAATTTATGGAGCTTGGGGGAGGTTTGTTCCAATTGCTTTCGCTGAAGTATGGGCGTGATGCGGAGCGTGAGTCCGATTTGTTCGGTGTCGAGTATGCTGGGCGAGCTGGTTATTCGGTGGGGGAGGCGGCAGCGTTTTTCGATAGTTTGTCGCGTCTATCTGATCGATCAGGTCAACAAATCCCGAGTTGGATGTCGAGTCACCCAGATCCGGGTGAGCGCAGTCAGACTATATTGCAGTTCGGGCGGGAGCAGGCGAGCAGTGGTGTCGTGGGTATTGTTGAGCAAAGCCGCTATTACGATATGGTGAATGGAATGGCTGTAGGAGTAGACCCCCGACAAGGATTTACAGAGGGGAATGTGTTTTATCATCCGGCCTTGGGATTTAGTTTCGCGGTTCCTTCTGGCTGGGTGCTTCAGAACGAAGCGAATTCAGTGATGATGGCGGATGAGGGGCGGAAGGCATTGATGGCGTTTTCGTTCTCTTCTGCTTCGAGTCCCGAAAGTGCAGCACACGCATTTGCGAGTGAATTACAGGGTGTTGAAGTGAGTCGTTCGTCTCAACGGATTAATGGTTTGGAGGCTTTTGTGGTTGAGTTGGAAGTTCCGAAGGAGGAGGCGCCGATGATGGTGCACTATACCTGTGTTGCGTATCGGGATCAGGTGTATTCCTTTATGGGGTATTGTTCTTCGGCGGACTATGAGAGCTATCGTCTTAGCTTTGGGTCTATTGGAAATAGTTTTGAGCAAGTAAAGGATAGTGCGATCTTGAATCGTCAGCCCGTTCTCTTGTCGATTGGCCCTGCTCGTCGAACCGCAAAATTTAGTGAACTGTTGCCGGATTCTTTGCCAGATGGTCTTGATGCCTTGTCGTTGGCGATTATGAATCAGCTGAATCTGGATACTGTGGTCGAACGCGGGCAATTGCTGAAATTGCCGGCGGAGTAGGAGTGATCGATCCTACATTTTTATGGAATCAAGCTGTGGGATTTATCGTAAGATAGATCTTACACTTTGAGCTTTTTGATCTCTGTTGCTGTGAGGCCGGCCATCTGGCAAACTTTTTTGAAGTGATGGGGTTCGACGGGTTGAATGGAGAGGCGTTGTCCACGCATAACGACTTTCATTTCCTCAAGATCAGGTTCGCCTTTCATCTCTTGGAGGGTGACGAGACGTTTAAAATCGGCAGTATAAGTGAAGTCGACCATGATCCATCGTGGATTCTCTACGCTTGATTTAGGGTCGAAGTATTTGGATTTTGGGTCCCACGAACTTGGGTCGGGATAGGCTTCGTCGCTGCTTACAGTGGCGATCCCGACGGCACCGGTTTCTTTGGCCGCGTTTGAGTGATAGAATATTGCGAGGTCGCCCTTATTCATCTCGTCCCGCATGAAGTTGCGAGCTTGGTAGTTGCGAATGCCGTCCCAGTGTTCGGTTTGTTTGGGGCAGGCTTTGAGGTCGTCAAAGGAGAAGACGTCAGGTTCGGTTTTTATGAGCCAGAGTTTTCGAGCCATGTTGTATAGTGGGAGGAGTCTTAAACGAGATTTGGGTTAGAAAGAGTCTCGGAGTAAAATCTCGTCAAGTGGGAGTTGACCGCCCCGTGCTTGAGCGGGTGTGGCTGCTTTGCCAACTGTGATCATGAACCCGATACAGTGGTTTTCTGGTAGATTGACGATTTTGGCGGCTTTTTCGATGTCGAATCCGATCATGGGGCAGGTGTCGTAGCCCATGGACTTGGCGGCGAGCATGAGGGTTTGGCCTGCTATGCCGCAAGAGCGTAGGGCTTCATCGCGTTGTAAAGAGGCGTTGTCATCGTAGAAACCAGTCAACATAGGGACGAGAACCTTGCTTACTTCTTCGGGTGCGTTGACCCAGTAGCGTTCTGGGTTGTTGGCATGGGCTTTGAGATCTGCACAGAGGAGAACGACAATTGAGGCGTCGGTGACCTGGGCTTGGTTCCAAGCGGCTTCTCGGAGTTGTTGCCGTTTATCTTTGTCAGTGATGACGACGAAGCGCCAGTTCTGCATATTGAAGGAAGTGGGGGAAAGGGCCGCGAGGCTGATTAACTGCTCGATTTCCTCGTCGGACATCTCGTGCGTTGGATCGTAGTGTTTTATGGATCGGCGTTCTCTAATGGCGTCAAATGTGTTCATCGTTGGTGGAATACGAGCAGGGGAGCATTGTTCATGCAAATTCAATGTGAGTAATTTTTTACCGAAAGACCCTTTTTATTGGAGAAGAGACTTATCGTGCGGATATTGAGCAGAAGTGGGTAATAAAGTGGTCTTTTATGAGCTGACTTTTGTGCTTATTTGAAACGATTGACGCTTTTGATTTAACTCTGAAATGTGTGTAAAATGATAAGGATTAAACCTTGTTAAGTTACTTCCTGTGAACATTTTATAGTCGTGAGTTTGCAGGGTCATAAGACGGAATCCGTATACTAGTGAAATGGTTGTATCCAATTCATCCGATTTACGAAGATGATGGGGTCATGTTGACTTGCCTAATCTGCTGAGAGCTTAACTAATAGGGTTGATGATTTGAAGATCGGATTCATCGCAGACTTACCCACTGTCTGCACTGCCCTTTACCCCCCCATATATCCTCTTATTCAATGGAGAACGTCCAATTATCTCACCAGTTTCATAAAAACGTATCCATTCCGTGAGTAAACAGTTGTAAGTGA
>CAWVWU010000266.1:0-4206 GCA_963933925.1 uncultured Puniceicoccaceae bacterium
GGTAGAGCCAAAACGGTGATCTGCAGAGCGACCTGTTCGCAAATTGCGAAGCTTGGATTGCACGACGGGTTGTCCTTTTCCGGGCGTGCGATGGTGTGATTCCATCACGATACATGGTGTACCGTTAAAATTGATTACGTTTCCTTTTCTGAGGTCTAGAGCTATGGCCATTTGATTTATAGATTTTTTTTAGAGGGCGTTATAGACGCCGAAGCAAAATCGTTTAGAGAGAAGATTTTAGCCTGTCAACCAAGCAAGCTGTTGTGGGGCGGGGGGATTGGATCTGTAATTTTCTAGAATGTGCTGTAAATCCTTGTCATTTAATCTACTTGCTGCCACTTAGCCATGCCATGAAGCAACGCTCCCTACTGCGCGACGTATCGATTAAAGGAATCTCATTGCACACAGGTGAAACCGTGCAATTGACGATGAAACCGGCCCCTGTGAATCACGGAATCGTTTTTCGTCGTGTGGATTTACATGACAAACCCGAGTTGAGACCTCATGTGTCACAAGTCAATAATTCGACGGGGGCGACTACTCTAACATCCGAGCATGGTAAGATAAACACAGTTGAGCACGTTCTCAGTGCGTTGCATGGGATGGGAATCGACAATGCATTAATTGAGATGGATGCCTCCGAGCCTCCAATTCTAGATGGTTCAGCCAAGGGGTATGTTAACTTAATCCTCGAAGGGGAGCCCGTTGAGCAGGACGCTGATCGTGAGTTTTTCGTACTGGATGCTGCGGTATCAGTCACAACGGGAAATTCGTCGTTAATAGCACTGCCGTATGATGGCTTTAAGATTTCTTGTACCTCGGCAGATGACCGAGGTATCCATACCCAGCATTTGGCGATTGAAATAGATCCAGACGTATTTGCGACTCAGATCGCTGCGGCTCGTACGTTTACGGTTTATGAGGATATCGAAGAGCTTTTAAAGCTTGGGAAAATTCGTGGGGGGAGTTTGGAGAATGCGATCGTTCTTCGTGATGATAAGATAATGACGAAGGAGCCGCTTCGTTTTGATGATGAGTTAGTTCGTCATAAAATCTTGGATATTATTGGTGATATTTTGTTATTAGGGAAACCTATTAAGGCACATATCGTAGCGGTGCGCCCTGGGCATGTTATTAACGTAGAGTTGGCTCAGAAACTGAACGATCGCATGTTGCAGTTGAAGGAAGAGCCAAAGCCAAAGGTTGTGGAGAAGAAGCGAGTCGTCGTCGCTGAAGAGACTCAACTTGATATTCGGCGTGTGCTTGAGACATTGCCTCATAGGTATCCATTTCTGATGATTGATCGCGTGATTGAGTTCCGTGGAAACGATGAACTTACCGCAATTAAGAATGTTACTATAAATGAACCGTTTTTTCAGGGGCACTATCCTGGGATGCCTATTTTTCCAGGTGTGTTGCAAATCGAAGCGATGGCACAAGCTGCAGGGCTCTTGATGTTGCGTGCGACTAAGAGCCAAGGCTTGACCGCAGTCTTTATGAGTGTGGATAAGGTCAAGTGGCGTACTAAGGTAATCCCTGGAGATCAGTTGCGAATCGAGGTGAAGCTGAAGAGGATTCTTCGCGGCAAAATCGGTACAGCGGATGCTGTTTGTTACGTCGGCGATAAGGTGGCTTCGTCCGGAGAGATGAAATTCATGATTATCGCAAACCAAGAAGAGGACGTGTAAACGTTTTTTTGATATGACACGAAATATACATCCAACCGCAGTGGTTGATCCTAAGGCGGAAATCGCAGATGATGTCGAGATTGGCCCTTTCGCGGTTATTGGCCCCGAGGTGACTATTGGACGTGGTACCAAGGTTTGGAACCACGCGACCGTTTGGGGTTATACGTTTATTGGTGAGGATTGCGAAATTTATCCTTATGCTAGTATTGGTATGATCACTCAGGACCTTAAATATAAAGGGGGTCGTCCAGGGACTCGTATTGGGAATCGGAATAAGTTTCGTGAGTACGTTACAGTTCACTCAGCCGATAACGACGGAGATTTTACGATTATAGGCGATGATAACTATTTATTAGCGTATAGCCATGTCGGGCATGATTGCGTTATTGGAAATCATCTTATTGCAAGTAATGGTGCCACGTTTGGCGGGCATGTTACGGTTGAGGACCACGTTATCGTTGGTGGTGGTGGCACTGCATTTCACCAATTCTGCCAAATCGGGAAGTATTCCTTTACTGGCGGGTGTGCAAAGGTGGAGCAGGATATTCCGCCGTTTATGTTAGGTGATGGTCATCCGGCCAAGGTTAGAACCTTTAATAAGGTTGGCTTAGAGCGCCAAGGATTTACGCCAGAGCAAATTAGTGCGGTGAAGTTTATTTTTAAGGCGTTTTATTGGAAGGGGTTGAATCGTCAGCAGGCTATCGAGGAGGTTCTTGGTAGTGCGTATTCGAGTACCGAAGAGGCACAGCATTTTATTCGCTTTGTGGAGTCCTCTCAGAGAGGTCTTGCGAGCGGTAGTAAGAAATAGGTAGCCAAAGTCAGTATTGGGTTCTGTTTTTAGGATCCGAGACTCTTTTATTTCGGATTGATAGCCTCTCTTAGTGCTTTCCTCGTTGCCTTGTCGACGAGGCTAAAAATTCGGTCTATTTCGCCTTTTTGTTTTGTTGGTTTGTGGCCTTTAACCTTTTCGAAGGTGATAGAGTGACTATCAATTGCTCTGTAGAACAGGCGATAAAGATCGGCGTTATTTAGTGGGACACCTTTTTTGTTTTCAAATGTCGAATCTTCAAGTCTCTGTCGTCGATTCAGGAGGTTAATCGTTCCTTGGCAGTCTGTGTAGATTGTAAGCTTATGGTCGTTGGCCTGGATTGTTGATAGAGCCCAGAGTAGGGTTTGGATTTCTAGGCGTGTTGATGTTGTTTGCTCGAAGCGTTTAATCTCTACATTGTTGATTAACGCATAGGAGGGATGCTCGCAGACGATGTAGCCGCCATATCCGATTTGGGATTTGGGGTGAGCACTGCCATCGATGAATAGAAATAGTTGTTTAATCACTTGGTGTTAATTTGTGGTATGCAGTCGTTCTAGGGAATTTGGAACGATCGCTGTATGGTCTTGAGAGTCTCATTTTCTTTGCTGGCTCTTACTCTCCAATGAAAAAGCGGTGAATATTTCTTAAAAAGGTCAAATTAGGTGATAAAAGATTTTGTTAATTCTCTTATTGTTTCCTAGTAGTAGGGAATAGTATTTATGTATCCCTTCAATAATGTCCACTATTTCAGTCCGACTTCTGTCGTTCGGACTTTTCTTTCCATAGGGATTGTATGGTTGGTTGGGTTCTTTTCATATGGATTTTCCTCGATTGAACTAGGGCGTTTGGATTTTAAAGAAGTGACGAACCAATCGGGATCTTCGATCGATTCGGTTCGTGCTATTTTTCAAGATTCGAAAGGGTATATTTATTTGGGGGCTCAGACTGGTTTGTATATATTTGATGGATATAAATATATCCGTTACGAACACGATGATAGTGATCCTAATTCTATTTCCGCCAACTGGGTAACCAGTATACATGAAGATCAAAGTGGAACCATTTGGGTCGGAACTAAAAACGGTCTGAACGTATTCAATAGACGCAGTGGAGACTTTAAGCGTTTTCTTCATGTTGAGGAAGATGAGTCAACGCTGCTACATAATAATATCAAGAGTGTCTGCGAGGGACCTAATGGAACAGTTTGGGTTGGAACTCATTTTGGGGCGTGCGAATTTGATTCTGAATCACAGTCGTTTCGGAGGTATAAGCATGTTGTTAATCCTGAAGTAGGAAATGATAATCAATTGACGTGTCTCTACGTGGATCGCTTCGGTTTGGTGTGGATCGGGACCAATGATAACGGGGTGTATTGTTTGAATGTGGATGCTAACGAATTTGAACAGTATTCTTATGATGCCGGTGATTCAAATTCTCTGACGAGTAATGCTATTACATCTATCGTGGGAGACGACTTGGGGCGGTTGTGGGTAGGGACTCAAGAAGAACCTTTGGGAAAGCTTAAAGGCGTTATGGGGGGAGTTAATCTTTACGATCGATTGAAGAACAACTTTGATCGCTATTCGTTGGTGGTTCCGGGGAAGGATGGGTGGTTGAGAAATGCGAGTTCATTGTATATTGATCACGACGACTTCTGAAGTGGACCCCGAAAACTGGACAGGTGGCTTAGTTGGATAGATAACCGAC
>CAWVWU010000267.1:0-4149 GCA_963933925.1 uncultured Puniceicoccaceae bacterium
TTTCCCTACACGACGCTCTTCCGATCTAAATTCACACACACGACAGTCCGCCATAGCCCAAGAGGCATAGACTGAATTAGCCCGGCTAAAGCAAACGCACTCATCCAGCGCCCATTACAATAACAGACGATAGCGAGTACTACGTCCGCCGCCGACAGGTTCGAACACTCCCATTTCGACAAGCTGCTGGAGATCGCGGGTCGCAGTCGCCTTTGAGGTCTTCGCAATTGAAGTATATTTCTGGGCACTCATTCCTCCTTCAAATCCGTCAGCCCCTTCATCGAGCATGCGTCTTACGACTTTGAGCTGTCTTTCGTTGAGGTCATTTTTGAAGCGATCAAAGAACTTCGTCTTTCGCAAAACGAACTCCACCTGCCGTTCCGCATCCTCCTGAGCCGTCAAAGCCATTTCGACGAAATACCGTATCCAATAACTGATCTCATTCGACTTCTGAGCGTCTTCCAGAGCGTCGTAGTACTGCTTCTTATTGGCTTCAATCGTTCGTGACAAACTGAGCACAGCCGGTCGTCCCAAGCCCTGAGAAATTGCTTTCTCCGAAATGGCTCGCCCAATTCTGCCGTTACCGTCCTCAAAGGGATGAATGCTCTCGAAGTACAAATGAGCAATCGCTGCTCGGACAGGTGCTTGAACGATGGCTTGTTCGCTTTGGCTAAACCAGTTTAGGAATCCCTCCATTTCTTCGGGTACCTGGCGGGAGGGAGGGGCCTCGAAGTGAACCTTCATTTTCCCATATGGATTTGAAACAACCTGTATCGGATCTTTGCCCTTACGCCAGTCTCCAACAACGATGCGGTTTTCTCCCTTCATCAGCATGCCATGCCACGAGAGGAGCATCGTCTTGTCCAAAGGCTTGTCCCACCCATCGCGTACCGCGACCATAAGTTCGGCAGCTCCTTCCGATGCCTTGTCCTTGATCTGCTCGAGTGGATTGTTAAGACCGAGCTGATTTCGCATCGAAGACATTACGTCCTGACGACTAAGGTACTCGCCTTCGATCTCCGAAGTCTTCAAAGCTTCGGCAATCATTATTTGAAGGATCGCTTCTGTCTGGGTGGCATCGGGCAAGCCCTTCAACATGCCGTTGATCTGCCCCGCCTTATCGGCAAACGCAAACAAAGCCCCCTCGACCTCAGACAGATCGAAGCGAAAAGAGGGCCAGTCCACTTGTTGCCAGTTAGTGCTCATGAGCCGAATATCCCCCACATTCGGCTCACAGTAAAGCCATTTATGAGCCGATTACCTCCCACAATCGGCTCATCCACTCACCCAGTCGCTATTTACACCTCATCGTATGCGTCAAAATGTCGTCCATTTTCCCCAAAACAATTGGCACTCCGCTGAACCAAATCAAAAATCCGTGTCCATCTGCGTCCACCTGTCTCGGCGTAGTAAAACGAAGACGGATCCGTGGTTAAAAAACAAAAACCTCATCACTCAAAACTTCGCGTCCTTTGCGGTAAAAAAAACAAGTTTCTGTCGAAAAGGCAGCGTAAAACCAACCCGTAAACCATAACGTTACGCTTCACGGTTTAATCACTTTTTTGAGAAGGTAGATAAGAAAACCAGTACTTCTCGACGTCGCAGAAACAACCACATTCGGCTACCAAATGTCAGCACAGACACCGTCGAACGGATCAAACAAATCGAACCCCTAAAAGCCAAACGCCTCACCCTCAACGAAATCAAGGACAAGCTTTCATAAAGGAAACCACGGTTCAACCTCCTCTCAGCGAACTCTGCGGTTAAAAACAGTCACCTCCCATACCCCTTCAACAACGCCGACCACCCTTCATCGCTAAAATAGAACTGATCGTGCAACCCCTTCAGCTTGAGCAGGGATCTCTGTAAACGCTCAACATTGCCCATCTTCCAAGCTTCACCTGTTCGGATAGAGCCATTGTCGAAATCAATAAGAGACATCGCCTCATCACTGATCATCACATTGTGAGCGTTCAAATCCGTGTGGCACACATTCCGATCGTGAAAACGTCGGATCAGCGCTCCAACACGTTCCCATTCTTCAATCGTCAAAGCCCGTTCACGCAATATCCCACTCAAAGGACGTACCCCAACCAGCTCTTCCGTAATCATATCGGCCTGATAAAATAAGCCTTTCTTGCGAATCCGAGCCGCCACAGGACGCGTAATCGGCAACCCCATCTCAGCCATCTGCCCGAGCAGAACAAATTCCCTCTCCGGTCGACTCTTCCCCGCCCCTGTCCACAGATACCAATCCTTCGACAAAAACCGAACCAAGCCACCCCGATAAAAATGCTTCAGCACGAAACGCCGCGAAGCCCAGGAGAAAAAGTAAGTCGCTCCACGCCCCTGAGCCGTCCGCTCCACAAGCCCCTCAGCCTGCAAATACCCAACATCGAACAGCGAAGCCCAACCGTCCACCTCCGCCTGAGCCACGAACTCATCGTTCACCAAATACCGAAACTCGTCTTTCTTATACTCGTAAATCACCCTTGATAATCAACTAATTAGGCCCCGTAGGATGAGAATCCACTGCCCCAAGGCGAGGCTTAAAGCAACCCTACCTCGATTCCCCAACCAACCCCACCACTCAATGCGAGGCTTAAAAACATCACTCCTCAACTCGACTCCCCGCTCTCTGAGTACTCAGCGGTTAAAAGAACACAGGCCTAGAAAACATCCGGATCGCATCCACACCCACAACCTAACCAAATGTTTCGTCGCACACTCCTCAAGTGTCGGCTTCCAGCCTCGGTACGTGTCGATTGCCTCGCCATCTCCGCTCCGCTACGTCGTGGGCAAAAATACAACCTAATCAAAAATTCGCGTTTATTCGCGTCCATTCGCGGTTCCCAAAAAGCACAACCTAATCAAATCTGTGAAATCAGTGGGCTCTCCTCTGCCCCTAAAAGCTCGACATCTGCCGGAAAGAAAATACCCGATTATGGTCTATGTCAGACCTAAAAGTAGACCCATCAGCCATCGCAGCCCATCAATCCGAGCTCACCAAGCGTTGGCACGAAGAGGAATGCAAGGTAACCTCCACCGACGCCTTCCTCTCTTTGGTCGAAGAAAACCACAAACACAACTTCACTCTCTGGCACCACGAAGACGACGCTCGCCGCGAGGACATGGGCTTCGAATTCATCTACAAGGCTAAGCGGGCCATCGACTACAATAACCAGCAACGCAACGACTTCATCGAAAAGATGGACAAACTGATCTTTGCTCAAGTCGGCGACAACTTTTCGGACAATACTCAAATGAGTACCGAGACTCCAGGCATGGCCATCGACCGCCTCTCCATTCTCGCCCTCAAACAATTCCACATGAAGGAAGAGGTCGACCGCACCGACGCCAGCACCGAGCACAAAGAAAAGTGTGCCTTCAAGCTCAACGTCATCGAAAAACAGATACTCGATCTCAAAACCGGCGTTCAATCTCTCCTCGAAGGATGCACCACCGGAGCCCGCGGCTTCCGCGTCTACTTCCAATTCAAGATGTACAACGATCCCGAGCTCAACCCAGCACTTTACAACAAAGCGAAACCATCCCAAGACAGCTAAACTCGTGGACCCAAAATCGATTCTCGTCATCCGCCCCTCCTCATTGGGCAACATCATGCACGCATTGATGGTCACACAGACCATCCGCGATCATTTTCCCGATGCGACAATCGACTTCCTCGTCCGCGACCGATTCGCCTCCATCGTCGAACGCTGCCAAACTGTCGACAACCTCATCATCTTCAAACGCAACGACGGCCCCTTCGGATTTCTAAAACTCCTCAAAGAAATCCGAAAAAAGCGCTACGACGCCGTTATCGACATGCAGGCCCAGTTCCGCACCGGACTCATGGTCGCCGCCGCTAAATCAAAACTAAAAATCGGCCGCAAAGATGCCCGAGAAGGATCAGGTATTTTCTGCAACCACATAATCGATCTACCGGCCAACCCAACGCCCCACCAAGTCGACACCTTTCTCCAGTTCCTACCCGTCCTAGGAAAACCCGCCACCCTCGGAAGTCCAATCTCCTTCGACACCCCAGCGATCGAAACCATCGATCCCAAGCTCGCCACAACCCCGCCCGTGGTCATGATGCCCCACAGTCGAGGAAAAGAAAAAGAGTGGCCCTACTTCCGCGAGCTC
>CAWVWU010000268.1:0-4100 GCA_963933925.1 uncultured Puniceicoccaceae bacterium
GACCGCTCACTACGCCGCCATACCCCCTCATGCTCAGGATGCGGAAAATTTCGTAGGGCAGCAGCCTTTAAACGATGATTAACGCCGCCCATTTTTGCCTGATAGATCGACACATTCGCAATCACTCCAAACGCAACAAGCACCAGTCCGGAAACCGTGACCGTCCACAAAATAATCCTTAAACGAAAACTTCCCATAAATCAGTCCGTTCGCTTAGGCGTCCACCTTCTTCATTCGATAGCCGACACCGCGCACGGTCTCGATTAAGAGTTCGTCTTCGTCCTTATCGACTTTCTTGCGTAAACGCTGAATACATACATCCACGATATTCGTATTAGGGTCAAAGTCATAGCCCCACACATGTTCCAATATTTGAGTACGTGTGTAGACGCGTCCAGGTGAACGCATTAAATATTCTAGAAAGTTAAACTCCCGAGTTGTGAGTTCAAATGTACGCTCGCCTCGACTCGCCTCGCGCGTAGACAAATCTAAAACAAGAGAACCCACTTGTTTTACGCTGAGTTGCGTTCCCGTCATCCTACGGTGCAACGCATGTACCCGAGCTATCAGTTCGTCTGTATAGTATGGTTTGGTCAGGTAATCGTCAGCTCCAAGATTTAGTCCCTCTAACCGCTCGTCGAGTTCTCCACGAGCGGTCGCCACAATAACCGGTACATTATTATTTTTCGCTCGCAATGCCTTAAGGATACTCAAGCCATCCCTACCAGGAAGCATGATATCCAGTACAATCACATCGTAGCTCTGCGTCGTTGCTAGATAGAAACCATCTTCCCCATCACGAGCCAGATCGACCGTAAACCCGTGCCCTCGCAATCCCTTCAGGACGAAATCGGCTATCTTACTTTCATCTTCAACAACTAGAATTTTCATAACATCAAGGTTCAGATTATTTGAAACACTGCCTTAGCATTAATACAGGTCCTTGGTTTCGAACCATTTAGATCTATATGAATTCAGGTTTATGCTCAAGAATTCCTTTATTACAACTTTGTAATCCCCTCTCAGTAGGTCCTGTAATCTTCCTATGGTTTAATGGCTCCATAGTATCGATGAAGGGGGAGGGAAACTCTTTCAATCCGAGATCAACAAAAACAACTAAATAAAATAACAGTAATGAAAAAAAATATACTAATCGTTTCAATCACATGCATGCTCGGCTTCAGTACAATTGCCCTAGCCGGACCACGCGAACGCGGACAAAACCGTCCAGACGCTAACGAGACCGTCGTCGAACTCATTGCAGACTACGACACATCCGGAGACAACGCTCTCGATGCCACTGAACTCGCCGCTGGTCTGAACGGCTTACATGAAAAACGCGTCGCACAAATGGAAGCTCGACGTGAAAAAATGGCTCAAAAGGACGGCGAAGGACGCCAAAGAGGGCCACGAGAAAACAGTGATCCATCCGAAATGGCAACCCGTGCTCTCGATAAATTCGACGCTGACGAAGATGCGAGCCTCAACAGTGAAGAGCTCCTTCAATTCCTCGAATCTATGGAGAAGAGAGGTTCACGCGGTAATAAAGGTAAGAGAGGTCCTAAAGCCGAATAAGGCAAAGGTGCTTAAATAAATATCACCCAGCAGTCCTCCAGACTGACTTAAAAATCGATGTGCTCCCAATGAGGAGCACATTTTTTTTGCCAATTTCTCACCAACACCGACGGAAAAGACGCTTTCGTTTTATCTTTGCCATCCGCAAAAAGAAGACCTACCCCCTCTCTCCTTCAAATTATGAAGGACGCAGAAAAACTGAAATTCCAAAAGGTCCTAACCTATACCAATGGTTACCGAGAGCTCGGCATGCATACCTATGCCCTCAAAGAGCTCGCCAACCTGACTGACGAACAAACCCAGTCACAAACCGCCCTTCAAATGCGCCTCGCCATACTCATGGATGCCAACCGTTGGAAAAAAGCCCTGACCATAGCACGCAAACTCCATGCGATTTCACCAGAATCAGCAGATACCCACGTCAATCTGGCCTTCGTTATCAGGCGGGCACATTCCCTAAAGGACGCCCAATCAATTCTGATCAATGCTGCAGAAAAATTTCCCACCGAGGCAATTATTCCCTATAACCTAGGCTGCTATGCCTGCCAGAACGCAGACCTAGACGAAGCCAAAACCTATCTAACTCAAGCCTTTCAACTCGATACCAAATACATCGAAATGGCTAAAAAGGACGAAGATCTCGGGGAGCTTAAATCTTGGGTCGCACAAAAAGCTCCCGAAAAACACTCCAAAGATTAAAGCAAATCTTTCGGATTAAGCCGCTGTACCCGACTTAACTCCGCACGAAACAACTCTTTCATCAAAGCCTTCGAACGAGCGGGAACACGCTTCATCGCATCATCTAACTCAAGCAAGTCACCCGTCGCAAACGGAGATTCGCCTTCGTCATCGAAACTGTTTTCACCCAACATCTCAGCAATATCATCCGCTGGGATATCATTATAAGTCTCAGGTGAGCCACTTTCAGAATTCCTTTCAGTACCGGCGTCCTCCGCGACTTCAACTGCTTCGGAAGTCTGAGAAACATCATTCTCCCCAGAAACACTCTCCGAATCAGAACTAAGCGAGCTCAGCTCTTTTTTTTTTCGCCGAGGCTGTCTGGTAAACTATTGGCAAGTCCTGCCAACTCCTTGATTAAGCTATCGATCGCACGCGACCGGCATTGCTCAGACGCTTTGAGAAGTGAAACTTCGAAATTCACCTTTTCATTAAGGCCAAATTTCAGTCCATCCTCACCTTCGCGAAGACTATCCAAAAGACGTGTCAATGACTCTGTGCTTAGACTCGCACCCAATTTAGAGGTTTTCCCACCGCTACGAACGGATTCGATTAGAGCCTCACGGACATACGCCTGTAAATCAATCGATGCTCTGTAGAAATCGCGGCATGACTGATCAAACCCATCCACAAGATCCAAGATGTTCAAGTGATTCCCTTGGGCAACTGCAGAGGCGAGATCATGAATCTGAGCCGCACTCGCAAGTCCATAGACCTCCAGCACGTCAGCTTCCGCTATCTTATTTCCACAAAACGCGATCATTTGATCGAGAATCGATTGCGAATCACGCATTCCGCCATCCGCCAAACGAGAAATCGCCGCCAATGCAGAATCATCCGCATCAACTCCTTCCGCCTTACAAATTCGAGCCAAACGCTCCTGAATCAAGTTTTCAGGAATCGGCTTGAGGTCAAAACGTTGGCAACGTGAAATGATGGTAGGCAATACCTTGTGAGCTTCCGTCGTTGCGAACACGAACTTAACGTGTTCTGGGGGCTCTTCCAATATCTTCAACAACGCGTTAAACGCCGCAGTCGAAAGCATATGCACCTCATCGATGATATATACCTTATACCGTCCCATACTTGGGGAGTACTGAGCATCCTCACGCAGATCACGCACCTGCTCTACACCGTTATTAGATGCCCCATCAATCTCGAGAACGTCCATGCAGCTACCGTTCATGATAGCCTTACAAATCTCGGAATCTTCCGGCGGATTCACCAAAGGTCCCCCTTCACAATTTAAGCACTTCGCAAAAATACGTGCAGTAGTCGTTTTACCGGTACCCCGTGGGCCTACAAAAAGATAGGCGTGAGCAATTCGGTTCCTCTCGATCGCATTCTTCAAGGTCCTAACAACATGCTCCTGACCGACCACATCGTCGAAGGTCTGGGGTCGCCACTTGCGGGCAATTACCTGATAGCCTGTTGTCGCCATTGAATGAATAAGAAGAAAAATAAAAAAGGTGGCCAGGCACCCTACGGCGCATGCTGAGCGTGGCTGCCGTTGCTACCTTCCGGTCCTGGCGGAGTTCACCCGGTCTGCATCGCATAGGACCTGACCGATGCAGAACGTCGACAACCTTTGCCTCCCTTTCAACACCTAATTTCAGAAACTTTCAATTAAAGGGGGAAGAGCCCCTTCTTTAGCAAAATAAGGGGTCAATCAATGGTTGGCACAAACCAAGCTATGCAAATGTCAACCAGATTAACGAAATCAAAAGAGCCTAATTGAAGTGGACCCCATTAGTGAGACAGGGGTAGCCGAGTTGTTAGTTGGTTTA
>CAWVWU010000269.1:0-4097 GCA_963933925.1 uncultured Puniceicoccaceae bacterium
AACCTAACACAGAACTATACCACCTGAAGTTTTAACAAGAAGTGGGACATCCCCTCTCCGGAGAGTTCTACCACAATAAACGTTCCGTTCTCTCCCTCTACTTGGAGTCGTAGGGAGGATTCTTCGATCTCAGATACTTCGAGTTCGAGTGTCTGGGCGAACAGAGAAAAAGGGATTAGTAAGCTTATGATAGAGAGGTACTTTAATATCATTGGGGCATTCATTGAGAGGTCCTTTCTAGAGTGTTTTCCTAAGAGAGAGACCAAAAATGTATAACCATAATTAAAGATAGTCAACAGTATGGCTAATGGGTTATTGATGGGATGTACTTGAGATCTGTCTCCTTATCGATGAAGAGACAGACTTATGGTGGCCGTGATCTCGGCCTTCTTGCGTTATCTAGCGCGTATTATGAGTTGAGGGTTCGATTTAAATCATGTTTTGGTGGCTGGCTGGAATTGTGAATAATTGGCGTCGTAACTCACTGTTCTTATGATGTGAAATCGGTAAGGAGGTAGTGTACCGTGTTATTATAGATCAGTTTGTGACAGCGGATCGACTAAGCTGAGAAATCTTTGAGCTGAATGGTCCGGTGGAAATGCAAAGAGTACCGGCATATATCTTCGATCTGCGTTATTAGGAGTTAGGTGATCGAATAATAAACCGAGAAAACAATGAAGATACTTATGAACCCCTTAAGAGTGATATTTGGAATAGTCGTTTCCGCGATCGTGATCGGTGTGGGATGCCAGGCTGCTGGTGATCATAAACTAGATATGGGCGAATATTTAAGTCATGCTAAAGAAGGCGTGGTTTATCCTACGGAAAAACAGAAGGACATGCTGCGACCGTTTATGGCGGCAGAAGCGTATCAGCCAGTGCCGTCGATTGCTGATCGTCAGTTTTGGAGCGGTGTTGCGGAGAAGGAATCAGCTCAGAAGATTTTTGAGGAAGCGGTTTCCGATCTCGAGAAAAAGCCAGAGGTACCGATTACGGATGAGATTTACCGTCGGGCCAATAAGGAAGGGAACCGAGGAATCTACAAGCCACGCTACTACCGCACTATGTAAGTTTTGGAGCGTGCAGTGATCGGGGAGTGTATCGAAAACGAAGGACGTTTTGTTCCTCAGATCGTTGAACACATCAATGCGATCATGGAGATGAAGTCGTGGTTGCATCCGAACCATGATAACAAGGATAATGACGTGCTTGAAGGTCGCCGTATCGATATCGACTTGGGGGCTCGTAAATTCGGCTCCGTACTGATGGTCGCTGAGACCCTGTTGGGAGATAAACTATCGGCAGAGCTTCGCGAAGAAATCGTTAGTCAGATTAAATGGCGTATGACTGACTTCTATCTGGATAGATGCACAAAAACGAAAGACGGAGCGAAGGGCCTTTCTTGGATGTGGAGTACGAGTAACTGGAACTCCGTATGCACGGGGGGAACGATTTTTTCTACTCTGACGGCGTCTGATGATGCGGAAGAACGCCTTGCGGCTGTTGGGTGTGCTCTTAACAGTGCGAAGCACTTTCTCAGTGGGTATGGCGTGGATGGATATTGTTCTGAAGGCGTTGGGTACTGGAGCTACGGGTTTGGTAACTATCTTTATCTCGCACAGATGATTTATGATTTTACGGAGGGTGGAGTTGATATGTTCGCCTTTGATAATCCGGAAAAGATGAAACGGGTCGGTAACTTTCCGGCTAACTTTCAGATTCAAAACGGGGTGTATCCGTGTTTTGCGGATGGGGGAGCTCGAGTGGGTTCTGGGGCTGATAACTTCGCGTATACCATGTCTGCGAAGCATTACGGTGCTCGCAAGCCGACCTACAGTCGTCCGGCAGATATAGTAAACCTCTTTATGGAGTGGGCAGACCCTGTTTCTTATGTAGCCGCTGAAGGGGAGGAGTTGGACCTGCCATCACATTCCTATTTTGACGATAGTGGTGCTGTTATTTCCCGTGGAGGTCAGGAGGTGCCGTTCTCTATCGCGATCAAGGCTGGCCATAATAAGGAGAACCACAACCATATGGATGTGGGAAGCTATGTTATGGTGCTGGAAGATGACCATATCATGTGTGGTGATTTGGGGGCTCCGCCGTATTCTGCTGGGTCATTCTCGCCTCATCATAAAATGCGTTCGTCGTGGGGGCATCCTGTTCCTAGAGTGGATGGGACGCTGCAGTCGGAAGGACGTGAGTTCCGTGGCGATGTGATCGAGACTATGTTTTCCGAGAGGCGTGATAAGGTTGTGTTGGATATAAAAGCGGCGTACGAAGTGGATAGCCTTAAAAAGTTAATACGCACGATGGAGAATGATAAGTCTGGTAAGGGGACGATCACAATTACTGACACCTTCACCGCGTCTGATAAAATCGAATTCGATACAGCAATTATGACTCATGGTCCGTATGAGGTGATAGGCGACGATACCGTGGTGTTCTCGCGTGAAGGCCGAAAGATCATGGTCAAGATCAGTGCGAAAGGCGGTAAGGTGAAAATCACTGACCAAGAGGTAGACGTTAAGAGTATTCGATACGCTGACGAGGCCTTTAAGATTGGAGTTGAATTTACGAAGGAGCTTAAGAAGGGATCGATCACTATGGTGTTTACCCCGGGAAGTTGATCGGGGACTACATTCTTTTTAACCGCCGAGAACGCGGAGGGCACTGAGCGATTGGGTGAAGTGCTGAGCTGAGTTTTCTTGAGAGCCCGCTTACTTTTGGTTGGCGGGCTTTTTTGTGGATTGGTTTTAACCGATATTTGTCATATCTCTATTCACTCTTGGAGGAAGGAGGCGTTGTTGTTCGAAAGAACTGTGTGTCTTGGTTTGAGCTTGTGGTGAGAGGACTGGTGGGTTGTGGGGAGAGTTGTGTCCAGTTTTTGAGGTCGGTGGATAACTCTAAGGTTCCTGAGAAGCCCACGGTTGTCGTATCGTTCGGAGCTGGATAGATTGAGAGGGTGGGGCGTGGGGTTTGCATCCAGGTTTGCCAGAGATTGTAAGAGTCCTGGTAGTGCCTGACTGGTTCGTCGACTAAGCCGAAGGTGTGTAGTATTACTGGCCCCTGATAGCCTACACGTTCGAGGGCATCTACGAAGTTGCGGACGTCGAAGCTACCTTTACCGAGAGGTTGAATTGTGCCTGACCAATCTAGGGAGTCATTTACGAATTCGATATCGGCACCATTGATCGTAACGAGGGCGAGGTGGTCACCTGCTGCTCTTAGAACCTCCTCCATTCGATGGCCATTGCCTGCTCGGATTTCGTGGGAAAGGTGTGCTGAAACTTTGAGGTTGGAGGCCTTTGACTGCTTGATGTAGCACATGGCTTCTTCGAGGCTTTGAATGGCGAAAATCGAAGCTTCGTCGTGTGGGTAAATATTAAGATCGAGACCAAACTCTTCTGCTCTTGCTGCTACGCAATCCACGAAGGCTTGAAGGCCATCTGAACTGGTAGAAGAGTTTTTAGAAAAGAAGCACCAAAACTGTGCTCCTTCATCGGCTAATGTTTGTAGAGCTTCTGTTGTGTGGCTGCTGTTGATACCGTCGGGATTGTCGAGAGATACGATAAGATAGCCCGCGATGAGTTTAGTTGATGGTCGGCTAGATTTATAGTTTTTCCAGCTGGCGAGGTCGTTGGGCTCATCCAGACTCATTACAATTCCATCGAATCCGATGGTGCTGAGATGATCGAGTTTTTCTCCCTCGTTGCTTCCTCGTAGATCAAAATCGAATACCCCAAATTCTTGGTTGGCTAGAGGACTCTGGGCACTGGCTATTGAGATGAGTGCTATGAAAGCTAAAAGCAGGAGTGGATGCACAAAATTGAGTTTAGCAGATGTAGTGCTTTGGTTGAAGGAAAATTACTTGATTGTGCTTTTATTGCCCACAAAGTTGCACAGATAATGATTTGAGGAATGGATGATTGGTTTTCTTCGACGTTGCTCGGAGGCACATTGGAGATGGGATTGGCTCGTCTTCGCCTCGGTGCGTTGCACTCATTACTTCGTCATGCCGGTTCCGCTTCGCTTCACAAATCCGCTCGCTTTTCCTCTTCGAGGAAATCAGGACTTCGTCCTGAGGGTTCGAATCC
>CAWVWU010000270.1:0-4097 GCA_963933925.1 uncultured Puniceicoccaceae bacterium
CCGTCTCCGAGGTGGATCGAGGAAGCTCTTTCTTGGAGGGCTTCGAGTACGTTTTTGAGTAGAGAGTCGTGTACGTAGATCCGTTTGATGGCACTGCAGACTTGTCCTGCGTTGCGCCAAGCGGCGTCGAGGATGGGTTGGGCGATGGACTTTGGATTGGCGTCTGAAAGAATGATTGCGGGATCGTTTCCTCCGAGCTCTAGCGTGACGGATTTTATGTGGGGAGCGGCCGCAGTGAGGGTTGCAGTACCGGTGGATACGGATCCGGTGAGCGAGATTTTGGGAATGCTCGGGTGTTGTGTGATTTGAGCACCGAGGTCGTCGTCGCCTGAAAGGATATTGAGAGTGCCCGCGGGGAGGCATTCTTTAAGGAGTTGTCCAAGTCTCAAGGTTGCGAGGCTGGCGTGGTGTGAGGGTTTTAGGATAACAACGTTTCCGATGAGCAAGGCGGGGGCGAGTTTTACGCAGGCGGTTCCGATTGGGAAGTTCCATGGAGTCAATAGACCCACGATTCCGTATGGTCTTTGTTTTACCTGGGTTTGCGGGATCCTGGCGTTGCTCGATTGGGATCCTGGAATTGGCATTTCGGAGTAGAGGGCGAATTGGCTCGCTGCGTAGGAGACTTCGCTTCGTGCCTCGGCGATCGGTTTGCCTTGTTCAAGTGTTATGAGGATCGAGAGATCTTCGAGGTGTTTTCTGATGATATTGGCACATTCGTTGAGGGCTCGTCTACGTTGGGGTTCGGATTGGCTCCATGTTGGGAATGCACGTTGAGCGGCATCGATGGCGTGCTCGAGATGGGATTCGTCGGCGAGAGGAATGCTGGAGAGGAATTCTCCCGTTGCGGGGTTGTGAGCTTCTAGACTGGCGGTGCTCGTCGTTGAGCGAGCATCGATGGTCATCTCGATGGTGGGGAGTGTCGGCGTTTTAGATGGCACGTGATATTTTGAATTAAGGCAGTCGAGGCTATTGTCGCTGTTGGCGGCGACTGCGGTTGGGGAATGTTTGTGGGCGTTTATTCGATTGGTGTGTGTGGGAGGAGCATT
This sequence comes from uncultured Puniceicoccaceae bacterium, assembly GCA_963933925.1. Lineage (GTDB taxonomy): Bacteria > Verrucomicrobiota > Verrucomicrobiia > Opitutales > Opitutaceae > JAKYXN01. The sequence goes on from CAWVWU010000270.1 coordinate 1,047, forward strand.
CCCATGGCTTTAAATGTGCGTCAAGTGTCTTGAGTGGGTTGTATTCGTTTGGGGAGTTCTCATTGTGATGGTTGGAGGGATAAAGATGGAGAATGTGGTGAAGGCTTGATTCTGGGCTGATTGTTGCTAGGCAATGATTTGTTAATGATTCTACCTCCATGCATTAGAAGGTTTTTTTGTTTCGTAGTCGTTGTGTTTACGATGGCGAATTCCGTTGGGTTTGCTGAGCCGAGCACACAGCGAGCTGATGGCTATTTCGAGGGAGTCTTGGAGTTTGTGGCGTCGTCGTATCGTGCTGATGGTAGTGCTGACTCTCGTGAGCCGCTTCGGATATTAACGTCGGCGAATCGGATGTTGTTTCCTTCCCTTGAGGCGAGTGAGCCCTTCGCTAATAATGCCCCTCCGGGAGTGGAGTCGATGCTCGTGAGGAATGATAAGCGGGATATGATCTTATATGGTGATGGCTATGATGCGTATCAGTTCAAGGGCTATGATCTTACGCTTTTGGGGTTGGCATTTAAGGCATTGGCCATGGGAGGAATACCGTCGGATTTGGAGGCTCCGGAGTATGTGGGGCGGTTTGCGTTGAGAGGGTTTCAGACTCGGTTGTGGCGGTATCGCGATGAGAGTGGGTTGCGGGTTGATGTGTGTTTTTCGGACGACTTTCGTGTGAACTGGGGGGTGTTGTCCGAATCGTGGCTGTTTGGAAGTGGCGGACTTAAAGTTGACTCGCTGGATCGCTTTTTGGCACAAGGGCAAGTTCCTGTTCGTTTGGAGGTCTTTTCGGGGGAGTTGCGTCGGATGTCGCTGAATCTGTTGAAGGTAGAAGAGGTTGGAGTGGCTGCGTCTACACTGGAAATTCCTCATCCTAAGGTGTTGAGATCTTCAACGCGGTTGTTGATCGATTTGGTTCGGAATTAGGGATGGTCAGTTCTTTGGTTAGGCGAAAGCGTTCTCGATCTCAGTCACCACGTCGGCGAATTAAAAAGGGGACGGTGATTTTTGCGCTATCGATTCAGGCGATTCTTTTGTTGGTTACGGTCTTTGTTATCGTTTTGGATACTCCTGATCCTGAACCGCCTCAATTTGAAGGGAAGCAGAGTATTGGGCGATCTGAGGAACCGTTCTTGGAGCAGCAGAGTCTCGACCGTTTTATGAAGCGCGTGAGTAAGCCTAAGTTTATGGATCGGTTGAGTGTGGATGCTCTTTTGCCGGATGGTTTGCCCGCTATGCCTGAATTGCCGCGGGAGGCGTTTTCTTTTGATGAAGGTGAGGAGTTCTTGATGGAAGATGCTCAGTCGATGTTGGAGAGCTCGGGGTTGCTGTCGGGAGGGTCTTCTCTGGCGGGGAGTTCGTCGGCTGCGGAGTTTTTTGGTGTTCAGGATTCAGGGAAGCGAATTGTGATCATTGTAAATACTTCGGCGTCGGTTGTACGTAAGGCGAGTAATCGTGGGGTGAGTATCGAGGCTATTCAGGGTGAGGTTGCTCAGTTGATCGAAGGCTTGGATAGTGGTACGCTTTTTGGGATCGTGCAATTTAGTCAAGGAGTGCGGACCTTCGCTCCTTATTTAGCTCCAGCGATTTCTCGCAATAAGGAGGCCGCGGCGAATTGGGCGAATTCTGATTTGAAGGGAAACCCTCCGGTGGTTGACGATGAATTGGTCGGGCATGAGGCCGCATTTTTGGCGGCCTTGGATATGGATCCGGATTTAATTTTTCTAGTGACTGATGGGGTTTTGAATAAGCGTGTGCGGGTGGATGGGAAGTATAAGTACCCTGAGATCCCCTATGCGGTGTTGCTCGAAACGATCAAGGATTCGATGGATGATCGTGCTCTGCGTACGCGGATCCATGCGGTGGGGTTTGAAATGAAAAATAAGGACCGCGAAGGACTTTCTGGGCTAACGCGAAAGTTTGGTGGGACTTTGCGGGAGTTTTGATGTTAGCACTAACTGCTAACAGTGTAATAAAATCCGACAAGTGTCGGTTTTCGTTACACTTTTATGTAAATGGAGTAGCGAGTCGATTATTTCTATTTTACAGAAGAAATTGAGGGGCAGAATCTTAGGTGCCAGGTAGGCAGTAGTGCTAGTGGGAGGTATGAATTATGCTTATAGTAATCTCTTCGTTCTTCTGAAAATTTAAATTAACCCTGTACCTTACCCCGATTATGAGAAAATCAATATTAACAGCCGTTGGTCTATTCGCTGCATGCCAGGCTCATGCTATAATCTATGACGTAACCGTCGATGGTTCAGATGCCATTTTCCTTGCTGGTCGCACGGATTTGACGATACCCGATGCGAGCGATTCCTGGGGTGGAACGGATGATAAATTGCTTCGGCATAGCTCCGCGACTCCGGAAGAAACTAGAGAAACGCTTCCTCCTTCGGTCGTCGTGACTGGTGGCGATGTGGTGAGAGCGGCTGACCCTGCAGTAGGTGGAATTAACTTTTTCAGGGGATTTGGACCTTCGTTTTTTGGTCCTAGCGGCAATGGAGTCGCTGGAAGTGATCTTGATTCGCTTGGTGGAATTAGTGGATACAAAGGTCCTGAAGGTCCCCTAACCGGATTGTTTCTCGATGCGAACGTTCCAAATGGAACTGCTCCAGCTGCGCTAGACTTTTCTTTAAGTGGGTTGGGCACTGATTTCGCGACTCTTTTTCCGTTATTGGGACAGGTATTCTACATCGGCGATGGTGTTACTTCTGGGGGCGTTTTTCAGGAGTTCATTGCACCTACTGGAGCGACTCGACTATTCTTGGGGATTCCGGACGGTTGGGGTTTTGACGGAGCTCCTGGGTATTATGATGATAACGATGGCTCGTACAGGGTCCGGGTTGGGGTAAACGAAATTCCATCCGTTCCTGATTCAGGATCGACAATTGCGTTACTGGGATTTGGATTTCTCGCGATGATTGTTGCACGTTCTCGCAGGAACTAGAAATCGACAGATTGATTCGAATTTATGGCCTGACGTTTAGCACGTCAGGCTATTTTTTGGTCGGATTCTAACATTCGTTCATGATTTGTTCCCAGAGGAGGTACTCT
>CAWVWU010000271.1:0-4065 GCA_963933925.1 uncultured Puniceicoccaceae bacterium
TTGTCGGTTATCTATCCAACTAAGCCACCTGTCCAGTTTTCGGGGTCCACTTCAACCTTCGGACTATTACGCAGAGCTAAAGACACTGCCGCATGCGAACACCCCAGCTGCTTAGCTAGAGATCTTATCGTTACGCGGGGCTTACCAGGGTCATCCATCTTCGACTCAGAAGATTGGACGAATTTCAAAACCTGTCAAAGCAAGGTTTCCAAGGTAACTAAATATCGTGATTTAAGGATTTTGCCAATTCGCCGCCCCCCTTCGTGCCATCTATTCAATCTACCAAATTGGCTATTATTGAGAGGATTCTGAACAGCGCCCGGGTGCAAAGAGGCGCGTGTATACAGATTCATACGTTAAGACATGGGATAACCCCAGTCAGTTACCACGTTAAACGACAACGGTGTTGTAGGTTCAGCTTAAGAAGGCAATGCAACATAGATCATTGTTACCTTTGAAAAAGAACACGCCTATATTTAACGTATGGTGAGTGATCGCTGAATAAGAAAAAGAACCCCTACCAATCATACTAATGAAATCAACTACATTTAGCCTCTTCACCATAGCCCTCGCGGTCTTATGTAACACCGGGCTCCAAGCTGACGAATCATGGGTCGTGGACTCCACCGAATCTTGGAAACAGGCCACAAAATCGAAAAAAAATATCGAGATAAAGAATGGCGTCGCAGTCCCTACAAAGCCTGAAGCAAGCTTCAAAAGCACTGTAAAAAGCTACAACGAAAAGAAGTCAGCCAATTCAATTATCTTCTCACAAACCTCTCTCTGGGAAAACTGGAAGGAAGTTCCCAAGGTAGGCCCCAAGGATGTCAACGACGCCCCTGTCCTCGTAACCGTAAAGGATAAGGACTACTGGTTCCTCGCACGTCACGACAAAAAGGATGAAGCCACAGGCAAGGCAATTCCTGGCTACCACGCATGGCACAGTACCGACATGGAGAACTGGACACACTACGGCCCTGTCACCGACCATAGAAGCCGCTGGGTAACCACCGCAGAATACGTCGATGGTGCATTCTACATCTACTACGACTATCCCAACGACGAAGACCCACACGTATTCGTCGACAGAGATCTCACCGACGGAAAATTAGGTGAAGACATGGGCATGGTATTCTACGATCCCAGTCACGGCTCAGATTGTGCCATGATCCGCGACGACGACGGCCAGTTTCACATCATCTACGAAAATTGGAGTCACATCGACGCGAAACACCATTCATGGGATTCTCCAGTAGCGGGACACGCTGTAAGTCCCGATGGTCTCAGCAAATTCGAAATACTCGACTACGCCGTTGACGACCGCACCACGCCCACTGGGAAATTCGCGACCTTTAATCACCCTTTCAATCCAGAGATCATGCGTTATGAAATCCACGAGCCCACGCAAAATGCTTACGGCGACTGGACGGCACTCAAAGTAGGACAACAGTATTATCTTTTTTGTGACTACCACCCCGCAAATGACGAAATTCGAATCGGCCGTTGGACCAGCGATAGCCTCAACAACCAATTCACGTGGTGCGGTGAACTAGGAAATGGTCATCCCGACCCAACGATCGCTTTTGCTGAAGGTCAGTTCTATCTCATTCAGCAGCGTGCCAAGACCGATTTCATTAGCCCTGGCCCTTGGGTCGACGGCGTCGAAGCGAGAGTCGGCGTTGACACATCCGGAAACGGAAAAACCAATCAGTGGACAGACTGGCAAGTCGTCGAAGAATCTTACTCTCAAAAAGAGGGCTTCACGCGAATCGTCGAAACAGCACCTGCACAAATCGATCTAACGACACTACCCGCAGGTTATGGCTTTCAAATCGAGTATCGCACTCAAGGGGTCGCTGATCAAACTGCCCTTCCAAAAATCAACGCCTTTACCCTCTCTTTTCAATAATCGAGAGTAACCTAGAAGAGGTCACACGCCAGTCTCCTTTCGATTTGCCCTTTCGCACAACAGCGATAGGGCATTTTCGTATCATGATACCAAGACACCCCTACTAAAACAGTCATCAAAATGAGTATCTAATTCTCAAATAAACAACATTCCATAGGATCAATCCTAAAACCAAGAGCCTTCACCAGTGTAAACAAATTTGATATAGCCTATAAAGAAACCTTACGTATTCACAAAGCATACTCTAATTTATGTAACGAAACGACATAGATATCCCCTCCTTAAAACCTTACCCCTTAATCCTCATCAAGGAAGCCAGCCCCAAAGCAGCCTTCCGACCTAACTATATAAAACGACACAGCTGTCTACGACTGTGCCTTCCTGCACCCCGGTTTACCCCTTCGACTTCCATATTATATATTTGGATACAATGCACCAAAAGAATGCATTGGATCACGGGATAGTCGCCCAAAATTAAGAATTTCAGGAAACTAAGTTTCCCAAAAAAAATACCCCACAAATCAAACCCCGTCTCGAAAGAGGCGGGGTTTCATTTTCACAAAGTCCTCAGAATGGCCGCAACATCACTCAATTTCAACAACCAGTCCAGCTGGCAATGCCTCACCGTAGGCACTCACTTGTTCCGCGCGGGTCATAGCAACATAGTGTTGCAAAGGTGAAAGCTTTGACTCGGGCATTCCTGCCTTTTTTAGTTTGCTTACGATCTTTTTGCTCAATCGCGACGACACATTAAGACGGCTCTCTTCGACAACGCGGGTTGACTGCATATACATACCTTGGATGCCACGTAGACGTTCGTCCTTCCAATCCCACTTACCCATCCTCTCCCACGCATTATCAACCCAGGCCGGAGAAACCACGTATTCTGGGCCAGCTCGAAAAAGAGAACGGCTCAACAAACCTCCCAACGCGGAGAGCATTGGACCGATATGCTTGTCCCCATTATACGCCTCAACGGCATGATCTAACAGTTTCCCGATTACCTTGCCTTTACGAATTTCTGTCAACCGCTCCAATGCACCCAAGAGACGAATACGCTCTGCCGTCTTCCCTTTCGTCGTTTCCAACAGGGCCATTTCACGATCACAAATGATTTCTTGAACCTCCTGCGACAATCCACCCGCAAGACGCCTCCACAACATAAGCTCCTGCATTTCCAAACCTTTGGTATTCGTGGACGGTTTTTCCCCAAATTGATCCCAAAGCACAGCCATCCGCTGCTCGTCATTTGAATCCCCAAACCCAGGGCGCATCAAATAACCGGTCAAATAAGTCCACACCTCAGAATGATTTGTAGACAACTTTCGAACCCCGATTAGATCGATCAAACTAGCCGCTAATCGCCGCGACAAGATAAGATTCCATTCGTGCTTAGGTATGGCCAACTCGCGTTCGAGTACCTTAAGAACTCGAGATGCCGTAAACACTGAACGTCCGCCACGATGTCCCCGCTTCACAAGCCCTTTCAGATTCGCTACCGCTTTTCCTATCCGTGCGTCCGAAACCCCAGGATCCGTAACAACAACGAGACCACTATCACTCTTTCGAACTCTCCCTTGGGCAGCATCCGTCACACCGCGTAAACTAAAGTGTAACGGCCAAGATTCCACAATCGTCGCTTCTTGGCTGACGCAACGCACTTCGAGCAAGCCAAGTTCATTGAGCTTGCTTTCAAGTCGGACGGGCAACGAGCTTCGATCCTCAGTCACTCCTTTGGGTTCGATCTTAGCCTCCAACAACGGCAATTGAGTAAAATTGTAACGATCGCACTTGAGAGCATCACCCACAGAGCTCTCACAGTCATTGGGAGCCTGATACGTTTGAAAACGGGCGAGTTGATTTAACATCAAATTCAACCCCTCCAATTCTGCGACAAAAGTCTCCCCCGCGATTGCCCCTTTGGGTAAGACACAAACCAATTGACTCTCGGCTACAGCAGACGAATCCCCTATCTCCAAAAAGATGGCACGACTCGCCCCAGCTTCGATCCTATTCTGCTTACGAATCCCCAATGCTCCAGAATACGCCGCCCCTCGGGCTACAGCTAAATCTGTTTCTTTATTTACGAGAATCTCCACACCGCTCCCACCTTGCCAACGTTTTAACTGGAGTAAAAGCCGTTCTTTTAAAACTTC
>CAWVWU010000272.1:0-4057 GCA_963933925.1 uncultured Puniceicoccaceae bacterium
CCGATGGAGCTGATCATAATAAACCGGCGAATGCCTGCGAATTCGGCGGTGGTGGCGAGGCGAATGGCACCGATGTGGTCTACGAGGATGGTTTTGTCTCTACCGGTTGATGAACCTGAGCCTGCGGCGAAGATGATGGCGTCGATGTTTTTGACGGCATTGTCGAGTGGGTTTTCTAGATCGCCGATGACGGTATCGATGCCCAGTTGGTCGAACTTGGGCTTTTGGTTGTGGTCGCGGATCATTGCGATGGGTGTGTGACCGTTGGCTTTGAGAAGAGGGATTAGGCGGGTTCCGATACGGCCGTTGGCACCGGCTATTAAAATTTTCATGGTGTGGATGATTGGGTTGTGGTTTGGAACAACTACCGAAGACTGCAAGGACGTCACCTGAGAAGCAGAGTGACGAAGCAATTATCGCGAATGGACACGGATTTCGATTTGTCGTGGGTGTTTCTTAACCGCGAATGAATGCTAATTGATGCGAATGATTGGGTTATTGGTTTCCCACGGATTTCTCAGATCATTGGAGATGGAGGGGAGGTTCTGTTATTGGGTTGTGGCGGGGTTGGCGGTTAGGATCAGCCGTTGGGCTTGTGGTCGATGGAGGAATGGCCATCGGGGACGTTTGGCCGCTACCATTTGATGGAAAATGAAGATTGTGGATTCTATGTTCTGGGTTCGTCGAGGGGGATGGGGGTGGTCATGGATGTTTTGAAGTTTGCGAGGTGGGTTTGGGAGCCCATGGAGAGGAGGAGGTCGCCTTCGTTTATGATTTCTTCGGGGCCGGGGCCGATGATGCGGCGTTCTTCCTTTCGTATTCCTACTATGGTGACGTGGTAGTCGTCGCGAATCTTGGTGTCTTTGAGGCGTAGTCCGATTAAGGGACAATGTGGGAGGACGGGGATACGTTCGAAGTTGATGGAGGTGCCGTGCTGGGATGTGTCCTCGCTTTTTTCCTTTAGCATTTCTTTGGCTTTGGCGATTTGTGCGGTTTCGCCGAGGAGGAATATTTTGTCATTGGGAAAGATGCGGGTGTCGGGGCGGATGTTTTCGAGGTCGAAGCCGCCGCGTTCAATACCGGCTACGAAGACGCCGGTTGTGCTGCGCATGTCCATGTTTTTGATTTGGTCGCCGGCCCATCTTGAATCGTTAGGTAGAATGATGGATTCGACTTTGACGTCCCAGTGGCGTTTGGCGGTGAGCTTTTTGAGGTTATCCTCGATGCGTTGTGTGATGCGTTCCTCATTGTTGTGGCTTATGGAATCGATAAGCGCCTTTTCCCAACCGTTGTGCATGTTGATGAGTTTTTTCCAGAAGGTGATTCCGGTTAGGATAGCGATGAGAAGGAAGGCTGCAAATACGGTTCCTGTGGGGAAATAGGGGGCTGCGACGATTATAAAAACCGTGCCGTATACGAAGAGTATTAGGAGGAGAATGAGACCGTTGAAGGCGGAACGGTAGATACGTTTTGAGAATTGTTGCGAAACCAAGCGACTGAGAGCGACGTCTGAGAAGAGCAGGACGAGAACATTCATGTTGCGGATGGTATCCACGATGAAGGGAAGGCTCATTAGGAGTGATACGACGAAGATGCTTTGTTGGAAATGGGACTGGGAGATCGGGAGCCATTCTGGAGCGTTGATGTTTCCGGAAATCAGGGCAGCGGCGATCATGATGGCATTGATCAGCACGAAATGGATGACAATGCGGTTGAAGGGCTTGCGTGCTAAAGTCAGAAAGCTGCTTCGATTGAGTGAGGCCCGGAGGGCTTCTTCCCATTTCGAAAAGAGGGTACAGAATTCCTTTGCGGCACTGGGAGTGACTTTTCCGATGAAGTTGAGGATTCGCTCATCGTTGTTGATCAGAAAGGGGGTAACGAGGATTGTGACGAAGGCGACGCCGGAGGCGATGGATTGGAGGTCAGGGCTCGTTACAGCGTATTTGGCTCCAATGGCTGTGATGACGAAACCGAATTCTCCGATCTGAGATTTAATGAGAGAGGCCCGTCCGGCGGTCCGAGGGGGTTGTCCGGCGAGGAAGAGTCCTATCCAGCAGGAGGAAAATTTTCCTATGATGACGATGACTGAAAGGGCGAGAATGACGATGGCGTTGTTCCAAACTCCGACGGGGTCGATGAGCATGCCTACGGATACGAAGAAGAGGGCGCTGAAGAGGTCCCGCAGGGGTTCGGTGAGTTCGTCGATCTTGTGGGCGAGACGCGTGCGGGAAAGGATGGCTCCTGCGAGGAAACCGCCGAGGGCCCATGAGAAGTGAAAGGCGTCGGCGAGGAGGCTGACGAGGAAGATGATGCCAAGGGTGGTGAGGGTGACGGTCTCGGTGGTGCCTCGTTTCTCGATAATTTTAATGAGTGAGGGGGTACTGAGCTTACCGATAAAGAAGACAGCGACGACGAATATGCCTATGAGGAGGGCGGAGCGGCCGAGGGCTTCGTAGTCCATGGAGCCGCGTTCGGCGAGTCCGGCGAGGAGAACGAGGAGGACGATGGCGAGGAAATCCTCGAAGATGAGGATACCGACTGCCATTTGCCCATGGGGGTGATGGAAGACATTTTTCTCCCGAATCAGTTTCACGGATACCATGGAGGAGCTGATGGAGAGAATCCCGCCGAGAAACCAACCGTTAGTGGGGCTCATGCCAAGCCAGCGGCTAGCCTCCATGCCGATGAAGAGCATGAGGAGGGTTTGCAGGGCGAGGGCAAGGAAGGCGGGTGCGAATACTTTTTTTAGGCGGTCGAGGTCAAACTCGAGCCCGATATAGAACATGAGGAAAATCACCCCGAGTTCGGCGAGCTCTTGTACGTTCTCAATTTGGACGAGGGCGGGCCAGAGTCCGAGGTGAGGGCCGATCATAAACCCGGCCGCGATGTATCCGAGAAGTGGGGGAAGTTTGATCTTTTGGAAAATGAGAACGGCGATGGCCGCTGCGAGCATTATCCAGGCGAGATCGTTGAGGATGTTTGTTTCGTGCATCGTGTGGGTGTGACTCTAGCGATGCAGGGGGAGGGATCAAGCTTGGATGATGGATGCTGGGTAATGAGGTTATGGGTTATGAGGTTATGGGTGTTGGGTGTTGGATTATGGGTGCTGGATGGAAGATGAAGATGAAGATGAAGATGAAGATGAAGATGGTGGATGGAAGAGAGAAGGGGGATTGATGTGGGACGGTGCTTTTACTTCGGGCGGGAGAGTAGTTTGGCGAGTTTTATTATGTTGGCTTGGATGGTGCGTTCGCTGTGGGCTGCAAAGCCTAGGATGAATCCTTTGCGTGGGTTTTTCGTTGCGGTGAGGGTGCTGAGGGGGAAGAGGCCGAGATTGCTTTTTAGTGCACGTTGGCTGAGGGCGGTGTCGCTGAGGCTTTGGTCTTTGAGGTAGGTGACGAGGTGCATGCCACCGTCACAGGACTGTGTTTCGAGGAAGGGACTGCAGTGTTTGGCGAGAGAGTTGACGAGGGCGTCGCGGCGTTTTTGGCAGAGTTTTCGGGTGCGGCGAATATGGCGGTCGAAGTGACCTTCGTTGATAAAATTGGCGAGGGTGGCTTGTAGAGCGATGGGAGGATTTCCGGTGGTGGTATCTCGGGCTTGAGTGAAGGTCTTGATTAGATTTCTGGGGACGACGAGATAGCCGATTCTTAGGTCGGTGAACATGACTTTGGAGAAGGTGCCGAGGTAGAGGATGCGTTGCTCGGGATCGAGGCTGTGCATGGCTTGGATCGGTTTGCCACGGTAGCGGAATTCGCTGTCGTAGTCGTCTTCGAGGATCCATCGTTTGCTGCGGTTTGCCCATTGAATGAGTTGGAGGCGTCGGGCGATGGATAAGGTGTGGCCGAGGGGGTATTGGTTGCTGGGGGTGACGATGGCGAGTTTGGCGTCGGGGGCGGTTTGGATGGCGGTTTCGACCTGGAAGCCTTCGTGATCTACGGGGATTGGGCAGGCTTGGATTCCGCAATATTTGAGGGCGCGCTGGGTTCCGGAATAACTTGGGTCCTCGATCCATGCGTGGTCGCCTTCACTGAGGAGGCAGCGGGATGTGAGTTCG
>CAWVWU010000273.1:0-4050 GCA_963933925.1 uncultured Puniceicoccaceae bacterium
GGGTGCGATAAGCAGGGCCGGATTAATCTTTCAGAAGATTTGTTGGCACATTCCGGAATTACGAAAGAAGCGGTGATTATTGGTCGCATGACGACTTTCCGTATTTGGAGTCCTGAAAAGTGGGGAGTGATCGATCCTCAAAAAAATAACGACGACATCGGTAAGCTGATGAAGCGCGTTAATCTATAAGAGGCGGAGCGAGATGATAGAATCAAAGCAACGCAACTCTACTATTTTTGCCTCATTAATGAGAGCAGTCGGATTTAAGGTACAGGCACAACGCCAGGATCGTCGGTTCGGATTGCTCGGAATGGGTGGGGCGTTGGGACGTGGCGAGGTTCGTCACTGTTCTACTTGGGATATTGGCAACGATTTGCCGACGGCGGTTGGTTCGTCTTTAGATTCGAGTAACCTTCAAAGTGTAAGGAGCGCGAGCAATGTTGATGTTATCGGTCGTCGATAGTTTCAGTGCGTACTCTAATATGAAGGGACATCTTCCAGTTTTGGCGGAGCAAACGATCGAGTTGCTTGAGCCACAAAAAGGCGGCCTCTATATAGACTGCACTTTTGGCGGCGGCGGTCACACTGAACTTTTGCTAGAAGCAGGGGCGGGGAAGGTGATCGGCTTGGATCAAGATCCATCCGCTGTAGCACGTGCTGACGCACTCAAGGTTAAGTATGGCGAACGATTTGAGTTTCGCCGAATGAATTTTAGGGATATCGACCAATTGGAAGAGATGGAGATCGAAGGTTTTCTTTTCGATTTCGGAGTTTCTTCGTTTCAGTTGGACGAGATTGATCGCGGCTTTTCTTTTAGAGGAGACGCTCCCTTGGACATGCGTATGAATCCCGAAGCGGGTCTTTCAGCAGCGGATTGGTTAGCGGAAGCTACCCGAGAGCAGTTGATCGAAGCGGTTCGGAACTACGGAGAAGAACGCAACTGGCGTCGCATTGTTGACACCATTATCGAAAAACGAGGCAGCTCTGCTATCACCACCACTACAGAGCTCGCCGACCTTGTACTATCCTGCACACCAGCAAGGATCCGGTTTGCCTCGAAGTTGCACCCCGCCACGAAAACGTTCCAAGGAATACGTATCGTGGTAAATGACGAGATCAGCGTCATTGAAGAAGCCCTACCGATCGCGTTTGAACGACTCAGGACTGGAGGTCGCCTTTGTGTGATCAGTTTCCATTCCTTGGAAGATCGAATCGCGAAGCGTCTGTTCCGTCACTTGGCGGGCCGACCCGAAGGGAAAAAAGACAACCGAACGCAAGACCAGCGCGAGGTAAAGGCGGAGCTTGTTGGGCGCCGCCCCACGACAGCCAGCGATAAGGAAATCGCTGATAATCCGCGGAGTAGATCCGCGAAACTCAGAGCGCTAAGGAAGGTGATATAAAAATGGAAGTAATCAAAATAAGGAATCGCAGGAAAATGAATAACAACACGACTTTGAAGTCGGTACTAAACCGCCAATTTGTGGCATTGAACACGTATCTCCCAATGGCTAACGGCAATTTCGAATGCACGCGTCGTGAGGGACTAGGATCGACTGAACTTAATGTATCTTTCGAGCCGTTCGAGCGTGCTTACCCAATTAACCCAAAACTCAGCCGAATCGCTGCTAATAACTAAGAAAATGAAAAGAACCCGTAAGCCACATTCAACTTCAGCACTATTAAATAGAATCCTTAAAGCGGTTCTATTGATGTTCTTTTGTGTCGCGAGTGCAGGTTCCGGGGTCGTGTACATGCGTCATGAATTCACTGTGGCGGCGAACAACGTTAAGACGATAGAGGTTTCCACGGTAATCGAGGAACGTCGGTATGCCCGTCTTGGTGCTGAACTTTCGGAAGCGATGGCGACGAATCGTCTCGTAGAGAAGAACGATCAATTTGCATTGGGGTTAGTGATTCCGCGTGATCATCAGATCGTACGCGTTTCCGCGGATGTGGATCAACGTTTGTCTAACAAGGCTTCGCTTGGACTTCTATCATCAACTAATTTTTAGACGGGTACTTCTTAAATGGCGAAAGGCTTTGCCCCAGGCTTTAGATTTTGGATTCTCTCTCTTTGTATTCTATCTGGGTATGGAGCGATCGGATACCGTCTGGTCGATTTACACGTAATAAAAGGAGAGGCACTCGCTCAGGAAGTGCAAGATCGTCGTTATCGGATCGTTACAAGCAACCCTCGAAGAGGGGATGTGTTGGATTCAAATATGGAATTATTGGCGACGAGTCACTCGTTCGTTGATGTAGGCTTCGACCCCGGTGTTGTAGCGAAATCTGACGTGGAGAAATTGCCTCGATTGGCCCAAATTCTTGGTCTTTCACTTTTTGATTTGGAGCGAGCGTTTGGAGTTGAGAATGGACGATTAACACGGAAACCTGAGAGCGAGACCGTGCGTTGGCGGGTTTTGGCAAAGAAGGTGGGCGAGGTTGCTTACGACGAAATACGTGAGTTGAAAATGCGCTGTGTTTATGGAAACCGTCAGTATGCTCGCGTGTATCCTAAAGAAGGAATGGCGTCTCACCTCGTGGGCTTTGTCCGCAATGATGGTAAGCCTGTGACTGGGATCGAACGTGCCTATGATTTTTACCTTGGCGGTCAAGTCGGTTGGAAGGAAACTGAGAAAGGAACCCGTGGAGAGATGGCTCAATTTCGCCGCCGGGTGGTACCTTCGAGAAATGGGATGAGTGTTGTTTTGTCGATCGACTCTTATGTGCAGCATACAGTCGAGAGGGAACTCGAGAGAATTGCGAAAGAGATGAACCCGAAATCGGCATCGATAATCGTGACTGATCCCTATACTGGATTTATCATAGCGATGGGGAACTATCCTACATTTGATCCGAATCGTTATGCTGAATTTGACGTGTCGACGCATAGTAATCGTTCACTAACTGACCCTTTGGAACCCGGATCGACCTTTAAAATTGTTGCCGCGAGTGCGGCGTTGGAGGAACACGTTGTAGAGCCTTGGAGTGAGTTCGATTGTAGTCTCGATACAATGATAACTCGAAATGGCTATCGAGCACGGCTTCCGAATGATTCGCATCCAAACGGAATTCTTAGCGTTGAAGGAATTATCACGGAGTCCTCAAATCGCGGTGCGGCTCAGATGGCGGGACTGTTAGGTGAGCAAGGGTTTTATGACTACGTGAGAAAATTTGGTTTTGGAGAGAAGAGCGGTTTTGATCTTGGTGTTGAGTCCAAGGGAATTCTCTCACCTGTAAATAAGTGGGATGGTTTAACATTAACGCGTATGCCAATGGGGCACGCGATTGGGGCGACACCGATTCAGATTCACTACGCGATGGCGACGATCGCGAACGGCGGAGTGTTGATGCGTCCGCAGGTGGTTCAGAAAATTTTGGACGAAACAGGCGAAGAGTCGGTTGAATTTGGTCCGCTTCCTCGGAGGCGTGTTATTTCGATGAAAACGGCTCGTACAGTGGCTTCGATGTTGGAGAAAACGGTTTCGGAGGGCACGGCACAAAGTGCACGGATCGCAGGTTACCGGGTGGCCGGAAAGACTGGAACTACGAAGAAGATTATAAACGGCCAGTATTCTTCTCGTCATCATGTGGGATCATTCACCGGTTTTTTGCCTGCGGATGATCCGAAAGTAGTGATTACAGTAGTGATTGACGATGCGAATATCACTTATGAAGACGGGAACCGTCGCGTTGCCTATGGAGGAACAGTGGCTGCCCCAGCGTTTAAGAACGTAGCGGATATACTGATTCCGTATTATGCGATAACCTCTACTGCTAATGTAGAGTCGTTTGCGTCTTTGGTCGATTTGAATACCTTAAATTCGGAGAACTAGAATGGGATCATTCTTATAGAAGATGACTACCAATAAAGAGTTATTCGAAAATAGGCCGGGAGAACCTAAACGAACCATGCCAAGTAAGCGTTTGGTGCGGAAGAAGGTAGTGACTCTTGGTGAGATGTTGAAGGCGGCTTCATTGAAGTTGGCTAAGAATTCGCCGGATCCAGTGATAACGCGTTTGGCGATTGATAGTCGTCGCGTGGTTCCG
>CAWVWU010000274.1:0-4001 GCA_963933925.1 uncultured Puniceicoccaceae bacterium
ACTGCTAATGCAAATCCAATCTGACTTAATCGGCACGGAAGTGAGCTGTCCTCGATACCTTGAGACGACTGCACTCGGGGCGGCATTTTTGGCGGGACTGGCTTGTGGCTACTGGGACTGCAAGGAGACGATTTCTCGGTTGTGGCACGAAGCTCGCAGTTTTTCTCCCAATTCGACTTCCGAGGAGCGCCAAGAGAAAATGAGGAAGTGGCATCGAGCTGTTGAGAGAGCAAGGGATTGGGAAGAGGAGTAGGGGTTGTGGTTTTTTGCCCACAGATTGCACAGATGAACACAGATTTGATTTGGTTGTGCCTTTTTTTACTGGTGAGAGTACGGAGTTTTTTTGAGTGATTGTTTTTTTTGTTGTTGTTTGCCCACTTCCGAGGATCGGAGAGACGACATGTCTTGTCACTTCGTTCCGCGAGTGTCGACCTCTGGTCTCGGTAGGAGGAGTTTACGACGAAACAATTGCACAGATGTACACGGATGTTGAATTCGGGAGTGGATGATTGGTTTTTGAGCTACGCAGGACTAATGTGGATATTAATATGATTAGGTTGTACTTTGTTTAACCGCGGAGATCGCGGAGAGCGGAGAGGTTTTGAAATTGTATTTTTATTCGGTGGAACCACTGCCGAGACTTCTTAGAAACGAAGTGACGAAGCAATGGACGCGGATAAATACGGATGTTTTGGGACTTGTAGTATATTGGGCTGATTCGTTTGAGCGTGTCGTTGACGCATCGTTTGGTTGACAAGGAGCTTGGGGTGCTTTTCGCCTTTTTGCCATGAGGTTTGAAACTGATATACTAGTCACCGTGGGAGATGTAAATTATGGCGGGCATGTCGGCAATGATCGCTTCCTGCTCTTCTTTCACGAAGCGAGAATTCGCTTTTTGAGCTCTCTAGGCAGGAGCGAATTGGATATTGGCGGCGGGCAGGGAATGATTATGAGCGAGGCTCGGGTAAAATATAAGGCTCAGGTTATGATGGGTGACGCCTTGGTCGTCTCCATCACGACCTGCGAGATCCGAAGTGCCCGGTTTTCTTTGCTCTATGAAATTTCGAACAAGGAGAGTGGGCAGATTGTTGCCGAGGGGCGGACGTTCATGTCGGCATTTGACTATGAACGGAACCGTGTGGCTCGATTACCTGTGGAGTTTGCGGGGCAATTGGCTTCGTATGAGATCGATCTGAGCTGAGGATTATATTCCGACTCAACTTAGAGAAGAATATGTATGGCAAGGATTTGGGCGCCTTGTGCGGACTCATTTTCGCTTCGAACCAGTAAAACGATTATTCCTAAACAGGACCTCGCTGTGAAGAATGGATGAAAAGTCCGCGATATCCTGGAAGAGTAAATATGGAGAAGATGAGAATTTGCGTTTTTCTTTGGAAAAGAGGGGGAGCTAGTTGATTTTGCGTAGACGTATCTGTAAATTACTTCATCAAATTCCCTAAATGCTGAGGAAAAATGCAGATATGTCTGGCCTCTTTTGGCAAATCGTTCTGTTTTTCCATCTTAACTTTATTTAATATGCGTATCAATAATAAGGGAATTTTCGCGTTTATCGCTGGCTATCACGTGCTCTTGCTCGCGTTGCTGCCAGCACTTATCAAGGTGTACACATGGGAGGTTACTGCTCTTATCGTCGCGGGCTGGGCTATTGGCTGTCTTTCGATAACAGTGGGTTATCACCGTCTCTTTTCGCATCGTACCTACAAGGCGAAGCCTTTTTTCGAGTGGGTTTGCTTGCTCGGTTCGGGCCTAGCAATTGAGGCATCAGCGATTCGTTGGTCAAACGATCATCGCATCCACCACAGTCACGTCGATACCGACAAGGACCCCTATTGCATCAACAAGGGATTTTGGTACGCCCACATTTGGTGGATGTTCGATTATCGTAAGGATATCGACAAGCGTTTGGTTTCGGATCTGTTGAAGAACCCACGTGTTTCGTTTCAAGATCGCCATTATGGTTTGATTACTTTGGGTGTTAATTTGGCTTATTTTGGCATTGGTTGCTTATTTGTGAGTCCGCTTGCTTCTTTTGTTGGCGGTTGCTTGCTCCGTCTTTTCGTAATCCATCACTGTACTTGGTTTATTAATTCTTTGGCCCACGTTTGGGGATCACGGACTTATGCGAAGGAGCAGACTGCGGCGGATAACGCGTTTATGGCGTTGCTCACTTTTGGCGAAGGTTACCATAACTACCACCATGCAATCGCTTCTGATTACCGTAATGGCGTGCGTTGGTATCACTTCGATCCCTCTAAGTGGATCATTTGGACGTCTTCTAAATTGGGTTGGACGAGCAATTTGAAGTGGGTGAGCGATGTGAAGGTACGTCAGTCTCTCGTACTCAAGGATAAATCGATGCTTTTGGAGCACTTGGTTAGTGAATTGGATGAAAAGGCGACTGAGTTGCGTCACAAGCTCGAAGAGCTCTCTGGTGCATACCACGATAAGGCTACGCTTCTTAGTAAGAAATTGCGTGAGTTGCGCGATGCAACCGATGAGCAACGTCGCCGCCTTCTTAACGAAGTGCGTGAGTTGAAGAAGGAATTGCGCGATCTTTGGAAGAGTTGGGTGGCGTTGACTACTGAGACTACTCAGGAGTATCGAATCGCACACGCGTAATTGAATCGATTTTCAACGTTATAAATTTTGGTCCGGTATCCTGTTTTAGGGTGCCGGACTTTTTTTTGATTTGGTTGTGCTTTCTATTGCCCAGTAAGGTTACGAAGAAGTACGACGTTTTTTTATAAAATGGGGGCTTTGCTCCGTGTGGACCTCGTACTACGGGTGAAACGATGAAGGGTGTGACCAGTCACGAGCCCTACTTTGATGGAAGGAGAGGGAGAGTTGTAGATCGTGAAGAAGCGGCATCTTGCCGCTTTGGGTTTTCTTGGCTGTAAAGCGGAAAGATACCGCTTCTACGTAGGGTCGGATGTTGTTTAAACAGTCTGTGTAGTGGGTTTGTCCGGATAGCATCCGGACCTACATGATTGGGGTGTCGGTATTGAGGGAGATCTTTATTGGGAGGTATTGATTTGGGTGTGTGGAAATTGGGGTGAGGTTTCGACTCCGTAGTATTTAATGTGATTGTCCCAGTCTGCTAGTTTGGAGGTATCGCGTGGGTTGGCACGTTGTTGGATGCGGGTTTTTCTGACTTCTGGGGTGCAGTAGGTGTAGTGGACTTCGACTTGGTGAGCGAAGCGGGCTTTTAGACGGTCTAGCCACGTGGAGTCTTTGATTTCCGAAGTGAACGGGCCTGTTATTATGACCGAGGTGTGGATGAGATTTTCGGCTGCGATCGCGAAGAGCGTATCGTAGATCGGTTGTCTAAAATGCTCTTTGAAAAATGGGCTATCTCGGTCGTCGGGGTCTTTGTCCATTGCGCCGAGGGAGGCTTTGACCAGTGTTTCGGTGGTCGTATCTATGTCGAGTAGGGTGGCGCCGGTTTCTTTGGCGAGGCGTTTGGCGTAGTGGGTTTTTCCGGACCCCGGTGCTCCTGTGACAATAATGAGTTGGTGTTCCATCTTGCACCTGTTTACTGGGCGAAATACCAGATTAGACCGAGGTGGATCGCTAGGAACAAGGGGACACAAATACGAAACAGAGTTTTGGCTGTTTTATGTTTGAAGCATCCCATTCCTAGAAGGGCTCCCGCTGAACCACCTAGGGCTGCGAAGGCGAGTAAGGTCTTTTCTGAGATGCGACGTTTTCCCCATTTGGCTTTGAGCTTATCAATGCCGTAAACGAGAAAGGTAAGGGCGTTTATAGCGATGAGCACGTATAACAAAATCGATTGCATAGACTTAGTAGTGGGTCGCGTTTCCTTATTTGGCAATAGGCGAGTCGCTTAGAGCACTTTCGGAATTTATTTAGATTTCCTATGCGTTGTTCAAAAGACTTTCGAAACGTTTACCGTAGGTGACGTAGCTGTTGTAGCACTCATTGGGGTCGATTGCAGCCTTGTCCTTGGCGTGAAAAACGGT
>CAWVWU010000275.1:0-3988 GCA_963933925.1 uncultured Puniceicoccaceae bacterium
GCTCCCAACATGTTCAAAAGAACGCGACGCTCAACTGACATTGTTTCTGGCATCGTCAAAATAAGGCGGTAGCCCTTTGCCGCACAGATAAACGCCAAAGCAATTCCAGTATTCCCAGAAGTCGGCTCAATAACAATGCTATCAGGCTTCAATATGCCATCACGCTCAGCCGCTTCGATCATCGCCTTACCGATACGATCCTTGACGCTGCTCAATGGGTTGAAAAATTCGCACTTCAAGTAAATCTCCGCTTCAAGACCCGCTGTCAGCTTGTTCAAACGAACGAGAGGGGTATTTCCGATAGTATCTGTGATGCTTGAGTATATCTTAGCCATAATTGTTCTATTTAGTGATTTATTTGGAGTCACTTTCACAAGTCTTACCCTGATTCAGTGACGGGTGTATTAAAAGAAGTTCAAAAGGCGCTTCAATCAACAAGTATTAACTCATGTAATTGGGCGAATTAAGACGAGAAAAGTGCCGAAGTAAGCGATGTGCCGCAATGAAATTCCGTGAAAATCAACTGAAAGCCAATTGACTGAGGGTAAACGTCCTCTCTTTCAGTTTGATTGCTTCCTTACAAAGCATAACGACAAAGAACTGATCTCGCCGCAAACGTTTATCGATCTACGCAACATTCAATTTAGTCACATACATCTACGCGTCGTCTGAAAGGGATCAATACCGCCATAAGTAGCTCCCCGACTACAAAGCCAACCTCAAAGCGTCATTAAGCTTAGGATACCTAAACGAAAAACCAAGTTCATCCAACAATCGATCCGGAGCAACTTCCAGACTTCCCAATAACATATCATTCGCCATTTCGCCAAGCAGCCCCTTCAGAACAAATGCAGGAACATGACAAATTGCTGGTCTCTTCAGATAGCGAGCAAGCTCACGGACAAACGCACCATTACTAACAGGGTTAGCGGATACCAAATTATAAGGTCCCTTCGCATCACAATTTGTCACAATCTCATAGACCCCATACAACCAATCCTCCAGCGAGATCCAAGGAAACATCTGCAACCCGCTGCCCAAGCGCCCTCCAACTCCAAACCGAAACGCCCGGGCCATAAGTCGAAGGGCTCCACCCGATCCCGAAAGCACAACACCCGTCCTCAAAAGACAAACACGATCCACATAGGCTTCTGCCTTAATCGCTTCCGCTTCCCACTCAGCACATAAATCAGCCAAGAAACCACTCCCCTTCGAATCCTTTTCCGAACGAGCAGTCTGCCCCTCGTTTTCTCCGTAAAACCCGACTCCAGATGCAGATACGAAAGCACGTGGAGGGTGAGAACACCGAGAGAGCACATCAACTAATAACCGAGTCGATTCCACACGACTTTCCCACAATCTTTTCCTTCGAGCGGCCGACCATCGCCCATCTGAGATGTTTTCGCCGACCAGATTTATAAGCACATCACATCCATCTACCGCACTCACATCCAAATTTCCCTCACGAGGATTCCATGCAATATCACATTTCAATCGAACGCGTCGCGTTAGAATAGATACAGAATGTCCCTGACTTTCCATCAAAGCACGCAATCGCGATCCAAGAAAGCCACTTCCCCCTGCAATCAAGACCTTCAGTTTAGGTCGTGCCCTCGTTCTCCGGTGCAACTCCAAATCACTTTTAGTGATTTCGTGACGATAACCGAAACTCTTCTCCAGACTAGCCTGAACCCAACGACCAGCAAAGAAATCCCCCAAGCGACCGCCCGGAAGTTCGTAATCAATACGATCTTTTAAGACCGATGATTCAATTTCATTACCGTCACCAATAAAATCGTGCCTGTGCCGCCAGGCTCGGAAAGGTCCTTCAACCTGAACATCTTCAAACATCTCCTTCTCAACACAGCCTACATGCTCCGCAAGCCAACGTTTTCTCCCCAAGGGAGTCGACAACCTCAACAAAGTCCGAGTCCCAACTGCAAGCCCATCTCCACGTTCCTCAACCACGACATTCTCCCAAGGCGGAACCAAACGTTCAAACGCCCCCGCACGGCCATGCCAATCAAAGATATCACGAGCACTAGCCCGCACAATCGACTCCTTCTCAAATACAAGCATAGACTCTTTTCAGTAACCTTCTAAACAGTTATAAAACTGTCGCCCAAATCCAACCAACAAAAAATCATACACACTCCAGGTAAAGTTTTTCGTATTCTCTCCCGACTTCGCTCCACGAAAAAGACCTCACCATTCCTCGACGTCGGACTTCCTTAAAACGCTCATCATCTGCAAAAAGCTCTAGAGACATCTTGAGCCCCTCACCAAATCCCTTCAACGTATGTTCAAACCCAATACCGGTTCCTTCATCTGGATTCTCTACCAAATCAATCATAGTATCCACAATACCACCGACTTTCGACCCGAGAGGAATCGTTCCATAAACCTGACTATACATTTGATTCAGCCCACAAGGCTCAAATGTAGACGGCATCAAGAAAAAATCAGAGCCCGCCTCAATCAAATGAGACAACGGTTCATCCAATTGAAAACGAACCGCGATATTCTCAGGATGAGCCTTCGCCCACCGCTGCAGCGTTTTTTGATACTCCAATTGGCCCAAACCTAAAACGACAAGCCGACAGTCGTTCTCAACGAAGAACTTTAATTCATCGATCAAATACGGAATCCCCTTTTGCTCCGTCAAGCGACAAACCATCCCATAAACGGGTTTCGCCGTGTCATTTGGGAGACCAAATTCCTTGAGCAAAGCAGAACGGCACTTCCGCTTACCCACCATATTATCGACATCATAGTTGGCAGGCAACGCAGGATCGATCGCCGGATCCCACAGTTCCACATCGATGCCATTGGTAATTCCGACCAAATCCTCGGATCTCGCCTCTAAAGCTCCCCCTAGACCACAGCTAAATTCCGAAGTCAGAATCTCTTTAGCGTAATTAGGACTCACGGTCATAATTTTATCAGCAAAGACAATCCCGCCCTTAATCATGCTAATCTGCTCGAAAAACTCCAATCCATCGATCGAATTGAATTCCTCCGGTAAATTCGTAAAACGAAAAGAATCACTCGGAAACAAGCCCTGAAACGCCAAATTGTGAATGGTGAAAAAGGTCTTCCCCGCGAGGGAAGTTTCACGTTTTTGCTCCTCACAGCGGAGAAATAAGGGTGCTAAGCCAGTCTGCCAATCATGACAGTGAAAAATGTCCGCCTTGATCGAAAGTACATGCATGGCCTTGACAACCGCTTTGCAAAAATAGATATACCTTCGATCGTTATCGTCGTAATCACGCTGTGGGGTTCCATAAGCGCAACGGCGATCGAAGAATTCGTCGCGACGAACAACATACAAAGTCTGCCTCAGGCCGATTTTTAGTTCGTAGATCTCGCACTGTAGAAATTCCTTTCCCAGTTCGACCTCAATCACGACCGACAACTTCGCCTTCTCAAAATCCGCCCGATCGAGAACGTCACGATATCCGGGCATAAATAAAGAAACATCATGACCGAAGGACGCCAATGACTTCGTCAAGGCCGCCGTTACGTCAGCCAAGCCTCCTGTTTTCATATAAGGAAGCACTTCACTTGCTGCGTGAACTATTCTCATTGGTAAAAACAATAGAACTAACTAAATTAAATCCAAACTATTTCTATCGACCTTAGCAGGAAGTATTTAAATAGTTGTTATAAGAGTGTTTCTTCACCTTAAAGAAGAACAAAAGAGAGTCTCCCATACCTAAAAATCGAGATATCAACTCGATAAAAGGACCTATAGTAATAGGAACTGGAATAATAAGCCTCACACGAAACGCTCGAGACACATCCTACACATCATTTTCATTATGAAATTAAGAGATCGTATTTTATCTCTCATGCGAGACGCCGACTATGTGCCCCTCGCTAAAGAAGCCATTTTTCAAACCCTTGACCTTATCAAACGTGACCGTCGCAAGCTCGATTACGAAATCCGCCTGCTTCTAAGCGAAGGCGAAATTGCTCGAATCAAGAC
>CAWVWU010000276.1:0-3977 GCA_963933925.1 uncultured Puniceicoccaceae bacterium
TTATTTTAACAACTTATGGGACTCTTCCAAACAATGTATTGACCCTCTGGTACCTGGGTTTTCCTGTATTGCATTGCGACGATGGACAGATGGTGGAAAGCGGCGAGAAGCCGGCTTCTACTTAATTTGTCTGGATCCCGGGGCGGGATGTAGGTCGTCCGGCGTTGTTGGGCTTCGTGCTTAGCGGTCTTTGCGTCCTTGAGAGAGTGCAGCGGGCGGGCGGGTGTTTGCTTCGCCAGATTGAAGATCCGGCTTTGTTGTTCTACGCCGGGACGAGTTGAACATTTTAAGGACCAGTCGTCGCCAAGGCTATGCCCGGTAGAATGCGAAGTTTTTGATGTTATGAATGTGTCTCCCGCGTGCGGGATCGGTAGGGTTGTGCTTTCGTTTGTAGGAGGAGGGGATTTGTTTCGTCGCAGTGCTTCTCAAGTGTCGGCCTGCGACCTCGGTACAATTTGAAATCTTTAATCCCTAATTGGGCTTCGCAGAAGTCCTCTTGGCGACTTCAATAAAGTGGAGGACGAAGCAGAGGAAAATGCCGAAGAAGCCTCCGAGCATACCTGAAGCGATTATTATCAATCCTCTACGAGGGCGTATTTTTCTTTCGGGTACGACGGCAGGGTCGATGATCTTAAAGGCGTACTCTTCTTTAGCATTCGCCAGCATTGCATTTTTTGTTTCTGATTCGATAAGAGAATACAGTGATTGTTGAATTTCTAATACTTTGGTTTCGGCAAGTTGTTCTTTGAGATACTCTAAGTTTTTCTCTGCTTCCAATTGAGCCTTTGTACGCAAAAAGTTATTTATCTCTAAAGGCAGTTGATTAGCCCATTTCTCACCTAAGGTAGGGTCAGAAAGATCTATTGAAAGAGTCACTAGACCGGTCTTTTTGTCTTGGGATACTTTGAAAATCTCCTCCTTAAAAACTTCGTATGAATCCCAATCACTTGGCGGTGTGTTGTCTTTTGTTGTCCACGTATTAGATTCAGCGTCATACATATTTTCGAACAAGATAGGCAGTAGCTCATTCTTGTTGATAAAGGACACAATAAAGCGACGAGATTTTAAAGTCGCGAGAGCGGTTTCTATGTTACCTCCGCCTCCGATATTAATACCCGCCATGGAGGCGAGACCACCAAATTGACCGGCCAAAGCAGAGAGTCCACTGGCTTCTCCTTCTTGGTTCGCTGGAGCTAAAAGGGTTTCCGAGCGATAGATAACTTGTGATGTAAAGGCAATGATGATACCGATTACACCGAAAAGAGGTCCGAGGGTAAGGATTATTTTCTTTCGTGACCAAACGATGTTGAAGAGGTCAATCAGATTGATTTCTTCACTATTGTCGTGGTTATTCGTTTCGTTGTCTTGAGAGGGTTGTTCGACCATATTGGCTGTAGGTTTTTAACCGCAAAGGACGCAAAGGACGCTAAGGGTTGTTGAAAAAAATGGTTTAGGTTTAGCCCTTCGATTTGATTCAGGCTATCCAGTACTCGGTAATAGGTTGTGGCTATATTATTTAACCACTCCTAGAAGGTGGCTACGGCGGCGGCTCCGATTGCTAGGTTGTAGATGATTTGAGTGACTTGTCCCCAATAGGTGAGCGGGCGCATGCGGTCGACATCTATCGGGACCACGATAGTATCTCCTGGTTGAATACGAGTCCCTGATCCCGGGAAGAATCGAGATCCGCTTTGCACCACGCCTTGTCCGTTTGCTCTTACGATGTAGATGTGCTTCTTATCGGCTTTTCTATGAATCCCTCCGGAGAGGGCGATGTAGTCTTCCCGTGAGAGTTTGGAATCGAAGAGGTGAGAAGTCGGGAAGTTTACGCTCCCGATCACGGTAACGGCTTGGGAACGTTGTGGGATTATCAGTGAATCGCCATCCTTCAGAGCGATATCGTTTTGACGGTGGGTCGCTTTGATAATCTGAGGCAAATCGATCGCCATGCGCCCTAGGGCTTGAGTGCTTTCCAAATCGGCCGCGAGATTGGTGGCGGTTTTCAACTCCTCTGTTGTGAGGGTTCCTTCTTGTAGTTTCGCTATTTTGATATCCTCCTCGAGCCGCTTTTTGAGGCGTAGGATTTGCTCGGCTTCTGCTTTACGGAGACTTTCGCGAATGAAGATGGCGGCTTCGGGGTAAGCGAGTTCGGTAAGCCCACCGGCACGTTCAATCACAGCATTGAGCGTTTCTCCCCGTTCTATGGTGTAAGTCCCCGGGAAACGAACTTCTCCTTTGAGATCAATACTTTCATGTTCACTCCAATCTGGAATGCGTTTGACGAGAATTTGATCGAAGGATTGAAGGGGAATATCGGCGGCAAAATTGAGGTCAATTGAGGTAACGCTGGTTTCCCGAAACTGTTTGTCGTTGTCGGTCGTTCGGAGGAGTTCAGCTTCCGAGGTATAGGCCGATTGGGTGTATTGACCGGCGGCTCGAATAAGATCAGCAACGGTCATATTGGGTTCGAGCGGGTAAGCTCCTGGGTGTTTAACGTCTCCAGTAATTCGTACGATGGCTTCTTGGTCGTCGGCATTTGCTTGTGAGCGCAGGCGGGCGATAATCGTTTCTATCGTTGCTTGATAAGTATTCGAATCCTCGTTTAGGACGTAAAGTTTATCATGGGCTTGCAACTGGTGATTTTGGATTGATTGAGGATTACTCAGAGCGGTTTGCAGGTCCGCTGATAGGATTGATATAAAGCCCGTTTTGGGATCTTTTCGCTCGATGATCGAATAGAAGGTGTAGGCATCTTCGGTAAATTCGCCGCTCGCGACGAGGAGGTCGACTACAGTCATATTGGCATCCAAAGGGTAGGTCCCCGGATGGCGTACACTCCCGTTGATCGTTGCAATTGCGGCAGGTGCGTCGAAAGTCGCTTGGGTTTTTAATTTTGAGATGATTCCAGTGAGTTCATTGCGATAGGTGGCTCGTTGGTCGCTAAAGACGAGAATGCGGTCTTTGGCTTGGAGAAGTGGGTTGGTCTCCACACTCGGATTGCCGAAGGTCTCTGCTAAATTGACCGAGAGAACGGAGGTGTATCCGGAGACCGGGTCTTTTCGTTCGATGACTACATAGCGAATATCTGCACCCGGAAGGGTGGTATCGAGGTTGGGAATGACGTCGGTGAGAGTTATGCCCTCGAACCATTGGCTGACTCCAGGACGATCGACCATGCCGGAAAGCGTGACTACGTTGTCGGTTCGGTCTAGGGTTGAGTAAACCTTAACGACGTCGCCATTGGCGAGCGAAGTGGCACTCTCCTTGGCCTTAGTCAGATCGAGATCGAGAATTTCTTTCATGCCACCAGCCGTAATGCGTTCTATTTGGGAGAGGGACGGAAAAGCTTGAGCTGTGTAACCGCCGGCGATGCTAATGAGATCCGAGACATTTAATGTCGACTTGAGCTCGTAGATGGCGGGGCGTTTTACTTCACCGGCTATACCCACGAGAGGACCGACCGGAGGGACGAAGAGGACGTCGCCTGGTTGAAGTCTAGATTCATTCGAGGTGTCGCCATTGAGGAGGTAGTCGTAAAGATCGAAGGTCTTGATTAGTTCACCCGATCGTTTGAGTTGAATGTTTCTGAGTGATCCTATTGGGCTTATTCCGCCACTGACGAAGAGGGCGTTTGCGATGGTCGACAAAGAGCTTACCGTGTAGGAGCCGGGGTGACTGACATCGCCCAACATAAAAATGCGGATTGAGCGGAGTTCGCCGAGGGAAATAAAGGCTTCCACGCCAATCATCTGATCTTTGACGCGGCGGGCGATATCGGTCTTGAGTTCGGAGAAAAGTTGACCGGCGACTGCTATGGAGCCGAGTTCGGGAATTTGCAGGGTGCCATCGCGTTCTACGTAGAGATCGTATTGAGAGGAGCTTTTTCCAAAAAATTGAATACGTACTTGGTCTCCGGGGCCTACGATGTAGTCGGAGGGGATAGGGATTTCCGTGGCGGGTGCGAAGGTGGTGGGGCG
>CAWVWU010000277.1:0-3974 GCA_963933925.1 uncultured Puniceicoccaceae bacterium
GCTGCAAAGGAGGGAAACCACCTCTTTATTTTAACAACTTATGGGACTCTTCCTAGGCTGGAGGCTTTGTTTGAAATTGGATTAGTGTCTGCTTAAGCGTGTGCTTCGAGCTTCGCTTTGAGGTCGTCTTTGCCGACCATACCGACGAATTGCTCTGCCACTTTTCCGTCCTTGAAAAGGAGGAGAGTTGGGATCGCGCGAATATTGAATTCTGCAGAGATCGCACTGCTGTCGTCTACGTTTACCTTGCAGATCTGGACTTTGCCATCGAGCTCGGTGGCGAGTTCTTGAAGAATTGGAGCGATTGCCTTACAAGGGCCGCACCAAGGTGCCCAGAAGTCGACCAAGACAGGGATTGATGAACCTGTTGTGGTATCTTTGAAGGATTGTTCGGTTAGGTTTATAATGTCAGCCATAATTAAAGCTTTATGAAGTTTAGATATGCAAAAGTGAGTGAAACGCCGGCACAAATGAGACTTACTAGAAAGGTTTTTCCGTAGGTCTGTTTTTGGCGTTGTGCGTATTCTTCTAGAAGGGTTAACGAAGAGCCCTTGGAATTGCTTGCAAGGAGAGTTTCTTCTTTGTCATCGCTAGAAATTAGGAGTTCTTCAGCGGCTGGGCCCTTTTTGAGGCCAAGCTTTCTCTTTGTTTCGGAGTTTGCAGAAGAGGATTCCATGATTCGCTAGCAGGAAAACTATGCAGGTGTGTTCTTCTGAAGCAAGTCGGATAGCTCCTTTGGCTCGACTGACTTGAGGTTTTTTCCCTTTTGTTTCATGTCTTCGAACGTTTTTATGACGGTTTCTGACATCTTTTGGTGAGTTTCCTCCGAACCGCCAACAATTGAGAATTCTTCGGCTTTGGTGATTCGTTTATGCCCATCCTTGTTATCTAGGCCGATTCCGAGGAGGTGGGCATTGTTTTCATTGGGTCGACTCATAAGTGTAAAAAAGGATCAATCAACGCTATTTTCAAGCACGTTTTCGGGTTCATCGTCGCTTGGATCCGCTTCTTTTTCCTCGTCTTCGTCGACGCGAATAACGATGAAGTCGTTAAAGGCGTCGTTTTGTCTGACTTTGAGGCGTCGCATACGGGTGAGCTCGAGGATGGCGATAAAGGTGACGACGAGTTTCTTCAGACTCGTGGGGCCGGGGAAAATCGAGGAAAATTCGAACGTCGCGTCTGTCTGGATACGCTCGATGAGGTATTCCATTTGGTCTACCACGGTAACAGAGTCGTCTTGGATATCACCGACAACTAGTTTTTCGGAAAGGCGCCGTAGGACAGTGTTGTACGAGGTCCAGACTGAGATTTTGTCCTCGGGTTTGAGAGGGCGTACTGCTTTTTCAGTTTTATTGACCGAGTTATAGTCGCGGGTGAGTTTGAGGAGAGCTTCGTCTGAAAGTTTGTCGAGGGAATGAGCGGCTTCCTTGAACTTCTTGTATTCTAAGAGTTGGTGGACGAGTTCCCAGCGCGGATCGAGGTCTTCGTCTTCTTCGCTTTCAGAGACCGTGCGCTGCTGCTTAGGCAGGAGCATGCGGCTTTTTATCTCCATCAGAGTCGCGGCCATAACGAAGAAGTCTCCCGCAACCTCCAGTTTGATTTCCTTCATGCCCTCGAGTTCGACCATGTACTGGTCGAGGACGAGTTGGATGGGTATATCGTAGATGTCTATCTCATGCTTGCGGATGAGAAAGAGCAGCAAATCCATAGGTCCCTCAAAGACCGATAGCTTTATTCTTGGATCTGAATCGTCTGACACTTTTTTGGTGATGGGGTTCTTTTCCCGTAGGTGGACGGGAGCCGAAGATTGGAGAGTTTTTTACCGCTAATGAATGCTAATTAATGCGAATGCTGGAGATGGATAGCTCTTCTGTCTGCCACATTTGGAATCTAGGGGGGTAGATTATGAAGGTGGTGGATAGAAGATTAGGAAAGAAATTATTTGCGACGGAGGGCGGCGATGAAGAGGCCGTCGCCGTTGAAGTCCCATGGATGGATGGTGACGCCGATTGGGTCTGCTTCTAGGCCATATTTAGGACCGAGGCGGACGCATTCGAATTTTTCGTTGGCTTGTTCGAGAAAGGCTTCCACGACGTGTTGATTTTCGAAGCGACTGAGAGAGCAGGTCGAGTAGAGGAGGAGTCCGCCGGGTTTGACGCATTGGCTGTAGTGGACGAGGATTTCGAGCTGAGCTTTGGCGTGAGCCATAACTCGAGCTTCGTTGGTTTGCCACATGAGGTAGGGGTGGCGGCGCCACGTGCCTGAACCGGAGCAAGGAGCATCGACGAGTACGCCATCGAATTCCTGTTTTTCTGGCTTGTTGGGGCTAATCTCGATGTTGCGGACGCGTGAGCGTTTAGCACGACGTTCTAGTTCACGAAGTGAGGTTGGTCTTGGGTCGTATGCTGTTACGGTACCGTTTTTTCCGAGGCGTTGGGCGAGTTGGAGGGTTTTACCTCCGGCACCCGCACAGGCGTCTAACCATTTGCCTTTAGGACTGATTGCTCCGAGGAGGAGTAGAATTTGTGAGCTGATGTCCTGTACCTCTAGTTCCCCTGATTCGTAGGGAGGAATGTTGGCGAGAGGGAGGTCACTCGGAGCTTGGATGCAATTGGGGATTGTGGGGTGGGTTATGCAAGGGATGTCCTTGTTGCGGCTGGCATTTGTGCAGGCTTCTACGAGTTCGATTGTGTTCCCTTTTTGAATGCGAAGCCAGAGAGGGGGTCTGCTGAAAAGACTCGTGACTGCTCTGTGATCGATTTTGTAGTCGATATGAGAGTTAAGCCATGTCGGTAGGATCTCCTCGAGTTCGTCCTCAGTTTTGCCGATTAGGCGGTGACGAAGGTCTTCGCTTTTTACGGTCCCGATTGGGCTTGATAGCGTCGGGTAGAGGGTGGTGATTTCTTTGGTTGGCTGGGCCAGGATTATGGTGCGATCCATGGCGGCTTCTTTATCGTCGCCGCATTCTTCCATCCATGGTTTGTAGCGGATGTAGGTGAAAATCAGTTCTCTGTAGAGACGGCGATCGGATGATCCGAAGCGTCCTTGTTTTTTGATCAGGGCGGAGAGTTCGCTCGCAAAGGGCGTACCTGGAGTGAGCAGGTTGAGACTCCGACTAATGAGAGATTGGGCGATTCGCCTTTGGTTGAAGAGGCGGTGCATACCGGCTTCTTTATTTAGTGGAGTGAGGCCCATAATTGTTTTCTTAGTTTGAGAAGAGATCGATACCGATACGGATCTTAAAATCGCTTTCGCGGCGGTCGCCTTGATAGAATACAATTTCGTATTTAATGGCGTAGTTTTCGATGGCCCGTTGTAGGAGGCCGATGCGTTGTTCGTTGAAAGTTTTGGTTTCGCGATCGTATTTCGCAACTCCATACAGCTTTAGGTTTTCACTGAGGGAGTATTCGCCGAAAATGGAGTATTGTTCGAGGAGGCGTCTATAAAACTGGTTGCCGATACCGACTTTCCAGTAGCCTTCGTCTTGTAGTGTGAACTGGGTGTTGATTTCTTCGAGGTCGCCGCCTTCGGTGTCGTAGCGCGAGAATAGGGAAAATGCCATCCAAGGGGCTGGAGTGAGCTCAAAGTCGGAGTAGAGATCGGAGATGGAGTCGCCAGTGTTGTGGTCGTCGATGAGGTAGTCCATCGAAAGGGAGAATCGGGCGAGGTTCCGTGCGAAGGCGTCGTCGCTTTTGGTCTGTATCCTATTTCTGAGTTCCAGGCGTACTTTGTGCTCTTCGACCAAGGTGTCGGTGTCTCGGCGTTCTTCGAGGTCAATTGGAGCGAGGTAGTTGGCGATTGTTGGGCGGTCTATGTAAGAGATTATTGCGTCGTCGCCATCGAGTTCCGGTGTGTAGCGGTAGGAGAGGACGGGTTCGAATATGTGACGGATTCCGTCGATGTCCCAGCTCTCGCTCTTGAAGTTTGACTGGGCGAATGCTTGCATTTTGAGGTCGAGGCCGAGGTCACCGTAG
>CAWVWU010000278.1:0-3951 GCA_963933925.1 uncultured Puniceicoccaceae bacterium
TCGTTTTATCACCAGCCTTTTCATCCTTTTCTCAATCGCAACGCTCCATGCCGCGAAAATAACTTGGACCCCCGAAACTGGCTATCAATCTGACGAAGTTGAAATGTCTGGGCTTCTTCCCGAAGAAACTCGGCAAGTACTCAACCTGATGAATTCAGCCCGCCAAGCTGAAGAATTCGAAAGCCGTGGCCGCGGGAAACTGCACTACGCAAAAAAAGGCGGCAACGACTTCAGCGAAGGGAAACAGGTCAAATCCTACCGCAAAGCACTTAAAAAGTACCGCAAAATCGTTAAGAAATTTCCCAAAAGCCAATACGCACCAGAGGCTTACAACCGAATAGCACTCATAAGCCTAGCCCGTAACGAAATCGATGACGCCTACGAAGCCTACGAACGCATGGCGTGGGATTACCCAAACTACGGAAGCTTCAACGAAACAATTGGCGAAATGTACAAAATCGCCGAAACTCGCTTAAATACACATCGGGTTAAAATCTTCGGAGTCATTCCTGGCTTTCTCAACATCGATCGTGCCGTCAGTTACTTCGAACGAATCTACTACATTGCCCCCTACAGCGACTATTCACCCCTAGCCCTTTTAAATATCGCTCAAACATGGGACGAGAAAGGAAAGGACGATATGGCTATATATGCCCTAGATCGACTCGTTCTCAAATACCCAGATAGCGTGCACGCTCCAGATGCCTACCTAAAGCTCGCCAAAAAACACACCGAACAAACCAACGGCCCCTACTACGATCAGAGTTCCACCAAAACCGCTATTTCGTTCTATCAAGACTTTCTCTTTCAATACCCAGAAGACGATGGCGTAGTTATAGCCGAAACCGAACTTACAGACGCTCAAAATACAATGGCGATGAGCAAGGTGAAGATTGCCGACTTTTACTACTACAAACGCAAGAAGCTAGAAGCCGCCAAAGTTATCTATAATGAAGCCATCACTTTAGCCCCAAAATCAGCTACCGCTAAACTCGCTCGAATTAAAATCGACCAAATTCAGGCTAAACTGGATGTGCAAGAAGCGATAACGGAAGAGGAACAAAAAGCCCTCGCAGACAAAGACCAAAAAACAGCCAAAAAACGTGCCCGTCGTAAGATACTCGGCATTTTCTAATCTGCCTACTCCCGTCCTCTAGTGATGAAACTCATCCAAAACGCATTCCTTTTAGTACTCAGTGCGGTGCTCTGCATTAGCTGTGCGAGCTACCAACTGGGAACTCCCAGCCAAAATGAATACAGCAAGGTTTTCGTAAGTCCTGTAGCCAATGACTCAAGCTACCCCCTTCTCGAAGCAAGCCTAACCCATTCACTCAGAGCAGCCATCAACGAAACGGGTACCCTGCTCAGCACACCGAAATCCAAAGCTCAACGACTCCTCAAAGTAAAGATTTCCAAAGTGGATCGCAGCCAACTCGCCGTTCAAGCTCAAGATCTTGGGCGAGGCAAAAAGTTCGGACTCCAACTTCACGTAGAATACAGCCTCTACGACCTAACCAACAACAACGCGGTCATTTTCGAAAACAAGTCGATATCCGTAGATCAAGACATTTTCGTCGACAGCGACGTGACCGCCACAAATGCGGGTAATCAAGTCGATGCCGAATACCAAGCCGGTCCCGAAGTTTCCAAAAAGATAGCGACACGTATCGCAGAGTCTCTAACCGATCTCTGGTAACGAACAAAAAAGCCGCCCCGCAGACAAAGCAAGCTTGAGCCCATTCGGCCCGATCGACTAGCATTCCAGCAATGCAAGAACCGATCCTCGCTCCATCCATGCTAGCCGCAGACCATACACGGCTCGCAGACGATATTAAAGTTGTTGAACAAGCCGGCATAAAATGGCTCCACATCGACATAATGGACGGCCATTTCGTACCCAACCTGACCTTTGGACCGCAAACCGTGGCTGACCTTCGAGGCAAGACCGATCTCTTCTTCGATGTACACCTCATGCTCGACAACCCACAGGACTTCATCGCCCCGTTCGCCGAAGCCGGCTCCGAACAAATCAGTATTCACGTCGAACCAGACTACGACGTCGCAGCCACTCTCAAAGATATCAAACAACGTGGCATTAAAGCAGGAGTAGTAATCAATCCTCAAACTCCCGCCGAAGCGGTAAAACCCTATCTTGATCAAGTCGATCTTGTACTCGTAATGACTGTCCAACCTGGCTTTGGAGGACAATCATTCCAAGAGGACATGCTAAAGAAGACAGCTCAAATCAACCAATGGCGCGAAGAGCAGAATCTAAACTTCCGCATTCAGGTAGATGGTGGCGTTAATGATGTTAACGCCAAATTATGCTGGGATGCCGGAGTGGACACATTCGTAGCAGGATCAGCATTCTTTAAATCCGCAGACAAAGTCGTTTTTCGAGAATCCATAGAATCGTTTGCGTAACACGACAATACTCAATTTCCCAACACACCTCGATAGCCTTCAGGTAAAGAACCCCTGACGATCAAACAACACCAATACGCCTCTAATGCTTAGGTTTTGAAGCATACACAGCACGATTCCGATAACAGCCATGATACTTTCAAACGATTGGGAAGATTACGAAATTCTAGAAACTGGTGACGGTATGAAGAAAGAACGCTGGGGTGATTTCGTCCTAGTACGTCCCGACCCTCAAGTCATCTGGCCACTGCGCTCAAAAGACTGGGGAGAATTCGACGCATTCTACCACCGAAGCAAAAAAGGAGGAGGCACTTGGGAGTACAAACGAAAGCTCCCAGAGAATTGGAAAATTCGATACAAAGATCGCACTTTCAAAATCCACCCAACAGACTTTAAACACACCGGTTTATTCCCGGAACAAGCAGTCAACTGGGATTGGTTCTCCAACAAGATTCGAAAAGCGAATCGCCCCTTAAAAATTTTAAATCTATTTGGCTATACGGGAGGAGCTTCCGTAGCCGCAGCAAAGGCCGGCGCCCAAGTTTGTCACGTCGACGCCTCCAAAGGCATGGTCGCTTGGTGCAAGGAAAACGCAGCTCTAAGTGGGCTACAAGATGCCCCCATTCGCTTCATCGTCGACGATTGTCTCAAATTCGTAGAACGAGAAATCAGACGCGGCAATGAATACGATGGAATCATCATGGATCCACCGTCCTATGGACGCGGAAGCAACGGCGAAGTTTGGCAATTCGACCGCGACTTATGGAATTTCCTTCAAAAATGCTGTCAGATTCTATCCAAGAAACCTCTCTTCCTTCTCATAAACGCCTACACAACAGGCGTATCTCCAACTGTAGTCGGAAATCTTCTACGCGAGTCTATCGGCGTCGATAAAGGACGTATTACATCTGGCGAAATAGGTCTCCCTATATCCAGTAGCAACAACGTTTTGCCATGCGGGCTTTACGCTCGTTGGGAATCCTAAATCAATCTAGTCCCTCCTCTATTTTTTTAGCGAATGTCTTCAAATTGTCACAAAACAACAGTTGAAAGCCGCAGAGATTGAGCATCCTCTCCAAAAGGATTTCCACAACGAACCCCAAATTCACCATTTTCCGTCCCCATCATGCGTTCAGGCGATATTATAAAAAGTAACTTTTACGAGTTTTACGACAACTTAGACTACGCCACCTACCGTAGTGAAAAACGTCGCTTACAAATTGAACTCCTGAACCTCCAGCATTGGGTAATAAAAAACAATAAGCGTGTCGCAATAGCTTTCGAAGGACGCGATGCAGCAGGTAAAGGTTCTACTATAAAACGCATTATAGAATATATGATGCCCAAACAATTTCGCGTCGTAGAACTGGGAATCCCCACCAAAAACGAATCCAAATATTGGTTTCGACGCTACGAAAAGAACCTCCCCAAACCTGGAGAAATCGTTTTTTTCGACAGATCTTGGTACAATAGAGGGGGATGTCCCACTTCTTGTTAAAACTTCAGGTGGTATAGTTCTGTGTTAGG
>CAWVWU010000279.1:0-3943 GCA_963933925.1 uncultured Puniceicoccaceae bacterium
TGTCCATGCCATCGCATTCGCTAAAATCGACGACAAACTTAACAACACCAGATCCAATAGACCCCTTCAAAAAAGCCTTCAAGGGAGCCACATTCATAAACGAAGCCCGACCTACGATCTTAATCGCAACCGGACTGGAGTCTGGATCTACCAAATATGCGACGTCTTTCGCCATAAGTCCTTACTTAATCGGATCCAATCGAGGGGCGATTTAGCGGCTATTATGATAGCTCTTAAAACATTGGAAAGAATCCCTCCGGCTCGAAGGGGCTCTACCCCTACTGGACTACCATCGCGGTACACTTAGGAGGTGCTTTGAATTAATTATCAAAAAAATCACGCCCTATAGTCCCCGGTTTCCATGGCAATTGTCCCCTATCGAATGCTTCGATTCCTGCTTGCGAGAGAAGCACCTAAACGAGGAACAAATCTAGACCAATTGCAGGAACTCAATCACCCGCAAAATCTTCTTGAAATAATCAGCCCTCAGACGATTGTCGATCGTCATGGCGGACACGAATTTGTATCAAGATTACATCAAAGAAATAGCGGATCGAAAAGATCAAGGGTTGAACCCTAAGCCACTTGACGGCAGTGAGTTGTTAACTGAGATCATCGCACAAATTAAGGATCTCAATAATGAATATAGAAAGGATTCTCTTGATTTCCTAATTTACAATACCCTACCGGGCACAACGAGTGCTGCCGGTGAAAAGGCTAATTTTTTGAAGGAGATCATTCTTGGCGACTCCGTGGTAGAAGAAATTTCACCCGCCTTTGCCTTTGAACTCTTGTCTCACATGAAGGGCGGGCCCTCTATCGAAGTTCTCCTAGATCTCACCCTAAGTGATAACGCATCAATCGCACGAGAAGCTGCCAATGTCATGAAGACGCAAGTCTTCCTATACGAGGCAGATACTGACCGACTTCAAAAAGCCTTCAAGGACGGCAATGAATTAGCGAAAGAGATTCTCGAAAGTTACGCCAAGGCCGAGTTTTTCACAAAGCTCCCTGAGGTAGAGGAAAAGATCGAAATCATTACCTACATCGCTGCTGAGGGAGATATCTCCACCGATTTGCTGTCCCCCGGAAACCAGGCCCACTCGCGCGCAGATCGTGAACTTCACGGGAAGTGCATGATCTCTCCGGTGGCACAAAAGGAAATCCAAGCACTTCAAAAATTTCACCCTGGAAAGAGTGTCATGTTGATCGCCGAGAAGGGCACCATGGGAGTGGGCTCATCTAGAATGTCAGGGGTCAACAACGTTGCTCTCTGGACAGGCAAGCAAGCAAGCCCCTACGTCCCTTTTGTAAACATTGCTCCTATCGTTGCAGGAACTAACGGAATTTCTCCAATCTTTCTAACGACGGTTGATGTCACTGGCGGGATCGGGATCGACCTGAAGAACTGGGTCAAAAAGCTAGATGCCGAAGGCAAGCCAGTCCTCAACGAAAGTGGCGACCCTATTCTCGAGCAAACATACTCCGTCGATACAGGAACTGTCCTCACGATCAACACGAAGACAAAGAAGCTATACAACGGAGAAAAGGAGTTGGTTGACATTTCTTCAGCATTAACTCCTCAAAAAGTCGAATTCATCAAGGCAAGAGGCTCCTACGCAATTGTATTTGGTAAAAAACTACAGAGCTTCGCCGCCCAAACACTAGGAGTAACACTACAATCCGTCTTCGCTCCTTCTAAAGAGATTTCTCATGAGGGTCAGGGACTCACGGCAGTTGAAAAGATCTTCAATAAAAACGCCCTTGGTGTGACAGAAGGAACAGTCTTACACTCCGGTTCAGATGCCAGAGTGAAGGTGAACATCGTTGGGTCACAGGACACGACCGGCTTAATGACGTCTCAAGAGTTGGAGGCGATGGCTGCAACAGTCATCTCCCCTACCGTTGATGGAGCCTACCAATCGGGGTGCCACACAGCTTCGGTATGGGATAAGAAAGCACAGGCAAACATTCCTAAACTTATGAACTTCATGCATAAGTTTGGCCTCATCACAGCTCGTGACCCGAAAGGGAAATACCATGCCATGACAGATGTCATTCATAAGGTATTGAACGACCTCGTTGTCGATGAGTGGGCAATCACTATCGGCGGGGACTCTCATACAAGAATGTCCAAGGGAGTCGCTTTCGGAGCTGACTCCGGTACAGTGGCTCTCGCTCTCGCCACTGGTGAAGCAACGATGCCCATTCCTCAATCGGTCAAAGTAACCTTCAAGGGCGACCTGAAGGAGCATATGGACTTCCGCGACGTGGTCCACGCGACGCAGTCTCAGATGTTAAAGAAATTTGGGGACAACGTATTCCAAGGGAAGATTATTGAAGTTCACCTCGGGACATTACCCGCCGACCAAGCATTTACCTTCACAGACTGGACTGCGGAGATGAAAGCAAAAGCCTCCATCTGTATCTCTCAAAACGATACATTGATCGAATCCCTAGAAATCGCCAAGGGCAGAATCCAGATCATGATCGACAAGGGCATGGACAACGAGGCTCAAGTCCTTCAAGGATTGATTGATAAAGCGAATAAGAGAATATCGGAAATCAAATCTGGAGAGAAACCTGCCCTAACCCCAGATTCAAATGCCAAGTATTCTGCGGAGTTCGTTGTAGACCTAGATCAGATTATTGAACCGATGATCGCTGATCCGGATGTAAACAACGAAGAAATTTCCAAGCGATACACACACGATACCATCAGAACTCTCTCATACTATGGAGGAGATAAAAAAGTAGATCTCGGCTTCGTAGGGTCATGCATGATTCACAAGGGGGATCTGAAAATTGTTTCTCAAATGCTGAGAAACCTTGAAAGCCAACAAGGGAAAGTTGAATTTAATGCTCCTCTCGTAGTAGCAGCTCCCACCTACAACATCATCGATGAACTCAAAGCAGAGGGAGATTGGGACATGCTACAGAAGTACTCTGGTTTCGTATTCGACGACAGTGCTCCTAAGGGCGCCGCTCGGGAAGAATACGACAATATGATGTATCTCGAGAGACCTGGTTGTAACCTATGCATGGGTAACCAAGAAAAAGCAGCACGGGGCGACACTGTCATGGCAACCTCTACGCGTCTTTTCCAAGGAAGAGTGGTTGAAGACTCCGAACGCAAAAAAGGAGAGTCTCTACTAGCTTCCACGCCTGTCGTAGTTCTTTCTGCAATCCTTGGTAGAATTCCAAATATGGATGAATACAAAGCGGCAGTCGTAGGAATTAACCTCACAAAATTCGCTCCTCCAGTAGGGGCATTAGGAAATTAGAAATCTGCTTTTTTCAGGCGTATCTAAGGTACGTCTGAAATAGAATAAGCAGCCTAAAACCTATCGTCTTTTCTCTTTCCCTTGGGGCATCAACAGCCCCAAGGGAAAGATTTTTCGATAGAATCGCTTTAAGAGACAGAGCAAATATCACATCTCTCAGGACCGCAGGCGGCCCGCCTGCCCCCAAAACAGCAGAGGTTTTATCGTCAACCCAACCTGTCACGGCGTAGAGAAACGAAGACGGATGGGAGCGGCACATCGTCCCCGATGGCCACACCTCCTTCCACTACATGTCCATCGAGACGATGGACGCTACACGTTATACCCACTCTACCCCATCGACCTGTCCGCCAAAGCCTCGGCACCGATGAGAAGCCCCAAAAAAATCCACCTCAATGGGTGGATCGTAGAAAAGGCATAAAACTGGTGAGCGAGCCTATCAGCCTCCCTCATCGACCCTGTTTTGCATAAGGTCGATAACATTCTGGAATTTGGCTTGGTTCCCTTCGTCGGCTTCCACCAGGTTCTCGTGAGCCTCCAAACACATCCGAGCATTTTCTAACTCGTCCAGCTTGGCTCCGCCCAATGATTCTTGTGAAGCACTTAAATCCACGCATTTTCGCCCCTGATCCAAGGTAGCGATCCGGTGTAATCCCAAG
>CAWVWU010000280.1:0-3941 GCA_963933925.1 uncultured Puniceicoccaceae bacterium
ATATTCCGATTTCTCCAGGGAAATAACCGCCGACACTTGGCAATGGGATGGCTCAGAATGGATCCAATTTGCAGTCTCGCCTTTCGTCATCGACATGAGTGAAAAACCGGATGGTATTTGGAATTTCACTACTATCGACATCGGCCAGACTACGATAAACTTCATTCCGAATACTGCCAACACTCCCGTCGTCTGGCTCGCTTCAGGCAATGTTAGCATTCGGGGAACAATAGACATCAGTGGCAAGGATGATAAATACCAGACAGAATTAGAGATCAACACTCCTGCAGCGGGAGGACCTGGCGGTTTCGCGGCAGGCTTAGGTGGATACACGACCAACACGACGGGCGATGACGTTGCAGGCTTTCCTGGCGTAGGACCGGGTGGAGGAATCGCCACAACACTGCTGGACCTAGACGGAGCTTGGGACGGTCACCATGGCTCCTACTTTAATACTTACGGCTCTCCAAGCCTTCATACGCTCGTTGGCGGCTCTGGCGGTGGGGGTGCGCGAACAACCACCTTTAGCGATACCAACGAATGGGTCCGGGGCGGCAACGGCGGAGGGGGCGGAGGAGCCCTCTTGATCGCGAGTTCAGGAAACATTTTCTTCTCAGGTCGAATCATTGCGATTGGCGGCGAAGGTGGGTTTGAAAAATCCAAGCGTCTTTCCAGCAATTTTCTCATTACCGGCATCTCTCGAGGCGGAAGCGGCTCAGGCGGTGCGGTACGACTGGTGGCTGATCGCATCTTGGGCAATGGTTTTATCGACGCCACGACCAATGCTAATTTCAGACATGACCTCAATGCACTCGAACAAAACTACGGACGGATACGTCTCGAATCTTACTATCACCGCGTCACTGTGAGAAACAATATCGAGCCCTCTCTTTCATTTCCGAAACAAACCTTGCTCGACGGAAATCGCCCCCAGCTCGTGGTCGCTTCCATTGCGGGTCAATCCGTCTCCGCTACGCCTAGCGGAGACCCCGCCACTCCTGAAGTCACCTTTTCCGCAGCCGGCGATGTCACCATCATCGTCACCGCCAACAACCTCCCGGACGCCACCCTCATCAACCTTCGCGTGACGTCCAATAGCCAAATACTCACCCCAACGCCCGTTGCTCTCAGCGGCGGCGAAGCTTCTTTCACCCTCAGCGTTCCCGCCGGAATCGGTATCGTTCAAGCTTACGCTGATTGGACCAATTAAACATGCACGCTTTACCTAAAAGATTCACTTCACCCGGCAGCCTATCCCAAAACCGGATTGTAATCCTTCTCTGCTCAATCGCTATGATCAGTTCCGCATGGGGGCAAACACGCCTCTCGATCGGACAAAGGACAGGCCAAAGCGGCGGTACGCTCTCCACCCCCATAGAAATTGCCAGCGAAGACGGACTCGTCGGCCTGCAAATGGATCTTAATTTCGATGCGGCCACAGTCGACATCACAGGTAT
The DNA here is from genome assembly GCA_963933925.1 of uncultured Puniceicoccaceae bacterium. GTDB lineage: Bacteria > Verrucomicrobiota > Verrucomicrobiia > Opitutales > Opitutaceae > JAKYXN01. The sequence continues at coordinate 1,458 of CAWVWU010000280.1, forward strand.
CACTCCCGCAACCTTCGCCACCGATCACACTCTTCGATCTGAGCTCATCGAAGCCGGTAAACGTCGTCTCCTCGTCTATTCACCCACCAATGCCGAACTCGACAACCAAGTGATTGGCGACGCCAACCTAAGCCTCCTCAACAGTTACAACGGGGGAACCGCCTTCACATTCTCGCAACTGCGATTCGTCGATGAAACCGGCGCCGTCCTCAACCTTAGCTTGGCTCCCTACGTCAGATTAGAAAGCCCCGCAGCTCAGTCGAACTTGGACGAACTTTCAACAGTCACCTTAAACAGCGTCGCATTCGAAACTCAAGGCGGCGTAACGCGTGTTGAGTTCCTAGTCGATGGACGTATCATAGCCACCGACACAACCGCTCCCTACAGCGCATCTTGGCAGGTCGATACGATCGGTAACACCATGCTATCCGCAATTGCCTACGACGCAGATGGCGACTCCAGCCCCAGCCCTCAAACCCTTGTTTCCGTTCAAGCATCCGAGCTCCTACAGGCCTGGCGCGAAGCCAATTTCAACGAGAGCGAACGTACCGACGGTTCCATCAGTGGACTCGTAGCCGACCCCGACGGCGATCGCATCATGAACTTCCTCGAGTACGCATTCGGACTCGACCCCAGCGAAGCCGATCAGTCGGGACTCCCCAGCAGCACCATAGAAACCATAGCGGATCAAAAATTTCTAACCCTCCAGTATGAAAAGCCGGAGAACCTCCAAACTCTCAACTACATCATCGAAGTTTCCGATGACCTCATCAATTGGGTGGATACGACCGACAGCGTCGTTAAAGAGTCGCTCGGCATCGAGAATGCCAAGGAACGCTTTCGCGGCCAACTAGTGGCTCCCATACTCTCCGATCCATCCAAAAAGCAATTTATTCGTGTCCGCGTGGAGTTCATCAAATAAGCAATTAATGGAAACGAATTACCAAGCACCGAAACACGGAGCTCCCGCTTCATGGGGGCGTTTTCTTTGTATCGCAATCGTTTCCGGATTTTCACTCATTTTCATATCCTCCCTCAACGCCCACACCCTCAATTCCGCTATCGTAAGTCAGTGGAATAATGCCCTGCTTGACGCCATCCGGCAGGAATCAACCGCGCCTTGCCTCGCCTCTCGCAATTTAGCCATGCTTCATATTGCAATGTTCGACGCCGCGAATGCATCCGAATCTCAATACGAAGGATTTTACTACAAGGAATCGGCGCCGCATAACATGATTGCGGAACTCGTCGCAGCGGGAGCAGCAGAAGCCATAGCAAACGTCCTCTATCCCTCCCAGAAAGCTCGCTTCGAAAAACTATCCTCTCAACAAACCGATAGATCCAATTCAGACCACGTTCGATCATTGGAATTCGGAGCGCACGTCGCCCGGCTGATTTTCGAGCAACGGGAAAACGACAACAGCTCTCTTTCAGTCACTTATATTCCACGTCAAGAAACGGGGAAATGGACCCGCACGCCTCCTCAATTCAAGCCACCGGAGATGCCTCATTGGAAAAATGTAGTTCCCTTCGCGATCGAAGATCCCGCCATTTTTGCAACACAGGGTCCTCCGTCACTGCAAAGCGCTGAATACGCAGCCGACCTCAAAGAAGTAAAACAACTCGGTTCGCGTGGTAGCCAATATCGCACCGCAACCCAAACGGAGACCGCAAATTTCTGGTCCTGCTTTAGCTACACCGCCACACCCGCCGGGCACTGGAACGAGATCGCCTGCAGACTGATCGCTGAACATAAGATCGATTTCATGGAGTCACTACGTCTCATGGCTTTGCTAAATATCGCCATGGCGGACGCTGGTATCGTAGGTTGGCAAGAAAAGTACAAAACCCACCTCTGGCGCCCCATCCACGCAATCAGGCAAGCAGATCAAGACGGCAATCCATCCACCCAGGCTGAATTGAATTGGCAGCCCTACCTCGAGACTCCACCCCACCCCGAATATGTTTCAGGACACTCTGTCTTTTCCGGATCAGGAGCAGAAATCCTCCGGCTTTATTTCGGTACCGATCGTATCGCTTTTATAGCGACCAGCGATTCGGTCCCAGGCGTCGAGCGCCGCTATCAATCCTTCAGCGAATGCGAACAGGAAATCGCGATCAGTAGAGTGTATGGCGGTATTCACTACCGTTTTTCCGCCATCGATGGACTAATAATAAGCCACGCCATCGCCCGAGAGATTTTTAAAAATCATCTCACAAAAACAGACAAACACTAAGCTTACGCTTGGTGCACAACGTCTAACTGTGGCAATGGGTTACTTGTACTGAGTCCCGCTTGCGGGACGACACCTGAGAAGCTTCTCGACGAACCATTAGGATCGACTTTGCCTTTCGGGAAAATGCCTAAAAGTCCGGAGACGCTTAACCGTACCGAGCTTGCGACACCCGAAGGCATTGCCACCAGTGCCTGGTTGAACGAAGCCGCTTCGCGGCATTTGGAGTAAGCTTTCATTTAAATTTGAA
>CAWVWU010000281.1:0-3923 GCA_963933925.1 uncultured Puniceicoccaceae bacterium
TCTGGGGCGGCCTTGTGTACAGACTGCCCCCTAAGAAGCCCCTGCCGTAGCCACGATCGAAGAGCCAGCTCAGCCAGAGGAAGAAGCCAAGCGAACGCTCCCGACCGGAAATCTAGCAAACCTCGACTCCTACCGATTGATTCCGTCATTCGGAAATGACGTGTATAGAATCGCTCCTTACAACTCCGGAATCATCGCCGGCACCGATAGTGGCCTCTACTACTCTGTCGATGGCGAATCCTTCGATCCGATTTTCCCAAGTGCCTCAAAATCAATCAACAACCTAGAAATTGTCGGCGACTGGCTTTGGTTTAGTTCCGGTAAAACGATCTACAAAACAGCACTCAGCAATTTCGCCCCCGAAGCAGTACACACGCTCGACTCCGAAAAAGACATCTTCCGAGTGTACTTTGCAAAAGACAAAATCATCGTAAATACCTACGGCAACAGCCTCTCTATATCCCACGACTCAGGTCAGTCGTTTTCCACATTCATGAAACCATGGTTCGGTGGTTCTGTATACGGCACCGCATTCGGAAACGAAGTTTACGTTATCGCTGGCAATGATGAAAATGATGTACCCATCACAGCGAGCACGAGCGATTTCAAAAAATGGAACATCGTGGAACACCCTTCCCTCACACACAGTTTCAACGTGCTCGTATTCGGCAACGATCGCTTCCTTGCCTGTACCGGATCTTTTGGTCAAACGGGCTTTGCTCTCACCTCCTCTAAGGACGGATCTCAATGGGAGACCTTCACGATCGAAGGCCTCGACTCTGGACGGCTCAACTTTTCAGACAACGCCTTCTTCATCAATGATGAGGATACGCAAATAATCTACACGACAGAAAGCGGTTGGCGAAAGCTCGACATACCAAACAACTCATCCTCCGGCTTAGGTTATCGTATCGCCGGTCAACTATACAACACCGGTATAAACCTCCACAGCGGCCCACTCGCTACTCCACAAGAACTGCTCGACCTCCCCGAAGCCAAGCTCATACCCGTAAACCCTTTCCATGAAGAGATAGCTGAATGGGACCAATCCCTAACACTCGTCAAAACTCTTTCCGAACGCAGCGTCCTCACCAAGAAATTGCTGACCTCTTGGAAGGCAGCAAGCCGAGCCCACACCGAAGAAGAAAGGTATCAATTTCTCTCGAGAGTGATGAACCGCTTCCTCACCTACGAATTCAACAAAGCCGCGGTCGAGGAGTTCTTTTGGAAAACGCTCACGGACTCCATTGGTCACCCCTCCATGCTAGACTTCCTCGGATACCTGAAAGATGACGAAACCGACTTGGCAACCTCAGTCCACGTAGCCCTTGGCAACAGGGATCCCAAATATCAAAATTTTAAGATCGTTGAACAAAGCTACACGCCCGAAACAATGACTGCAGGGCCATTCACCGATCTAAACCAGGCCTACAAAAGAGCAATTCATTCAGACATAGCTGGAGCTGCCTTTGATATATACTTCGTGCACTCCAAAGGCTATGGCGTGCCGAAAGACAAAGCAGCCGAAGTGTTCTGGCTAGGCCACGCCAAAGACCGCGGACTAGAGTTCCCCAAGAAGGATAGCACGATTAGTAAGTGGAAAGTATACGCCGACCAAGGCTCCGCTATCGCTCAAGGAAGCTATTCCAGTAGTCTTGTAACCGATGTCTTAGTCGAAAACCACGAAAGAAAAGCCTTCCTCTACGCTCAAAGAGGAGCAAGAAATGGCTCATACGAAGCGATCATCAAACGAGCTAAGTTCTTTACGGAAGGTACCGGCACCGAACCCGACCCAATCAAAGGCATAGACGACCTTAAAAAGGTCGCTATCGCCGGCAACTCTAACGGGCTCTACGAATATGGACTCTATTGGCTCTATGCACGAGGCGTATGGCAGGACACCAAGGAAGCGGTTAACTACCTTACACAAGCTGCCGAAGCAGGAAACAACCTAGCGATGTTCGTCTTATCAGATCTTTATCTTCTCGGACACGGCGTTGAGAAAGACGAGGACAAAGCCATCGAATGGCTTGGCAAAGCAAATGCCAACGTAGAAGCTGCGGAAAACCGGATCTCAAAAATTCTCGATGGAAGCTATCAAGCGAAAGAGATTAAGAGATATCGGTATCCGAAGAAAAGCCGGCCGTTTTTCGATCTCGAGAAAATGAAAAAACAAGCCCGCTCCGGCGACGCTTCTGCATGCTACGATCTACTCCAAGCCTATCAAAACGGAGCCGGAGTATACCCCAACTCACAGATAGAATCAGCTTGGTATAAGCAAGCGCTAGCTTTCGGGTGGGAAAAAGTGAATACATGGAAAGAAGCGGCTGAAGCAGGCTCGCTTGTTGCAACCGTCACTTATGCCAGTCAACTAAAAACCGGAACAGACAGTATTGAGAAAGACATTGAATTATCAAACACACTGTTTTTCAATGCCGGATATTTAAGAAGTCACTACGGTGCACAAGCCGAGCTTGGTGTTCTGTACAAATACGGAAGGGGCTCCATCGAAAAGAACATAGGACAAGCCTTCACCTATTTTGAAATGGCAGCAAAGAATGGAAATCCTTATGCACAAGAACAGCTCGGAATCGCTTACGATTTCGGGAATCTCCAAAGATCAATCAATGACTCGACAGCAGCCATATACTACGCACTCGCCGCCGCGGGTGGGCAGAAGTTAGCTGCTGCCAACATCGCAATTTTCTACCTAAATGGTACAGGCGTCGAACAAAGCAACAAAAAGGCGGCCGGCTGGTTCCTTCGCATCCTCGACGGGAATTTCGAATTTATTCCGGAAAAACATAAATCCAAGGATGCATGGTACGTTGTAAGCATCCTCGACCCCAACGAAGTTATCGGAGAAAAATTTGAAGAGACCAACGAGCAAAAAGCAATCGATATCATGCAGGCAGCAGCAAACGAAGGAGCCCCCTACGGAGCCGAGCTTTATGCCATCTACCTCAACACACGCTTTCCAAACCAATTTGGAAGAAGAGCTGCGACCGACGGAACCGGCGCCTGGGCCTACCACCAAATCGCCAAAGAACGAAACGAAACCATTTTTTCTGATGATTGGTTCGATAGCCGAGTCGTATCGCAACCCACTGCAGAACAAATGCTAGAAAAACTCCTTAAAATTCACAAAGAGGATCTAGAAGCACTCAAGTAGCCCATGTCCGGACTCCTCCTTCTCCTTTGCCCTCTCATATTGGCCGGCAGGCAACCGTGGACCAGAAGGCGACTTCGCGACACTTCTCTCCGACCGACACTACCCTACGCCAAGCGATGACCAAGCAGGGGCGATTGCGGTTTCAGATTCAAGAGACCTCCTCCTCACGTCAAAAGTCAAATTTGGTCGAGAAGCTAAAACCAGCCAGGACCTATGCTTTCTCCAAGTGGACCAAGACGGATATCTCCTAAAAACAAAAACTTCGCCCGCTTGCCCGCCTTCGCTTCACCCTCAGCTATTTTCTTGCGGAAGACCTCTCCCTCCCCACCTATTTCATTCTGGTAGAACTTAGGAAATACGACCCATGGGGATTCGGTCTGATTCATATGTTTTTGATTAGATTGGAGTTATTAAAAACAGCTAGGATATAATACGTTGCCACGGCACAGTATTCGGATCGTAGCGACAGGGATAGTTCCGCTTCAAAAATCGGAACAGGGTAGGTAAATAAAAGAGGATTAACAGCACCTTAATCAAAACGATCACAAACATTCCCGAAACGAGCAGAAAAATCCCCGCCCCAATAATGACTAACCCAACAAATACAGTTAAAATCCAGTTCCCAACATAGGCACCCATCGAAGAACCAGACGCAAATTCTACCTCCACTCCAGCCGCCGCGATTCGAGCATGCAACAAATCCACAAAAGCGATGAATTCATCCTTCTGATCCGTCGAACTCAAAGGGCCC
>CAWVWU010000282.1:0-3912 GCA_963933925.1 uncultured Puniceicoccaceae bacterium
TCAAGACCATTCTTGCTGGCGAAATCTCCGCTCACCGAACCAAACGTCATTATTTCGAATTCGTTTCCAGAGGAAGGTAAGAATCCACCCGAGACAGTCACTTCGAGAGTCCCAGCGAGGATAAAGTCGTTGGTCGATGTGAGCCTTCCAAATTCACTGGTCGAAGTCCCGCCAAGTTCGAAGCCCAATGTACCTGTATTGGATTGAGTGAAAGGTCCTGTCACTGAAAGTAACGCTCCCGCTTTTGCCAGAACTATGCCGTTATTGGCAATGTTGGATCCTTGTAGGGTTATTAGTTGGCCGCTGGTTTCGGAAGAGATGGTTCCTTTTAGCGTTAGCGGCAAGGTGGTTGCTCCTACCCAGCCTGAGGCCGTTCCGGTTTTGATGGTGATGCCTGATTCGATGGTGAGGTCGCCTGTTCCGGTGGGCTGAACGAATCGTCCGCCTCCGAGGTAGCCGCTGCCATCGAAGATGACGCTTCCTGTGCCGTCGAGTGTCTGTGACCCGTTTAGGAAGTTAAACCCGGTATTGAAGCTTGGATGGGAACTCGCATGGGTGCGGTTCAGGGTGGCTGTTCCGTTTAGCGTGAGCCCGTTTAAGACCGTGATAACACTGGAACCAACTAAAGTAATGTCTGTATTCAGAGTGACTCCGTTCAGGGTGCCGTCTGAAGAGGTCGCTTCGAATGTACCTCCTGAAGACTGGGAAACAATTCCGCCTTTTAGTGTGCCGCCATTGAGTATTAATTTATTTTCTATGTGTAGATTTTCCGAAATTTCCAAAACTCCACCTGAAAGATTTAAAGGACTGGATATGGTTAAGTTCCTTACCTGCGTAGTCCCTGATTGATACACAATAGATCCATCCTCGACTCCTTGAAGGAGGACATCAGCATCTGGACCAGGAAGTTCTCCTGCATCCCAGTTTTCGGGATGACTCCAAAGACCATCCTTGGGACCAATCCAAACATCAGTTGCATCAAGTATCGTAAATATACTTACAACATTTCCTTCGCCCACGGAATTTCCGCCTCGATCATTCAATTTATCCGAATTGAATTTAATCTCATAGCTACCGGGAGCAAGCGATGCGTAAGTGAGCTGCACTGACCTGCCATTACTTCGAACCTTTAAATCTACTGGAACAAGTAAAGGGCCCAAACCTGACTCTCCACGAAGTACTATGTTTTCGGTCGTTAAAGTGGACTCATCCATGACTTCTGAGAAACCGATTCTGATAGTACGGAAATTCTGTCCGCGTACAGCACCGGCAGGTGGGTTGATTTGAGCTATCGTTGGAGCAAACGTATCTGGAACGATATTCAAAATAAGCGTATCCGATAAACCAACATTTCCTCCAGTGTCCGTGGCACGCACAGAGACCGAAACAGTATTGGATCCTTCAGAAAGAGAGGGTGCAATAACGTTCAACTCGAAAGGGAATGAAACATCATTTGAAACAATAAAACTATCAACAAGGAGCTCCACGTTGCGAATTTGGACATCGTCAGAAATGGTTGCGACAATGGGGATTCCAGTGCCCTCCTGAACTTGAATTCCTTCCGTCTCAGAATCTTTATCGATATCCCCTGTAGATATAGTAACCACGGGTGCAATACCTAGATTGTCGAAAGCCATATAATTGACGACTTGAAGCCCTGAGGATCCACTTGCAAGAAATGCAATTCCGCCACCTATGGTTACACTTTTCGGAGAGCTCTCAAGGTCTATTCTGGTGATGAAATCGAAGGTGTCTTCAGGATTTGTAACATTGTATAATTCCAGTTCATTTGAGCCGAAAAAAGTTCCCGCTAACAGACCAACCCCAGAGCCGTTGAGAGCAATATCAGTGCGGGGTGCCCCTACACCTGTCCCCGTTACATCAGATCCACTGAGCTCAATTAGATTATCAGGATCCGAAACATCTGCAGTGGCAAATCCACCCCGTGCATTGGTAGCAGCAGTCGCATAAGCAATACCGTTGCCCACCAAAAGTTTTCCGCCTCCATCCGTTAACGTGACAGAGCCACGTTCGAACATGTCAAAACCACCAACATCAATCGCTCGCAGTGTTTTTTCATCATCCATCAGATACAGCATCAAACCTTCTACAGCCATTCCTGTGATTTCGGTTGTTCTACCGTGAGAGAGTGTCTGAATTTTCTCTCCAGTAATCGCATCGTAGCTAAGTAGGTGGGAGTCGGTAGCGACGTAAATAGTGCTATCGACAATCTCCACTTGAAGGGCATTCATATCGATCGTTTTGATCAATATAGGCAGCATAGGGTCAGACACATCGACGAGATGAAGCCCGCCTAAATTACCAGCCACAGCAGCAATACTCAAACGAGTATCAACCGCCACATCAGTTGAATTACCCGGAAGATTGAGTTGCCCTAATACGACGGGTAAGTCGAATTGAGAGCTATCCACTATGGCCAGCCCAAACGTACCTGTAGCTATATAGGCAGTACGTATTCCTGCGTTGGTAAGAGAGCCCTCTATCACAACTTCTTCTGCACTGCCAATTAGTGGCAGACTTGCTATGACGCCGGTCGGAAAACTACGCCCTTCAAGAGGATCCAGCCCTTGCTCAAGTTCGCTACCATCATTAATTCCGTCACCATCCGAATCTGCCAAATTTGGGTTGGTTCCGATCGCAAATTCCGCGAGATCGCTTAAGCCATCTCCATCAGAGTCGTCAGAAAGATCTGCTCCCCAGGCCAATGGAGGGATTTTTGTGGTCGTTCCGCTAGCATTTGAAGTAAAGCGATATACACTCGTGGCAAATTCAGCTCTGTAATCGCCTTCTAGATGACGAACAAGCTCGTATTGAGAGTTTGGACTTAAAACCAGTCCAAACAGAGTTTCGTTCGCTTGCATGGTACCGCTTTGAACGAATCCAGTCTCTATTTCTCGGAATGCAAAGTATACAGTAGCTTCAGCAATCGTCTCTTCCTCTAACAAAATACCTAGTGCATATATTAAATCAAACTGTGATTGATAGTATTCTTTGGGTCTTTGCCCTCCCATCAATGCGTCAAGTTCATCAACAATCTCACCCAAGCGAACCAACTCCGCCGGACTCAGTTCATTTTCCTGAGTGGCATCGCCAATAATAGAACGACCTTCCAATTCAAGAGGGATATGAACCAATAGATCATCGACCAAACTAAACCAAATTATCTCTAAATCAGTGGGGGGAATTTCAGCTGCAGCCGGAGTCTGAAAACTAGAAAACATTATATTTTGATCGTTCTCAATTAATGACCGACCAGAAGTGGATCCATCTTCGAAAAACCCACTTTTACAATCGAAAAGAAACTGATTGTAATCTCGAATTCTCTGAATCTGATCCTCAATGGATTCATCAAAAACCTCATCACCCAAAGCTTCTCTTAGCAAAAAATCCCTAATTGCCTCTGCAACTTCCCCATCGGGTGTCGTTTCCTCAAGCAGTATCAACCCTGCAATGCCTGCAGTTGCAATTGGAATCGCGGCCCCGAGTTGTGCACCCGCATTATCTGGACAATTGATCTCCCGCTTTTTCTGAGGAAAAAGAGAATGAACTGGGTCGTACGCTTCATACTCCTCGTAATATACTTCAGGTTCTGTACCAGACTGAACACCATGCCAGCCCGGAGCACGAACGCCAACGCCCGGATCAGTCGTAACTGTAAGTCCATCGGCTGAGACAGTCATGGTTCCTACGATAATCCATTCTCCTTTAAAGTGGTCGAAGGACATAAGAAATGTCTTTGCACCAGGTTCCAAACCATCTGTATTCGGAAAGGTGATAGGAGCGGGTTCGCTAAAAGTATTTCCATCGGCTTGCACAGTGATATCGAAAGTATGATCGAGCCCACTGAAGTGGACCCCATTAGTGAGACAGGGGTAGCCGAGTTGTTAGTTG
>CAWVWU010000283.1:0-3854 GCA_963933925.1 uncultured Puniceicoccaceae bacterium
CGACAACCACGACCATCACGACACCCTCAGCTTCATCCTCTACGCTAAGAACCAGATGATGGCATCCGATAGCGGCTACACCTCCAACAGCTACGGCGACGACCTCCGCTACAACTTCTACCGCCGTCCCCAAGCTCACAATACGATCACCTTCAACGACATTCCTCTAGGTGATTTCGTCGAAAATCAAGTCAACCCATCGGAAGACAAACTCAACACCTCCTTCTTCGACTTCGAAAAGAAAAGTGCCCCCTTTAGACCTTACCTAGGCGAAGCAATCGGTGAAGCCCAACGCTCCATCGCCTTCATCCAGGACGAATACTTCCTCGTTCTCGACGAAGTTAAAGGTCAGGTCTATAAAACCGACAAACTAATCGGCAAGGTCGACGTCTACTTTCACGGCGGACGTGCAACTCTCAACGCAGCAAACAAAAGCTACCTCTGGTCATATAAAGACGACCGCTACGGAGACGCTGCCCAGCTCCTCACCTACCAAATCGCTCCGGGTGCAAATATTGACGTCCTCCAAATGGAAAGCACCTACATCAAAAAAGATAGCGAAAAGTTCCCCACCCTGCGCACCACAAAATCCGGAAGCGAACTCCTCTTCGGCCAAATTCTCTACCCACTCGGTCCCGACGACACGAAACCCACCATCGAAGACTACTCGACCAAAGAACTCCTCGCCGCTAAGATAAAAACCGAAGAAAAGACCGACATTTTCCTAAAATCATTCACCAAGAAACAGAGCTCAAACCTCGACCTCAGTCTAACCGGCGACTTCGCTTGGATCAGTCTAGTATCCGGAAATGTCCATAAAGCCTCCGGCCAATCCGTTACGAACGTCACTTATAACGAATCCCCCATTCTCGAATCCACAGAACACGTCACCTTCGCCATAAAACTGGATACCGTAACCGAACTCGGACTCTCTATCGAGAACCCCACCACAATCACCCTACATCTAACAAGCAAAACCACATCCATCACCCTCAACGGAACCCAAGTCCCCTTCCAGTCCTCCGACCGCATCCTTTCCTTCCAAGCCAGCGAAAGCGGCACCTATTTCATCCAATAGAAGAGAACGCAGAGGTCCACGTCGGCCTCACAACCAAATGGTAGCGGCACATCGCATGCCCATCGATACTAGAGGGTCCCGATGGCTGTACTCCCTCATACATGTCCATCGGGACGATGGACACTACCCACAACTCAACCTGCCACGGCGTAGAGAAACGAAGCCGGATAAGGTGCTACGGTTCTTAAGTGCTTCATTCGTATTAGCCAGAAGCGACGATGCCCCCCCTGTCTGCCGTAGCCCAACGGGCGAAGGCTAAAACCCAATCAGAAGACTTCGTAAACTTGGTGGGCAAAGAAAAAAAAACAGCCACATCTACAAGCGGGTGCACAATCCAATCTCTTTGTTCATTTTTTGCTCTATGTTGTTTTTAAAAGGCTACTCGATCACTCAAAAAATCAGTGTTCATCTGAGCAATCAGTGAGCAAAAACAACACCTCCAAATTCAGACGCTTCGCTACGTGTCCCTCGAATCCACGAATCACTTGGCCCCCTTATGCTTACCTGTGAAAGCACTAATATCTGCATTCATTCTCGGAATTCATTCGTGTCCCAGCGAATGCTCCTCAACTTTTTCGCAATAACTTGTAACCTTTTACGCAAAACAGGGTATTAGAGGTCAAAGCGTTCGTCTCACGCACGCGAAACAGTGACCTGTAGCCTTTGTCGACTCTAGTGAATTTCAAATCCAACTCTACCAAAACGTTAGTTCGTGCCACACGTCTTTCGGCCCTTATGCTGTTGAGCCTCTCGACCGCATTTTCCTCCCACGCTCAAGACACTGATTCCGAAGAGCAGCCCCTGCTTCTCAACGACGCGATCAATCGTTCCCTCAGCCAAAATCTCGGCCTAAAGATACAACGCATCGTCCCACTCATAGAGGACGAAAGCATCATACAACAAGAGGCCGCCTTCGATCCTCTGCTCACAGCCAAGGCAAAACGTAATTTCGGAGAAGCCGACTATTCCGATATTGATAGCACCTTAAACCGCGAAGAATCCGACGATCGGACCTATTCCGCCGGTATCAGCAAACGAATTTCAACCGGTGCCACGCTCAACGCGGGAGCATTGCTCAGCCGCAACGACGACACATCCCAAGACGGAGCCGACCAGACTGCCTCCTACTCCATCTCCATCACTCAGCCCCTGCTCCGCGACTTCGGCTCGAACGTCAGCCAAGCCCCGATCAAACGAGCCCAATCCAAGCGCCGCGAAGCAGACTTCCGCCTCAAAAACCAAGTTTACGACCAACTCCAAGCCACGGAATTCGCCTACTGGCGACTCGCCGATAGCTACGAACGCCGCGCCCTCCGCGAGTCCAATATAAAACTCGCCGAAGACCAACTCGCAGAAACCCAGGAACGCAAAAACATGGGAATGGCCACCGAACTCGAGACCCTTCAAGCCGAGTCCAACCTCGCACGCCGCAACGAAGAAATCATCCGCGCCGACCAAGCCATCGCCAATGCAGCGGATACTCTCATGGCCGCCATGGGTAGCCTCGACGCCAGCCTCTCAATCGAGAACAGACCTGCCGTCCAAAATTTGGTCGCCTCCGAAAACGCACCCGACCCCTTTCAAGAAGTCCTCTCCACCTCGCTCGAACGAAATTTCAACGCCGCCATCCAAAACGAAATTCTCAAACAGCTCGAACAAGACCGCATCCTTGCCGAAAACAGCAAGCGGCCCGAAGTCGACCTCAACCTCTCTTCCAGATTCGGCGGACGCTCAAACCGAAATGCCAACAGTGCCTTCGACCGTGCCGCCAATCGCCAAGAAGAAGATTGGGGACTGGAACTCGGACTCAGCCTCCCTTGGGGACGCCGAGCCTCCAAGTCCAACCTAAGACAAGTCGACTATTCCATCGACCGTGCTTACCTTCGCCTCGACGAAATCGAACAAGACCTCATCCAGTCTGTACGTACCGCATGGCGTTCACTACGGACTACTCAAGAACAACTCCGTGCCGCGGCCCTCGTCGTAAAGCTCCAGCAAGCCACCTTCGACCAAGAAATGGGTAAATACGAAGAAGGTCTCTCCTCGCTCCGCGACGTATTGGAAACTCAACGCGACCTCGACAACGCGGTCCTCAGCTTTCTCGATGCCCAACTCTCCACGGTCGAATCCGAAATCCGTCTCGCCCGAGCCGAAGGCACTCTCCTCGAACGACACGCACTATCATGGGAATCCGTTCTCGATGCCCCTCAATAATTACAGTCACTTTCGAAACAATTTAAATCCACCTACTTTTATCTCACTACAAATCTCATGAAACGAGCCATCTGGATCATCCTTATCTTCGTCGTAATTCCCGCCTCCCTCTTCGTCGGCTTTAAAATGAAGAAAGGCAAAAAAGTCACCGAAGTTACTATCGAAAAAGCAGAGCTAGGCGACATCACCAGCGTCGTCACCGCTACCGGTAAAGTCCACCCGGAGATCGAAGTTAAGATGTCATCCGAAGTCGCGGGCGAAATCATTACCCTCCCGGTCAAGGACGGACAGAACGTCACCAAAGGAGACCTCCTCTTCATCGTCAATCCCGACAAACTCGAAGCCCAAGTACTCCAAGAAGAAGCCGCCCTGCGCAGCAACCACGCCAACGAAGCCGCAGCCATGGCCCGGATGCTACAAGCCGAACTCGACCTCAAACGTGTACAGGGGCTCTTCGGAAAAGGCTACGCCACCCAAGAAGAAATCGACGACGCCAAAACTCAGTTCGAAATTAACAAAGCCAATCACCAAGCAACAAAATTCAGAATCGAACAACAAGAGA
>CAWVWU010000284.1:0-3813 GCA_963933925.1 uncultured Puniceicoccaceae bacterium
TGTCGGTTATCTATCCAACTAAGCCACCTGTCCAGTTTTCGGGGTCCACTTCAATGAAAGAGATTAATTTTATTAATAGGCCCGCTGTAGTATGTTTGGCGATGTTGTTTGGGGTGTTGAATGTTGTGGCCCTGAAGGCTGCGGATACAATTTCAGACGATGATTCTGTACGAGGGGTGACACGCGGCTTGGTCAGCTATTGGAGTTTTGATGATGGCAGTGGAGACGAGGCTATTGATCAGGTCGGTTTGCATCACGGAGTCGTTCAGAATACGAGCACTTGGACAGAGGGAATTTTCGGCGGTGCTTTGGCATTTGGCGATGCTACGGCCAACTATGTAGATGTTTCGTCTGAGGCGTTTGACAGTGTCAGTGATGAGATATCCATAGCATTCTGGACCTTTGGTTCTGAGATATTAGGTACAGGAGTCGGCGAAGCGGAGGGGAGTGTTTTTGAAGCAAATGATAGAAAAATCAGCTTTAATCTTTTGAACGATGGAGTCGCTTATTGGGATTGTAGCGGGGATCGTCATCGGTTTTTTCCTGCAGAGTCGGATTATAAAGGTCGTTGGAACCATTATGTATTTACAAAAAATGCTAACACTGGTTTAGCGAAGGTATTTACCAATGGTGTTGAAGAGGAAAGTTGGGCTGGCGATATTAGTCTCATCGAAGGTATTAGCTCGTTCAGGATCGGTAGTAATCATGGTTCTTCCTATCATGACGGCTTGTTGGATGAGTTTCGACTTTATGATAGTGAGCTTACGGCCGACGAAATATTCGTACTCTCTAGGCCGCCATGGCACATTGAAGCTGAAGGTTATTCCGCTAATAATGGTGTCCAAGAAGGGGATGCTGAAGATGCGGGAGCTGGTGGATACATCGGCTGGAAAGATAATGAAAGTTGGGCGGAGTACACTATCAATGTGGAATCGGCTGGGTTGCATAAGCTTGAGCTGAGAGTGGCATCCAATGGCGGTGATGGGTCTATCAACATCGTAAGTGATGGTGAGTATTTGCGTTCAGTGCACGTTGGTGATACCGGTGGTTGGCAGACTTGGGAGACGAAAACAGTTTATGTTGATTTTGCGACTACCGGAACGAATACGCTACGACTGGAGTTTGATGTACCATCGAAGGGACTCAATTTGAACTGGTTAACTTATGTTGCAATTAGTGCTCCGGTTGCCATCAAAGTAGGCTCTGAGCCCGAGCAAATGATGCGTTATGGGTTGGACTTTGAGCGTCTTTGGTACTGGGAGGGTTCTGGTCTAGGTCCTGTACCTGATTGGTGCGTCAATGATTGCAATATCGACTACATTCGTTGTGCGGTTAACGCAGGCTATGAGTTGAATGAGGCCTCTGCACCTGGGGATGAGAACAGTTACAAACTGAATGCATATACGAGCAGAATTATCCCGATGATGGCAGCAATGCAAAATGCGAATCCAAATATTAAGTGGTTTGCATCACCGCGTCCATTAGCGGAAGCGGTCTCTAGTGCTTCATGGCAACCGTATCCGATCTGGATCACAGGTGCGACAACCTATACGAGTGGAAATTATGATTTCGACCCGATCAAGTGTGCTCAATACTTGATCCGTTATTTGCGCTTGATGAAAGACTACGGATTCAAAATTAGCTATTTGGATCTGACTAATGAATGGCAAGCCAACGATGGTTCTTCAAGTGGGCGAATTACACAGGCTGATGCCCGTGATGTTGTTGAATACATGAAAGCTTACATTGAGAATCCGCCGGAACCAGGATCCGACCCAACTGATCCAACTGGATTCTATGCGAGCAATTACCCAGTGCTTGAATCTGGAGATATGCCGTCGACTGTTGCGGCTTCTTCGTGGGAATTTGCTCAAGGTGTATCGTGGATTCAAAACCTTGATACTGAACGTAGAAGAGATGCCATCGATATTGCATCCAGTCATAATACTAACCGCGATGATGGTTCTGGTTCTGAGCAGGGATTTGCGGATCAAGCTCGGGCGACCTTGGGAGCTGATACCGAAGTATGGCAGACTGAATTGCATGGGTGGAAGAATAAACATGGTGCGGATGAGGTGAATTCCTTTGACCATTTCATGAGAGCTGTTCGCGGTGGTTTTAGTGGAATTAATGGTTGGTTGGCTCTGGGTGGATCCTCTCAAGGACACACCTATCTGTGGCATACTAGTAGCGAGGTGACTCGTGGCGTTAAGTATTTCATATTCAAAAAGCTCTCAAATACTTCGAATTATGGGTATTATTTGGATGCCGACGAACCTGTCGAGTTTTCAAATACTATGGCGTTAATACGTGATAATCTACTGACTGTCTGGATCAATAATGCATCTACAAGTGCGCAATTCGTCGAAATCGATTTAAGCGGTCATGTGCTTGACGGGGATATTAGATACACGAAATGGAATGAAGACTTGGATTGGAAAGGAGTTGAAGGGAAACCTATCTATTCTACGGACAGCTCTATATTTACGAATGTTGATGGTGAATCTCTCTATTGTTTTGAGATACCACTGGTGGACAATGAGGATAACTTTCCGTTTGTTCAGGCAGAAAACTATAACGCAGCCTCGGGTGTTTCTGTGTCGGGAGATCATGTGGCATTTACCTCTATCGATTCTGAGATCTCATTTGATATAGACGTCGTTAATACTTATTCGCATGATCTATCCTTTCGAGTCGCTTCGCAAAGTGAGAGTGTTGCTTTTGATATCTATGACGATGATACGTTAATTGGTTCTGTTGATCATCTTGCAACTGGTGGAGCAACGGATTGGACCACTGTGTATGCGACTCTAAAGCTTGATGGCGGGCCTATGAATCTGCGTATTGTTGCTAAAAATGGAGACTGGAATCTGGATTGGATCAAGTTTGATCAACAACATTACTCGACCAGTAGAAATTTGGAGAATCTCGCTTTAGGGAAATCTTATAGTGCCAGCAATGTTAATCAGGATGATCAGGCGTATTCTGCCGAAATGGCATTTGATGGTGATCGTGAAACGCGTTGGGGGACGGATACTTCTCCGAGTTGGTTGGCAATTGATTTTGGGGCTTCGACGACTGTTAACGGTGTGTCGCTCTATGACTACAATGACCAAACTCAGTCATTTGAAGTTCAATACAGTAATGATGGAGTCACGTGGTTCCGTGCTTATATTGGAGGGAACCCTCTGGATTATGAAGTTGTTCTTTTTCAGGAAGTCACTGCACGGCATTTCCGGTATCAGTCGATTTCATCCGATGGACATCCATCTATTTGGGAATTGGGCTTCCATTATGATCCAGCATATGGAAATCCGGAAATCATCTCTATGACTGTTGATGGCGATCTGTTCAAACTCGTATGGTCAGGCTCTGAGGACCAGGAATATTCTCTACAACGATCTGCGAATCTAGTGGAAGAATTTACAACGATCGAGTCGGGGATTCCGGGGCAAGAAGCAACGAATGTAAATACCATCGCAACGCCAGATGATGCTGCTTTTTACCGAATCATCCTAGAAGAATAAGCTGTGTATTGCTAGATAGAGTGGGGCTTGCGAGCAATGAGAGTTGCATACGAAAGAATTGGTGGCCCCTTTGTGGGGGCACTCGCGGGATGGTGGGTTGGCTTTGGCTATCCGACGTTGTCAAAGCGTTGGTGTTTAGTTGGCGCCTTATTCGCTGGAATCTATTGCATAACACCGTTTACCGAGTTCGCCCCATTGGCGAGTATAGTCGCTGCAATATCTCGATTGAAGGTAAGCGGTACTAAATCGACCACCTTCCCGAATTTCCTTAGATAGGATAGGATGA
>CAWVWU010000285.1:0-3767 GCA_963933925.1 uncultured Puniceicoccaceae bacterium
GCATGATCAACGAGGCATCGGAAGAGATCGAGAGCATCTTGGGCGAGGACCGCATTAGCATGGCTGTGATGTCGTTTCGAATGAAAATGTACCGCCAGGCTGAATACTGGCCAGCATTGGAAGCTGTCTCAAAGCATATAGCGAAGATGGCTCCTAGAAAGCCTGACGGATGGATCAATTATGCTCATGCCCTAAAAGAGATGGGCAAAACCGAGGACGCCAAGGAAGTTGCTTCGAAAGCCCTGAAGCGGCATCCCAATAACGCTTCGCTGTGGTTCAGTCTGGGGTGCTGCTGTTCCTTGTTGGGCGAAACGAAGGAAGCCTCGGAGCACGTCAAGAAAGCAATACAACTCGACAAGACCCTACAGCAAGCCTCGGTTGACCATCCCGACCTTGATAACCTTTGGAAAAGTATAACTAGCATTGAGTAGAGTCATCACTGATTCAGCTCGAACCTAAAGAAGTACGGAGACTCACGCTTCGGAGCGGCTACTTCCACTTTACCAATCGCTTCCCATAACAGCTGTTGTTCTCCAACCGTGTTCTTTTTTGATCAACACATAACAAGCCGCACGATCCTTCGAGCCTATCAGCGAACCATCTACCTTCACCCAAATAAAGTGCATTTTAACAAACGCTATATTTGAACCGGACAACGTCACGTCGTAGCCTTTGACCTCGAAGTGATCCCATCCCAGATTCTCTCTCAGATTTTGAAAATGCACTGCAAAACGTTCTTGAAATTCTTCCTTTGATAGTGCAACGCCATGATCCGTCGTGCCGAAACTTTTCATTAGAATCGGAGCTTGGTAGATGTCTTCAGCAATCGTTTTTACATCTGCCTGATTCGCAAGAGTCATATACCTATTCATATGAGCAACGACCTCACGCTTTAACACTCGGTTCTTATCAGTGAGTGGTTCCTCGCTATACAATGCTAGCGTCATTAATATGGTAATAAGAAAACTCTTATACAAAACTTTGTGTACTGACATCAGTTCATCTTCCTCTCGAGTTTGTAGCTCCTATATTCCTCGTGCCGTATGCCGTTGAGCCCGTGTCGAGTGACAGCCATGGTATCACCAGTAACTTTCCTGACGAGGTAACCATTGCCTTGAAATTGAATGATCGTACCAGGCCCTGCTTCAACGTATTGATTTGAAGATGGAAAGTAACCTCTTCGGCCCAAAAAAGCACGGGTTATGGTCCCGCCTGTTAATGTATCGGTTCCAATGATGTTGACGCCCCTTGGGCCTTCCCCATCGGCTTGGCCAATCCTCCAAAACTCTAAGATCCAGTGAGGTGAATGCTTGACGAACATGTTTCGATGCATGACACCCTCTTCATCTAAGCCTTCCCAGACTCCAATCAGCGGATCCAAGAATTTCATTTTGTCAGAAAGCTCTATGTTTTCATCGCCGGCTGCGTAGTAAATTGCGTCGAAAGTTTCACGGTCAGTGTTTGTCAATTTCCACGTTTTTCTCCAAAACATGCTATCGTTGACGAATCCACGAGCCACTAATGGACCGGAACTAATCCTAAGCTTCCCCCCGCTGGCAGCATTGTAGTTGAGTTCAGCCATGAATGTGTTTCCGTTTTCAGCCTCATTCATACCCACTCCCTTGTAACCAGAGGAAATTCGACCCATTGTGGTTACCCATTGGTTGCCATTGTGTAGGAGAGCAATACGGTAGTGGTTATTTTGAGTTTCGCTCGTATACCACCATGCACGCTCTCGTCCCTGTGGATTGCCGTCCACCAAGGTAACCGTTCGCTCAACAACCTGCCCAGATGCATTGACGTGAAAGTGCTTTAATTCCTCTACTTTGTGCCCTGAGTCAGTCGTTTCCAGTGAACGGTAGGTTTGGTTCAGAAAACGGAAATCTTCTGATATGGGAGGGAGGCTCCACAGTAACGAGGGAGATAAAAGAGAAAATACGCACAGGAGTGTGCAGGAAAGGTTAGTCGTCATTAATTTATTTTTCATTACTTATACAAGATTTATTCGGATACTATTTTAAGATTTATTTAGTGTTCTTTATATATTTATATAATAACTAACCTAATTTTTTATTAGGACAGTTTTTAGAATAGATTTAATGTACTTTATAATCCGCAATTAGAACGACTCCACCTAACCAGAAAACCTTCGTTGATGATTGGGTAAATTTTAGTAAAGACGTACAGGACTGTTCTATCAGTTTCTATCATCGATTCCAATATAGTCACGGATTTATATAAATAAGTGACGATCCGGCTTCCCAGATCGACGCCATTTTCCTAGTACCTTGATCAGCCGATCATGCCTGCTCATAAGCACAAACTATCCTACAGTTTGAAATGGAAATTTGTTTTCGAACACGAAGGTGCTAAAACTCCATGGCCCTTGCACTATCGAACGCTTTCGGTAGTTTTTTCGTACCGAAATATACGGTCAGAAGAAAACGCGACTCCTGAATACTCGTACCAAATTTCGTCTTTTACCCTGAATGGTATAGAAAACAGACTTTCACCATCGTTTCCATAGACCGTGAATTGAGGAGTCTTGTTTACTATTTCAACAGAGATCGGCTTAATCTGCCTACCCTTAGATTCGCCATCTTTTTTGAAGTACTCGATTCTTTCAGTGTAAGGACTTATCGTTTTGGTTCGATACCCATCATTACTTGGAGCTGTCCAACTTCCCTCCAATTCCTCCCACAACTTAGAAACCGCATTTTTATTTCGATCAGTCATGTAAATCACGTCGAATGTAACCCTTTGCATTTCCCGCAATTGCCCAAAATTGAGATCGTCTGGCAATGGCCCTGCTACGTTACGAGCCGTTTGCCACAGTGCTTGTCGCTCATCATCTGACTGGGTGACATCGTTTCTAAATACATCAACGGTGCGAAGTACTGCTTTCGGAGTGTCGCCATTGCTAGATACCACCTCCTGGAGTTCCCAAGCCAAGAATCGAGGGTCTAATTCAACCTTGGCTTGTTGCCATGGCTGGATGTGTGCTTTTTCGGCCTCGATGTAAGCGGACCTGTTCCCCGCGGATGGAGTCATGAAATTCCAATGAAAGGCAACAGAAGAAGGCTCTACGAAAATAGAATCGACAGTGTAATCGCTCAGAGCTAAAATCTCCCTACCCTTGATCCTGCGAGATTTTTGCGTAATACTTTTTAGTATTTGAAAATCTTCCGCTCCAAGCCAATTTTCAATCTCAGCCATATCGTATAAACCGTCTAAGTCGTCCTGAGACTGGACATGCTTCCACGTAATATAATCAATTCCAAGATCGTTCTCCCTAGCCTTGGCAAGACCCCATCCAAGAATCCTTCCATCGCTTGCCAATTTTTGGTGCACCTTCAACCAAACTGACTCTGCTTTAACGTAGTTTTTCTCCTGCCCAGAGAAAACCTCCATAAAATCAACCCCTACATAATTATATGGTTTTTTGGCGGCCTTGAAGCCTGGCTCCATTTTCTCTCCATGTGACGCAGAGTGATGAACCGCTTGCGATGTGCAGACCAGTACTGCCAATAATACTAAGTAGATTGATTTCGTATACCATTTCTTTCTCATATCAGTTTTTATCTTTCTCTTTTGCTTTATTGCTCGATTGTTCGGACAGATTCTGGCGAGTGGGCTTTGAGTTAGCTTTCTCTTCTAGGCTGGGGAACTTTGACGCGAACACCTGGAAGGCCTCGAACCTCACCTCGCGTGAGCTACGAGGCGATAGAGGTGTCTTTTCACTTTTTTATGAACCTTCCCGAACTCAG
>CAWVWU010000286.1:0-3752 GCA_963933925.1 uncultured Puniceicoccaceae bacterium
TGTCGGTTATCTATCCAACTAAGCCACCTGTCCAGTTTTCGGGGTCCACTTCAGCCCTACGACCATAGTTCTCATTTTGTAGAAGGGGTAGCCACCCACCTTCTAACCATTAACTACCATCGCCTTTTTAAATTCCCCGAATCTGGCCATTTTTCATAAGCACACCGATTTAGCATTTCGCTCATTTCAGACCCAAAAATAAAAAAGCGAAAAAGAATGCAAAAACTTTGAACGCTTTGACCACCACTGCATCTATCCTTTGACCACCACTGCATCTATCTTTAGTACAAGATGAAACAAAGGGGTTTGTTCATTATTGTATAGTTTGTAGTTTGATAAGTTAGAGAAGGCACCGTGAAAACGGTGCCTTTTTCTATGTTTTCACCTCGAGTACGGCACCGATGTCCTCTGTTCGTACTCCCTCCGCTATGAGATTAAGTCTTAGCGACTAGAGACAGATGTTAGTTCATTGGTTTCTGAAGTGGCAAAAAACCGAGAATTTATTGACGCGACAGCAACAACCGCCGCCGCCACCCGATCAATTCTCCTCTTTCTTAGAAAACTCCTGCAAATTATACAAGCGACAGAACACGATACGAATATCTTCGAAAACGAGTTGAATCGTCGGAACAAGAATTAGCGTAATAAAAGTCGCGAAAATAACACCCCACGCTAACGAAATAGCCATCGGGATCAAAAACATCGCCTGACGACTTTGTTCAAACATCAAGGGCAATAAACCAGCAAAAGTCGTCAACGACGTCAGAATAATCGGTCTAAAACGCTTCACTCCCGCGATTCGCACCGCTTCGGGCAAGGACATCCCTTCTCCTCTTTTTCGATTAGTATAATCGACCATAACAAGACTGTCGTTCACCACAACCCCGGCCAAAGCTAACATCCCAAACAGGGAAAGCATCGTCAGTGATTCAGCCGGATTAACCCGACCAAAGGTTTCAGCCAAAAAGGACATAATAACATGCCCAAGCACAGCTCCGACCACACCAAACGGGATAACCGACATTACGATCAACGGTTGAAAATAACTCTTAAAAGGAATGGCTAAGAGCACATAAACAACCACAAGAACGAAAACGATTCCGCCTTTCATTTCATTATTGTTATCACGAGTCTCAGCAGCCCGTCCTTCCAGGGACGCGGTTATGTTACTGTAATTCTTTAATATTCCTGGCAAATAATTCTCCAAAATATCCGCCTGAATCGCCTCTACATCAACTGATTCCTGATCCGCATCTGCAGATACACGAATGATTCGATTGCGGTCAATGCGACGTATCGAAGGTAAACTTTTACCTGGAACAATCTCCGCCACTTCTTCGAAGGGCACCTCAGTCCCATTCTGAGTACGAATCATCATACTATATAGACTGGCCAACGACTTCCGTTCTTTTTCGGGGTAACGTACCATAACACGCACATCATCCCGCCCACGCTGGATACGCTGTGCTTCCACCCCATAAAACGCCTGCCTCACCTGCATCGCAAGATTCTGGGCGGTCACGCCTAAGTGATTCGCTTGTGGCTTGAGCTGAAGTTCGAATTCATCACTCGCACGCTCAAACGAATCTTCAATATCATAGAGCCCTTCATAGGTTCTCAACTTCGCCTGCAGCGTTTTAGACACCTCCGTCAACTTATCAATATCGGGTCCCATCAATTGAACTGACATAGCACCGCTACTACGGCTAAAAGAAAAGTTCAGCGTCTCCGCCTCAGGAATTGGACCCACTCGTTCGCGCAACTCCATCCCAGCCATTCGACTACTATAATCTACACCGGATGCGATAGACGGCACAAGTTCGACCACAACCTCACCCTCCTCGGCAATACCAGCCCCACCGCCACCACGCCCCCCACTAAACGGACGGCCACCTGCGGTCGAAAATACGTTAGAAATCACGGTAACCCCGTACTCTTCGTTCTTCTCTCTTTTCATTTCGAGAGCCACTTTTTCGATATGGTCGATGTAGTTGCTTGTCGTCTCAAAAGCCGTCCCAACTGGCATAGAAAGACCAATATTCACCTGATCTCGCGGAATACGTGGGAATGCCGTAAACTTAAAACGCCCCCCAATAAATAAGCCAACAAACACTAAAAGAACGGCAACGAATACAGCCAACGTCGTATACCGTGATCGTAAACAAACCTCCAATGCAGGACGATAATACTTCAAAATCACTTTTTCCAGTCCATCCGCAAAGAAGCGCTGTGCTTTAACCAACGGAGTCTTCTTAACCTGCTTCTTCCCCAATTTTGCACAATGCTTCAAGTGAGCAGGAAGAATCAGTTTCGATTCGATCAAAGAGAAAAAGAGAACAGGAATAATTACTATCGGAATCATCTTAAAGAAATTCCCCCGAGTCCCACTCATAACCGTAAGCGGATAGAATGCAGCAACAGTGGTAAGCACACCAAATATTACAGGAATCGCCACTTCCTGAGTCCCCTTAATAGACGCCGTCACAGGATCTTCCCCATTTTGCATATGCTGAAAGACATTTTCCCCCGTCACAATCGCGTCATCGACCACGATTCCTAAGACTAATATAAACGCGAACAGAGTAACCAAGTTAAGCGAGATCCCCCACAGTGATAACATCCACAATCCTCCGGCAAAAGCGATCGGAATACCCATCGCAACCCACAAGGCCAATGACGGTCTCAGAAACAAAGAGAGGACGATTAGAACGAGGCAAAATCCCATTATCGCACTTCCTTTCAGGGTCGCCAGTCGTTGTGCAATTCTCTCCGAATCATCCTGCCAATAACTGATATTCAAACCATCCGGCAAACTCTCCTGAGTCGACGCAACGTAGCCCTTAACCAATTCCCCCATCTCTATAATATTCTGTGATCCCGTTCTAAATACATCGATCGCAACAGCACGTTTTCCATTAAAACGTGCCACAATCGGTGTCTCATCAAAACCATCGATCACCATTGCCAAATCCCCTAAAGTCAGCTTTGAACCATCTGACCGCGTCAATACTACAATCGACGAAAATTCGTCTCCCGTGTACGCCTGCTCAGACGTACGCAACAGAATATTACCTCCTTCGGTCTTGATCGTCCCCGCTGATAGATCGATCGAATTCGCTCGAATCGCTCTCACCACTGTATCGAACGTAATCCCGTGTTCTTTCAATCGAGACTCGGGAATCTCAATCGCAATCTCATAGGGTCGAGCTGCCTTCAATGAGGCCAAACTCACTCCCTCTAAATTGGAGATTTCATCACGCATCAATTCTGCCATGCGCTTCAAATCGAGTTCACTCATATCTCCCGCAAGGACTACGGTTATAACGCGCTCGGAACGATCATTCAACCGGACTTGTGGTCGCTCTGTTTCGTCCGGGAATGTTCGGATACTATCGACTCGGTTCTTAATATCATCAAGGGCCTTACCGAGATCGTATTTGTCCTCAATTGTTAAGGACACAGAACCTGAACTGGAAGTTGCCCGACTCTCCATTTCCTTCAAGCCCTCTAAATCATAGACTGCCTCTTCAATCAGAATAACGACTGCCTCTTCAACCTCCGTCGGTGTCGACCCCCGATATGAAACAGAAACCGTAATCGTCCGAGAGGGATAATCAGGAAATTCTTGCAGTACAATTTTGTAAAACCCTGCGTAGATCCCAGCCCCCAAGATGGAAACCATAAGCAAATTTGAAGCGACTCCATTCTTCGTAAACCATTCTATAATTCGATGCATAACGTATTCCGTTTCT
>CAWVWU010000287.1:0-3641 GCA_963933925.1 uncultured Puniceicoccaceae bacterium
AGGATCGCCCGGGGCATGATCAACGCGATGGGATCGATTGTTCTAGAATTGAGCGCAAATTGGGGTGGGTTCCCTCAGAAACCTTCGAATCGGGTATTCGTAAAACGGTGATTTGGTATTTGGAAAATTCCGACTGGTGTGACGAAATCGCTCAAAGAGCGTACAACCGTTCGCGATTAGGTATGGCCTAGCCAGGCTGCTTGTGACTAGATTCTTTGGCAAATCCTGAAATGACAGAACGAGCATATCCAATACCTCCTGAAACCAATCGTAAGGGGATCGTCCTGGTTGGGGGGCCGGGCACTCGGCTCTATCCGCTGACTATGGCGGTGAGCAAGCAGCTGATGCCCATTTACGATAAGCCGATGATCTATTATCCGATTTCGCTTCTTATGCTTGCCGGCATTCGCGAGATCCTCATCATCTCTACGCCTGAAGATACGCCGCTATTTCAGAAATTGCTTGGTTCGGGAGAACAATTCGGCGTTTCCTTCAGTTATGAAGTGCAAGAGAGACCTGAAGGGCTTGCCCAAGCGTTTCAGATCGGACGGTCCTTTCTTTCAGGAAAGCCTGCGGCCCTCGTTCTAGGCGATAATCTCTTCTATGGGCATTATCTGCAGGAGACACTTCTAAGAGCTAATGAGCGTAGAGGTGGTGCGACCATATTCGGTTACCATGTTTCTCACCCGGAACACTACGGAGTAGTCGAATTCGATGATAGCGGAAAAGTAGTCTCGATCGAAGAAAAACCAGCGAATCCAAAATCGAATTACGCGGTTCCTGGCATCTATTTTTACGACGATCAAGTTTGCAATATGGCTGATCGGCTTGAGCCATCGGTTCGTGGAGAATTAGAGATCAGCGATCTGAACGATCTCTACCGTATAGAAAATGGGCTTAAAGTGGAACTGCTCGGTAGGGGTACGACTTGGCTCGACACGGGGACGCATGATTCACTGCTTGATGCGTCGCTTTTCGTGCAAGTTATTGAGACGCGTCAGGGATTGAAAATCGCGTGCTTGGAAGAGATCGCATTTCGTAATGGGTGGACGAGTAAGTCGGACTTAGAAGAACTTATTTCCGTTTTGGGAAAAACTGCCTATGCGGTCTATTTACGAGAGGTCTTGAATGGGGCTGCCGAGTCGCTGATCGACTGGGTTTAAATGTATAGCGTTTATGGGGCACCCTGATCCGAGAGTTTCGATCGTTATCGTGGATTTCAAAGGGCAACGATTTTTGGGCCCGCTATTCGAATCTCTTTCCGTTCAATCCTATGGTGATTTCGAAGTTGTCGTAGTCGATAATGAAGGGAGCCTAACGCTCCCGGATGATCTGTGTGACCATCGTATTAGAAAAATAAATGCGGAGGAGAATCTCGGGTTTGCGGGAGGCTGCAATTTGGGTGTCCAAGAAGCTCAGGGAGAGTTGATCGTATTCCTAAATAACGATACGGTCGTCGATGAAAATTGGCTTGATAAATTGGTGCATAGAGTCGACTCGGATTTGAGTCTTTCTGTAATTGTTTCTAAAGTACTGTTTTTCCCGAAATACGTCTCTTTGAAAATTAATAGTCCAATTTTCAATCCAAACGAGACTGGTTTGTCCGATGATAATCGTCGGTTGGGAGTGAGGGTGCTTTTTGGTCATGATTGGAGCGAATCGACTGGGGTTTTGAGCGTTGCCGGTTTTCATGGGATTGAAAAAGATGGGGACGAAGAGTGGCGATGGTCTGAAGGCAATGCTGAACTTTGGGTGCCTTTGAGCTATGGAAAAGGGGAGGCTTTTGAGCTCGTTGTCGATACTCCTATCGAATTGCTGGGCAAGGATTTAAACATAAGGATCGGTGCTCAGGAGCGAAATATTGTTATTGACGGCGGGAGGCATGCTCTTGCCTTCGAGTTGCGCGATGACGAAATATTTGATGTTGTGAATAGTGCTGGCTCAGACCTAACGGATAAGGGCTTGTGTGAAGAGATCGGAATCTATGAAATAGATAGTGAGAAACATGGAATTGCTCGTGAGGTGAGTGCTTTTAGCGGTTGTTCTGTTTTAGTTCGGAAAGAAGTATTCGAAGAGTTGAGTGGATTTGATGCAGCGTTTTTCGCTTATTATGAAGACACTGACTTGAGTTGGAGAATTAGGAAAAGAGGTGGGAAGATCTTTTATGAACCCCAAAGTGTTGCGAGGCATCATCGCTCTAGTACGAGTGGAGAGCAATCGGCCTTTTTCTGTTTTCAAATATATAGAAACAAGAGGTGGAATATCGTTAAAAATGCATCATTTAGAACTGTGATTATTCTATTGTTCAAAGAACTATGTAGTGGTATTCCAAATTCGGTGATTGTTGATGTCGAATATTCCGCGATGAGACTGAAACGTGAGACGCTAGTCGGAATGTTGAAATACCTTTTACGAAGAATTTTTGTCCCAAATTTATGAATATTCTCATTGATCTTCGTTGGATGACGATTGGGAGCGCTGGCGGGATGGAACAAATGGCCTTCGAACTGGTGGCGTCTATTACTGGTGTAAATCGCGTGGATCGGTTTTGGTTGAATTGTCCTGTTGCTACTTTTGAAGAGTGGGAGTTTGAGCCGGGGTCGAGGGTTGAGTTGATTGATAGCGATCGATTTAAACTTGTACCGGAAATTGGATACAGTGATTCGTTCGATTCTTCAGGTCCTTCGACGCGCTTAGGTGTTGTTCAGCGGGATGGGATGATCCGAGAGAATAATCGTATCGTGAATGTTGATCTAATCCATTCCATTGGAGGGTATATCGCGGAAGAGCTTCGAGAGTATAGAGGAGTATTGACAATTCACGATTTGCAACACCTCCACTTCCCGGATAACTTCGACGTTCCAGAGCTTGGTGCCCGAGAGGTGAATTATCAGGCGTCCATAGATGCGTCTGTTGCGGTGGTCTGCGTCTCGGAAAGCGTTCGGAAGGAAGTTTTGGAAAACTTTGATGTGGATCCCGAGAAGGTCGTGACGGTCTGGAATATTCCTAGTGGGGCCTCATTACGTCGCTTGCCTGATCATTTCGTGAGGAGTATGCTGAAAGGGCTGGGGCTTGATTCGGGATACCTGTTTTTCCCTTCTCATGGATGGCCGCATAAGAATCACGAGAAGCTGATTCTGGCGTTTGCCAAAGCAAAGGAGTCAATTCCGAATCTGAGGCTTGTATTGACTGGGGGAGAACTGGGACCGGATCACCCTGCTTTAAAACGGATTGGTGAACTTGGCTTGGAACAATCGGTGAAGCATCTTGGCTATCGGACTCCGCTTGAGATTCGTTGCCTGTATCGAGGGGCGGCGGCTCTAGTCTATCCGTCGCTGTTCGAGGGCTTTGGAATGCCGGTGGCGGAAGCGATTCTTGCGGGAACGCCGGTCGTTTGTTCGGATATTATCCCTTTGAGAGAGATTGGAGGAGACGCGATTGTGATCTTCGACCCAAGGAGTTCTAATGCGATAGCAGAGGCGCTACTGAAGGTGCTGGGCGATTCGCAGCTGAGAGCGACTTTACTTGAAGGTGCAGCCGAACAGCGAAAGGCGTTTTCGCCGGTAGCGATCGCCAGAGATACCTCCAATTTGTATCATAGCCTCGTTGGGTTGGATCCTATCGAGTGCCATTCGGT
The DNA here is from genome assembly GCA_963933925.1 of uncultured Puniceicoccaceae bacterium. GTDB lineage: Bacteria > Verrucomicrobiota > Verrucomicrobiia > Opitutales > Opitutaceae > JAKYXN01. The sequence continues at coordinate 3,638 of CAWVWU010000287.1, forward strand.
AACT
>CAWVWU010000288.1:0-3604 GCA_963933925.1 uncultured Puniceicoccaceae bacterium
TGTTCAACCATGGGCGAATGCTCAGCAAGCTGAGAAGCGCCCTTTATTGATGGATGGTTTTTCATTTTCTCTATTAACGGGTTCCAAATCAATCAACGCGTCCCAAAGAACCGAAGTCGGGATATAGCCTCTATAAGGTATAGTCGGTCTCAGAAAATCATAGAAGATTCCGTTTTCTTCTACTCGATACCTATCAACCACATTTATCCCATCCATATTCTTAAACAGAATTCCATAGGCCGTACGCGTCCTATGATAACTCTTAGACACCGGTGGCCGTGTCCCCTCGGGGGATCTTAATAATTGCTCAAACGTTGAAAAGTCCTGTGACAAAAGGCTCTCAACCCCACGCATACGAGCGCCATACTCTCCGCCCGAATACCGCTTTAACAGCTCTCTGCCTAGGTTTTGAGCCACATTTCCTTCCTTCCCTTCTTCCTCTTCGAGCTTCCAGGCTCGATACAAATTCATCCACCCGAATTGACGCATCGATTCAATCGAAGGCTCCTCACCCATCTTGATAGTCTCAAAGAGAACCTGCGCGGATTCCCCCCCAGTCTCAATCAAACGATCTATCTGCGTGTCATCGCCATACCACCATAGATGCAACGCCGCAACATACTCGATCTGGCGAATAATATGCTCAGAAAGTCTTCCATCCTCGCGCCACTGAGCAACCCACCTCGCCTCCTCTTCAAAGATTTTTGGGCGATGCTCCATAAACGACGGATGAGACCAAATAGGTGCCATCGCAAAAGAAGGATCATTTAGCCACTCCAAAGCAAAGTAGCGATAGCTCGCAGCTAATTCCCCCTTACGAAGATAACACAACCCAAGACCAAAATTGATACCACTCTTCCCGGGCACCAAACGATTGGCCTCTCCAAAATGATAAATCGCTCCTTCTAGATTCGTATCCAAAAGCATCCAGGCCAAATTAAAGTGACAGATTTCCTGATGAGGATTAGCTTGAAGCGACAACCGCAGCAATTCCACAGCCTCTTTCTCATTGCTACTCCCCTCAACCGGAGACGCTACCTTCTCCCCCAAAACCATAAACGCTGCTTGATTGAGATAGAACGCTTCCCAAGGAGCACTTTCCATCGTTTCTTCAACAAGTCGCCTCGACTGCTCGTACTCACCCGCGTACCAAGAATTAACCCCAGAAGCAAAAGTCGCTCGTGAATGTATCGAGGGATAGAGAACTACAGCAAGCACCACCAAAACAATCCCAACTCCGCCACTAAGAACGTAAGAACCTTTCACCGACGAATTTCTTTCGCTGGCAACCCAGCAAACAATAGCCGCATTCATAGCCAAAATCCCCACGAACAACGGAATATCTAATTGGTAGTCAGTAAGCGAAAAGGCCAAATACCCTATCAGCGAAATACTAGATCCCCAAAACGCACAATGAGCCCCACCACCATCACCCGCCTTCCGCAATCCCCTGCTAATACACCACCCCAGATATATGAACGAGGCCAACAAAGCGACGACTCCAGGAAGCCCCAAAGTCGCCCAGACTTGAACAGGTAGGCTATGCAACTGAAGAGCACTCTCAACCCCACCAGTTACCCCAGATCGATATTCAGGATAGACTCTCGACACCGTGCCCAGTCCATTCCCTGTCCACAAGCGATCCTTCCCCATCTCCCAACCGGCTTGAACCATACTCGTCCGCTGGACATCACCGGAATTCAACATTCCCGTATTCGAAAAATCGGAAACAAGGCTTCGAACTCGACCACTAGAGGCACCGATAACAGCCACCGCGATAATAGAACCAAACACCCAAAGACCAACCCACTTACGCCCGATCTTTCCAGATTCGACCAATAAAACAACCAAAGAAATAAGACTAACACCTAGCCCCAACAACCCACCTCGGCTTCCAGTCGACCAAAGAAGAAACAACGATAGAAGAAAGAGCACAACACAGGTCACTCTATACATCCCCTTATTAAACCACGCGAGACTCGCAAACCAGGGAAGCATCAAAACAGCCATACCCGCAGTGTAATTGGAATGCCCTAACGGACGCTCATTTCGAAATGCCGATATATCAAAGCCAAAAAACCGCTCTCCCAACAACTCATTCCTCACGTCAAGTCTGGTCGAAATCCCCACAAGTTCGAGACCCCAAGAAACAAAGCTGACAATGAGAAAAACACCAAAAAACCCACCAAGAAGATAGGTAAGCCGCTTGAACCTACGTTCAACTCCCTCATCGTCCTTCAACCCCATCAAATCGATCGAGACATAAAAAACACCAACACCAAACAACGGTAACAGGAACGCCTCTATAGACTGCCTCCAGTACGTGCTCAAAATCGAAGAGACCAATAAGAATCCGAGGACAAGCAAAATACTCAGGTTCCTCGCCACAGAATCTAATACTCTAGGTCGATTGTGCGATAATCCACTGACAAATAGAACACCCAGAGGGACCACCATCAAAACCTGTGTATAAAAACTCCAAGGCCACAAATAGATCCGAGTCGCCCCATTCGGACTGAGCGACAGCACCGCAAAAAGGATACCTCCAAACACGAGAAGCACATTTCGTATCATCTCCGAATAAGACTTAGCCACAGGCTGTTGCTGATTCATAAAGACTAGGGAGTAGTTGCAAGCACCCAACCACATTGAGCAAATGCATGAACTTATGAAGCATAATTAATGTAAAACAATTACGAATCTATCGCACCCACATAGTAAAAGCGACATCCTCAATTTGTAGGGCCGGATGCGATCCGGCCACAACCAACCCAATCTTCGTGCCCTTCAGTTTATCCCGCGATTGCGGTGATGGGCAAAAAAAAGCACAACCGAATGGTAGCGGCCCATCGTCCCGATGGCCACCCCACAACCAAATCTTCGTGCTCTTAGTGGGCAATAGAGCACAATCAAATTGCTTCACCCATGCTTCACCCAATCAAATCGTTTCCTCTCCCAATTTCACCACTCACCACTCTGCAGCAAGCAGCCTACCCCGTCGTACGCAAACCGCTCGCAATCGCATTGATCACCAAGAGCAGATTCTCACGAACCTCTACACAAGGCTCCGACTCAGCACGCAACTGACGCAACAACTCGATCTGCCTCTTATGCAACGCATCCAGAGGAATATCCCGCAACTGAAGCGTTTTCCAGAATCGAGGACGACGCTCAGTCAAAGGCTTCACAAACAAGTCCGACAACATAGCTTCAGTCAGATTACGCTCCAAAATCACTTCACCTAAAAAAGTATCTCTCAACGTTTCATCCTTCACGAGGTCAGCATACGCCGTAATCCATTGCAGATCCGAACTCGCAAGACTGCTCTCCACATTGTAGAAGAGATAACGCAAAAACGAATCACCACGAACCTCAGATGAAATAAATGAATACGCCTCCCGATTCGTCTTCTTCAACTCCTTAAGTCCACTTCCCACACCATACCAACCGGGTAGATAAAAACGCGACTGATTCCAACTAAACACCCAAGGAATCGCCCTCAAGTCAGCCAAAGTCGCCTTCCCCGTACGTCGCGACGGACGCGACCCAATACGGCTCAACTCAATCGCATCGATCGGAGTTGCCTGACGATAAAAATCCATAA
>CAWVWU010000289.1:0-3594 GCA_963933925.1 uncultured Puniceicoccaceae bacterium
CGACACCTCAACGCAGCGAAGCAAGTACCGAGCACAGCGACATCGTCATAACATTAGCAATCTTCAATCCCGCAACGCGTCCTTAAATCACCTCAACCACCACTGCCGTGATATTATCTCGTCCCGACTCCTCCAAAGAGTCCTGAACCAAACGGTGCGCCACATTCATATCCTGAAATTTCCCCATTGGGTTACGAATCAGACTCTCGATACGGTGATTGCGCACCCCATCGATAACGCCATCGCTGCAAATCATAAAACGATCGCCGACCTCAATTCCAACGGCACCTACCTGAGGGTTGATTTCATTGATCCCAACTCCGAGTACCTGCTGGAGAATGTTACGCTCAGGGTGCAGCCGTGCTTGCCGCTCATTTATCTTGCCCGCTGCAAACTGATCATAAACGTCCGTGTGATCATGTGTCAGCTGCATCATCCCCGCCTCAGTGGCTTTGGGGAGATAGTAGATCCGTGAATCACCTATATGGCAGAAATGCAGCCACTGCGGCGTGAACCAAGCCAAACTCAACGTTGCCCCCATACCACGACACTCCTCATAATGCCGACCCATACGTCTCATTTCGTCGTGAATCCGTTGAAACAATTCCTCCGAAATCTCCTCGTGCCCGCTATTAATTCCCGCTAACCCGAGTTTGAAACTCCTCGGAAGCAGCTCCGCAATCTTCTGCACTGCAATACGACTGGCAAATTCACCCGAATTAGCCCCGCCCATACCATCGCTCACCGCAAACACGAAGTCACCGATATCAAGCGTCGCTTCCCCTTCCTTCCCCAAATAGTTGAACTCCTGGGAATTGAAAGTGAGTGCCAGAAACGAATCCTCATTATTTTGACGAAAACGCCCAGGATGGGTCATTCCCCACCATTTTAAGCCCCGCGGCTGGCTTTCCGATTCACTTGGGTCGCTCATAAGTCTTTAGTTTAGTCTCTTCCTGGGTCAGGCCTTCGCCCGTTTCTATAATCGTCGCGAACTCAAAATCGATCACGCAAAAACTGCCTTTGTGAGCACTGTACGTAATATTCCGGGCAAACGCATCACCATGCTTCACCCCAAAATCCTCGAGCTTCTTAAAAAGGCTCTCCGTCTTCTTCTCACTCACATTTTCCGAAATATTCCCACAATTCGAAGTTACCGCGTACAGCTGCTCGGAGTCCTCCTCTAAAAGCTGGGGTACAAAATCACAGTTCTTCTCTGCCAAATACTTCAGCACGCGCACCTCGTTTTCATAGCGCTCCTTGGCAAAGGGCCCTCGGTAATACTTGTGAACCCGCCCGTCGTAACCAATCCGCACAACCGCTCGCTGCGTATCTTTGATCTCATGCATGCTTAAATCCAATCACAGGTGATCAAATTTGCCATCGAAATTGCTAAAATACGCCAATTTCAATGAAAATTAAAAATTGTTTGAAACTCGGCGCGTCTTTTGCTCTTTTCTGACCCCGTAGCTTCCCGACAACTCTAAATCCTGAAGGCAAGCGTCAACAGAAGACTTTTATATCTAATCAGAAAAACCTAAAAACAAATGGCTAAATACAAGTTCGAATACATCTGGCTCGACGGGTACACTCCAGTACCGAATCTTCGTGGAAAAACTCGCATCGGCGACGAAGCTCCTAAGAGCATCGATGATCTCCCTCTTTGGGGGTTCGACGGCAGTTCCACTCAGCAAGCTGAAGGAAAAAGCTCTGACTGCGTACTCAAGCCGGTTAAGTTTTATCCAGACGTAGCGCGTGGTGACAACGCTTACCTCGTTATGTGTGAAGTTATGATGCCAGATGGCACGACTCCACACCCATCAAACCACCGTGCAACCATCCTCGACGAGAAAGACACATGGTTCGGTCTTGAGCAGGAGTACTTCCTCTGTGAAGACGGACGCCCATTGGGCTGGCCTTCAGAAGGTTACCCTGGACCACAGGGTGAATACTACTGTGGCGCTGGATTCGAAAACGTTGGCAGTATCGCCCGCGAAATCGTTGAAGAGCACCTCGATCTCTGTATCGGTGCAGGAATCAACCACGAAGGTATCAATGGCGAAGTTGCTAAGGGTCAGTGGGAATTCCAAGTATTCTCCAAGGGTTCTAAAAACTGTGCAGACGATATCTGGATGGCACGTTACCTTCTCAACCGTCTCTGCGAAAAGTACGAGATTTCAGTAAACTACCACTGCAAGCCTTTCAAGGGTGACTGGAATGGTTCAGGAATGCACTGTAACTTCTCTACTAAGTTCATGCGTGAAGTTGGCGGCAAGGACTACTTCCTCGCTCTTATGGACGCGTTCGAACAGAACAAGGAAGAGCACATCGCAGCATACGGTCCAGACAACGACATGCGTTTGACTGGTCTCCACGAAACTCAGTCAATCGACAAGTTCTCTTGGGGTATTGCTGACCGTGGTGCGTCTATTCGCGTTCCACATGGCTTCGTTAAGGACGACAAGTACCAAGGTTACTTGGAAGATCGCCGTCCTAACTCACAAGGCGATCCCTACCAGATCTGCTCTCGCGTTCTTAAGACCATCGCTGAAGTTCCTACCAAATAAGGAGCTTTCGCAAAACGTCTTAAAAAACGAACCGAACATTTTCAGCGACGTTGCTCTTCGAGCGGCGTCGCTTTTTTTGTGATCCGCAATGAGCCGACGCACTCATTATGCAACGATTACTAAATCAATAAGGCGTCATAACTCAAGACCGCCGAGTGTAATAACTTGGATACGATCCGCACCAGTCATTCCTACGTAAAAACGGTGTGCACCAAATATTCCCAAGAAGAAAGCGAGATCCTGCTTTCGAACTCTATCTGAAGTCAGGTTCCGGAAGAGCCTTCGCAAAAAAAAAGCGCCTTTGGTAGATAGATGTGTCCTGAGTGCGCTGGACAGAGTATTCTCTATAATTGGGTGTTTATTGTTTGGTTATTTGTAAGGCAAACAGGGACAAAAACACTATCGAATCCCGAGCCGCGTGCGGTAAACCCTGACAATTGGGGATTACTACTGCCAGGTCTGGACAGAGCTTGACTAACTCTTGCGAGTGATCCTCGGACTCAGTATATTCATCCAACTGGTTCTAAATTTCATTTTAATTTTATTCATCAGTTGTCCATCATCCCTCCAAAGGCGTTCCAATTCCTATCGACCGGATCCTTCACAATATACTCTTTGAGATCAGCCGCCATCCGCTCTTTTGATAAAAAACTTCATTAAGTATTTATAATATAAGTACATAAGCTGAAGGCATCTTGAGGGGTATGCTCTATTCTTGACATCTTTTTAGCAAAAGACTAGACCCCTTCCCCCAATGCCTGACTCGTTGTATTCTAAGATCCCTCTCTGTTTTTTACTTCACGCAGTAACCATTTGCGTGGCCCTTTTCGCCCTTCCGCATTCAACGGCAGTGCCAACAATCATTGGCGACCTCGACGAAGACGACGCCGTTACCGTTTCGGATCTTACTCTGCTGGTCCGGCATCTCCAAGGTATTCAAATCCTTCCAGTCGAAAATGTTCCCTTCGCCGACGCTAACAATAAAGGGCGCTTCTCAGCTTGCTGAGCATTCGCCCATGGTTGAACAAGC
>CAWVWU010000290.1:0-3580 GCA_963933925.1 uncultured Puniceicoccaceae bacterium
AGGCGTAACGAAGCGTGGTTTCCGCCTCTTTTGGTATTAATTCCTCTTTAGGAGTTTTGAGTAGCGATAATCGGTATTCGCGTTCCGCATCGCTAACGACTGTTTTTCTGGATACAAAGAGTACCACAACTAGACTAGAAGCGGCTCCTATGACGATAGGATCCAAGTATACTGGAAGGGTAATGATATCTGCGGTGACGAGGAGCTTGGGTATCACATTGCCGGCGAATCCGCAGATGAGTCCCCAAGAAGCGGCTTTCGATGTTATGTTTTTGCTACAAATACTCATAAACGCAACTGGTCCCCAAGCCGAGGCGAACAGCGTTCCAGCGAAATAGGTTAGCCAAAATATGTTTTGCTCGATCGTTATTGAGACAACCAAGGTCGTGACGCTTCCGATGAGCATCATGAATCGACTAGCTTTCAATTTAGCCCGATCATCCATTCCCGTTTCGCAAAGCAAGTCATGGCTTAGAGTGAATCCTAAGAGGGAGAGAAAAGTGGATGCGGATGACAGAGCCGCAGCGACCATTCCAGCTAACAACAAAGCACCAACTAATGGGGTGATCATGTTGAGAGCACTCCAGATCAGAACTTGATCTCTGGGTTCGATCGCGGAATTACTCAAATTAACAACAGGCACGGCTGCGTAGATCATCCCATGAATCACCGTTACGCTAATCGCTGCCACGCAAGCCGATCGCAAAACGACGTGTTCATTCTTAGCCATCAAGTAGCGGCTCGATTGCCAGGGACTTATGGCGGTGACAAAGCTCCACGCTAGCACGATAATGATTACCCAGATTAAAAATTCAGCAGGCGTTTCAAACTGAAATTCAGGTCCAGTCATCCCGTGCCAAGCCATCAAATCTGGTTTTTCCTCTAAATGCACGAGCTTATCCATAGCCTCGAACCAGCCTCCATGAGCGGCGAAGATCGCATACATAGCTATAAACGTGACTACCAAGAAAAATAGGAAGATCATCGCATCGGTTATGATAACCCCACGGGATCCCGCGTAGAACGTAAAAGAAGTATAGCTTGCCCAAGTGATGATCAGAGCCTGACAGTAGGAAAGCGGAGTCACATTCGAGATGATCAGTGCTGCACCCTGGGCCACGGCGATCAAATAGAATCCGCAGCCTATGATTACTGTCAGGCCGGCGATGATCCGAACGGGACGGCTGTTGAATCGTTGCCCGAAATACTCAGCGACTGTTAGAGTACGGCTGCGGCGAATGAAGCGGCCAAAGTACAAAGCCCCCAAAATATATCCACACAAAACAACTGCAGAAATCAGAATAACGGCGGCATTCGCGGCGTAGTTGAAACCAGCCTGGCCGATATAAACATTGGAACTTAGAAAGCTTGCGACGAGCGTTCCCACTATTAGAAATACTGGGGCTTGCCGGCCCGCCACAAAGTAATCTTCGAGTCCCTTTACTTTGCGGCCCACGTAATTTCCAACCACCACATAGGCCAGCAGGCTGAGAAGAATCGTTATCGTATAGATAGTCACAATTCGCTAGGAACTAACGATCGCAGCATGGCCAATTACTTAGGGCCATCGAAACGATTTTCAAAAGATCGGGTTTTGTATGGCCTGCCTTCGCTTGCAGGGCGAGGCCACGATCGACCACAATAAGATAGTTCGCGAGTAGTACAGGGTCCGCATTCTTCGGCAAATCACCTTCTTCTATTGATCTTTCGAATCGATCAACATAAAGCAAAGTACACCGAGAAGCTATATCAGACAAATAATGTCTGATCGAGTCGGACGAGGGGCTAGATACAGCTGCACCTAAAAATATGAGGCAACCATCGGGATTATCCTCAGATGTCATGTGCTCAACCGCACTTTCGAGAAGACATTTAGCTACGAGTAGAGAATTTGGTTGATCCACTGCCTTCAAGTGGAATGGCCGAGTCTTATTGTTATAACTCTCGATGCACGTTTTAAAAAGACTCTCTTTGTTGCCGAACGCGCCGTATATGCTCGGTGCTTTTAGGCCCATTGCCGATTCGAGGATGCGCATGCTAGTCCCGTCATACCCATGCATCCAGAAGGCTTTCAAGGCAAGATTGATGACTTTGTCGCGATCGAATTTACGCGGTCTTCCGACTGTGCTCGTTTTGTTGGTAGGGGGCATCCTTAAAAAAAGATGTTACGTTTCGGTCACGAAGTCAACAAATGCAGTCAAATTCTTTAACGATCATTAAATTATTATTGACGTAGGATTTAAATCACGCAGGCTGAATTTTCTAGGTGGGCATTTTTTGCCGACATTCATCATGGTACCCCTGCCGCGCGAGCAGGGGTTTTTCAGAAGAAGAACACACGCGAAATTAGAACAACGACAAATATGAAAAGTGTAAAATGGTTAAAAGTTTTATTGGCGGTTAGCACTCTACTAACAATTATGATAGGGGTAAGTCGTGCAGAGAAAATCGCGACGGTTACCTACCGATACGTTGAACAAGCAGATGTTCAGGAGTATATTAAACGTGAAAAGGAATTTTGGAAGCCTATCGCTGAGAAAGCAATAGAAGAGGGCCGCATGAGCAATTGGTCTGTCTGGCAAAAAATAGGTGGAGTCCAATTGGAAGAAGAGCCCAATATACTGATTTACGCTGAATTTGATGAGGTTAGTGATTTGGAAAGCTATGGTAGTTCCTCGTTGTGGAAAAAGGTATTCCCTAAAAAAGAGTTTTCAGACATATCTGTTAGGAGTTTATATAGGACTAAAGCTCATCTGTATCAGAAGCCACTAATCAATATGGTTTCGTCTGGTGACGCTGATATGCCAAAAGTTATCAGAATCAACTTCGCAAAAGCCAATGGAACTCTTGCCGATTATTTAAAAATGGAACAAGATGTTTGGGCTCCGTTCATTGCTGAGCAGATCAAGAAAGGGAATACCAATATAACATCGTGGTATTTAGGTGAGGTTCTGAACCCAGGTGGGACCGATCGCCCGTATGACGCGGTTACTGTGGACGGCTTCGGATCCTTATCTGCAGCTTTGTCTCCGGTTCTTGATGAGGGGATTGCTATGCCCGACTTGTCCGAGTTTGGAAAGGTTCATAAAAAGGTTAAAAGGCAGTTGTATCGTCTCGAGGCGCACGCGAAATGAGGTTCGAGGCCTCTTAGCAAACTCTCCTGAGTTTTTTGATCAGTTAAATGCTCTGGCACGAAAATTGACAAAAAGCGGCATAATCATGCTGCAGACTCCTTGAAGCCTCGCGATCGAAGCAGGGGGTTTGTAGTGCTGCCTCAAAAGGAAAATTTTCTATTTAATGAATAGATATATTCTGGGGAAAAATAATTTAATCAACATTCTGAGAGAAAATATATGAAAATCATGAAAGCATTCATTATCATTTTGGCCGGTTATTTTACTACAGTCGCATTTGGCGAAAGTAATCTCTACGTATTGATGGACAAAATGAGAATCAAAGATGGAAAAGTGGGGGAGTACTTGGCGGTAGAAAAGGCGTGGTCGAATTACCACCAAACATTAATTCGCGAGCGAAAGATCGAGAGTTGGAGCCTTTGGCGTGCCAGTCATCAGTCGTACGA
>CAWVWU010000291.1:0-3575 GCA_963933925.1 uncultured Puniceicoccaceae bacterium
GGATCGCTTTGATTTAGATGTAGGAGATTGGATGGAGTCCAAGGGAATATCATTTGGTTCAAAGGCGAGTATCTCGAATTTGGATCTCTCTTGGTTGGGATTCCTTGCTCTTATGTGTGATTTTGATTGTGTAAAGGAGGAAGGATGAAGGTTCTTTCAAAGAAAGTAGAAGTAGCTGGGATCGGATGGAGACCTGATTTCAGGGATCACGAAAGTCTACCCGACATCAAAGTTGTTCGGACTAGCTTTTTCGTCTCGGTGGCGTTTATGGCTATTGCTGTCGGTTTCGTAGCGTTTCTCGGTTTTCGCGAGTTTCAAAAGACGGGAGTTGAGGAATCGATTAGTTCTTTGCGTGTAGAGATTGATTCAAGACGTGTTGAGCATACGAGCCGCGTAGATGCCAATCGAGCCTTTATGGAGCGTTATAGTCGTATTGATGAAATGAAGTCAACGCGAGCTGATCAGATGATTGGCAGTGATCTGTTAATGTCTGTCGGGGAAAGTTTAAGCCCAAGTATGGTTTTGACGATGTTGGCATACAGTAATGATGGAATCGACTTGGAGGGTACTATGGATGTTGGTGCCAAAGAAGCCTCAGAACTTATGGATAGGTATATTTCAACGTTAAAAGAGAATGAAGCCGACCAAGGTAGATTTCAAAACTACGACATAATGAGTATTCAAAGAGAAGGCAGTCTTATGGTATTTAAGCTATCAATCTCAGGTTCCGTGGAGTCAAAAAAATAGGATAATGAATTTTTCTAGTATAATAGCGTTATCAAAAAAGCATATTTCAGCGGTTGTATCAATCGTTGTAATACTTGCCTGTTGTGCTTTTTCACTTTTGAAACTGGGCGAAATTGATGTGCTCGAATCGCAAGAGCGTGACTTGTCTATTGAATATGGGCGGGTTATGAAGAACCTCAAGTATGGCAATGCGTTGACTGAGGATTTGGCCTCGATTGAGGTGTTGATTGAGGATGCGGAATCTCGACTTTTTGAGGTTAAGGACCTCGCAAAGAATTATGACTACTTCTATACTTTAGAGGCCAAGACCGGGGTGACGATAGCGGCGATGCGACAATTGAGTCCTAAACCGATTGATGCACGTTCGAGACAGAATCGTAAGCGAAGAAAAGCCAAGTATAGTTCTATTGGTTATGACATCTCGGTCGTTGGAACGTTTTCACAGGTTGTCAATTTTTTGAGATCACTTGAGGGAGGGGCGGCTCATTACAATATGGGTAAGTTGTTAATTCGACAGGGCAAAAGTAAAGGGGAGAGTAGCCAGGTTGAGGTAAATATTGGAATTAATATGTTGGGACGAAAAATATAATGATTAGCTTATCTCCAAAATCTATCTTCATTATCTGCACCGCAGTTGCTTTTGGCGCTGCGTTAGAGTCTGCGATCCTTTCTCCCGATCAACGGGAAATTAATGTTGGTTCGGCGAACGAACTTTTGAGTATTCAGCCGGTTCTACTTTTTCAAACCGAAATTGATAAAATCGGTGATCCGTTTTCTAGAAGTCGTCTCGTGGATGAGATTGTAGAAGAAATCGCAGAGGAAGTGCTTGAACTGGACGATGACGCTGTTCTTGAGAGAGTTTCTGAGGCGTTAGTGCCTGATGGGGTTTTTGAGGTGAATGGGGTGTATTTTGCTTTGTTTAACGGAGTGCGCGTTAAAAAAGGAGATACTATGGTTCGTTCGTATCGGGACCAGGAATACGAAGTGATTTTTGATGAACTTGATAATAGTGCGTTTTCTATTCGATATGGAGAAGCACGTCTGAGAATCAAACTAAAATAGGAGCAAATATGAATAATATAAAAAGATCGAAAGTGCTAGCCGTTGTGCTGTTGTGCTTGTCGCTGGGATCTCTAGCGCAGGCCGTAGATTCAGCCAGTGGCCTACCAGGAACAGAAGGATCGTCTTCTAATGTTCCTGATAATTCGCCGAGTAAGGGTGACTTAGATAATGTGTTCGCATCGGACACGAGTGATGGAAGCGATTCAAATTCTTCGTCCGCTGATGGAAGTGTCGAGGATTCCCTCTTAGGGAGCTCTGATATAGGACTTTCGGAAATGGATATGATATCGGTAGACTTTCCGAATGAAGAGATTCGTACGATACTTCGCAATGTGGCAGATCTTTATATGCTTAATCTTGTTGTTCCTGAAACATTGCAGGGTACGGCTTCGATTAAGTTAAGAGATGTCAATTGGCGTCAGATCTTTAATGTTGTTTTGGATCCTGTTGGATATACTTTTATTGAAGAGTCCAATATTATTAAAGTGATTAGTTTAGACACTTTGAGCTTTGAGCCTCCTGTTACCAGTATTTTCATGTTGGACTACTCCGATGCGGCTGCAATCGCGTCAACATTGAGCAGTATGGTGGATACAGAGAAAGGCGGGCGCGTTCAGGTAGATGCTCGTACTAATGGTGTCATTGTAACTGCACAGCAGTCTCAAATGAATAGTATAACTGAGGTTATTAAGCGCCTTGATAAGGCTACTCAGCAGGTGATGATTGAGACGCGTTTTATTGAAGTGACCAATACTGATGCCACTGATATTGGCATAAATTGGACTAACTTGGGTGGCTATAATGTCAGATACGCTGGTGAAAAACAAGTTGGTGATGCCGTCGGCACCGAACTGGATCCTTTGTTTTCTTCTAAGGTTTCAGATTATTCCGATACTTTTGACGAGTTGGGTAACTTAATTCGACAGAATACTGTTTCTCGAATTAGCTCTGCCGTTTTTTCAGGGGATCAATTCAATGTTATTGTCAGTGCGTTAGATCAGCTCGATGATTCAAAGCTCGTTTCAAACCCAACGGTTGTTACTTTGAATAATCAAGAGGCTATGATTTCGATCGGAACTCAGTATCCGATTCCAGAGTACACCTATAATGAAGAGCGAGGGACTTTCGAGGTGTCGGGCTTTGAGTTTAAGGATATTGGAGTTATTTTGAGAGTTAAGCCATCAGTGAATAATAGTGGTTTGATTACATTAACTGTAGAGCCTGAAGTGAGTGATTCGAAGGAGTCCGTTACTTTTGGCGGTGCTGGCGGGGCCTCAATTCCTGTTATTTCTACTCGTCGTACGAAGACTCAGATTTCTCTGAAAGATGGCTATACGATGGGCTTGGGTGGATTGATGGAAACAACGATCTCGAACAATAGTAGCGAAGTTCCTGTTTTGGGAAAGATCCCGCTATTTGGAAAGTTGTTTAGGCATAAGTCAGAAAGGGAAGTGACTCGTAATCTATTGATTTTTATCACTGCTCGTATCTTGCCAAGTGAAGATACAGACTTTGAAGACGTCTTCTCTAAGGATCGTATTGACGATGTTGGTCTTGATCTTGACGAATTGAGAAATCAATAAGGCTTGAGTGTCTAAGTATTAATTTCGAAAGCCTCCTATTTATTAGGAGGCTTTTTTGTGCTTGGGTTCGGGTGTTTAGCTGGGGGTTCTTTATTTTGAGATTTAACTGAAAATTTTGGGGTTGAAAAGTAAGCGTCACACCAAGCACCGTGATTTGGAGCTCCGTGTCTAGTCATATGTGTC
>CAWVWU010000292.1:0-3548 GCA_963933925.1 uncultured Puniceicoccaceae bacterium
TATATCATATACTTTGACTACGTGCCATCATCGCGGCAAGAGCCATTATCTCTGCTATTTGCCAATCTATCTTATTGTCTATGTCTTGCGATTCGGTGGTCGGTGTTTCAAACAATATAGGATTTTGACCGATTCTTGCATTCGCTTCTGTAAAAGAGTCTTGAGAAAAGATGTAAAGGTTCGAGTTCTCTTCATACCAAGGCTCAAGGTCTTGGGTGCGAAGAAGGTTCTCGGGGTCGTGATTTACTGGTGTTCCGTCCTCACGATAGAATCGGGTTTGAAATTTATTAACTGTAAAGAGACTGTCTTTGCCTTCTGGTAATCCTGTACCATAGGATTGAATAGCTTTACGGATCGTTTCGGATGATAGCAGTGGATTTGTGGTGTGGGTCATCAAGTATGTACTGGAATCAATATTTTGAATGTCGTCATTCAGTACTTTGTTCATGCTAACGTGGTCGCCGCATAGTTCTGGTTTGCGATCTCTTATTAAAATGCGGTTAGAATCGGTTAGACCATTTGCCTCGAGTATTTGTCGGGCATCCGTATTGATGATAACGCAGTCGATTTCATCGATTTTAAGTAACGTATCCAGGATCCACCGGAATAATGGTTTACCTGCGAATTCTCGAAAGTTCTTACCCTTTACGCGTTCGCTGTTTGCCTTCATTGGGAGAAGGGCTGCTAGGTCGTATTTTGTTGCCATTTCTTTTTTCACTTTTGGCTGATTTTCGATCGAATGCTTTTAAGGCCTTCTACGCAGGCTTTTTGGACCATCGTGATGTCTAGACTGTAGGCGAGGAGCTTAAACCCGTCTTTGATTCGTTCAATAGCTTCGTTGGGGTCTGGTTGGACGATGTGAATTCCAGGTGTGATGTTGTGAGTTTCGCATGAGTGGAGGATTCGGTTTCGAGCATCGATGAAACTTGGATGGTCGAACTGAGCCGTTATTCCCATAGAAGCGGTGAGATCATAAGGTCCGATGAAGGCCGCATCAATTCCTTCAACTGAGAGAATCTCGTCAATATTGTCAACGGCTTCTATGTCTTCGATTTGTACTGCGACGAGAATTTGTTCGTTTGCGTCGCGAAAATGCGATTCTACGGATAAACCGTATTCGTTGGCGCGGCAAAACCCAACTCCTCGTTTCCCTAATGGCGGGTATTTGCAGGCCTGGACCAATAATCGAGCTTGATCGGCATTGGTTACCAGAGGACCGATGATTCCGGTAGCACCTGCGTCCAAGTAACGTTTTGTCAGCGAATAGTCGACTCCATGTAGTCTGACGAAAGCTTCGGTTTGAGGATTTCCCGAGCGAATCGCTTGGAAAATTCGTTGTGCTTCGACGATATCTACGGCCGAATGTTCTGCGTCTACTGTAATGAAATCAAGGCCAGTTTGAGCCATTAGTTCTCCCAAAATCGCTGATCCTGAGTTTAACCAGGTTCCAATAACGGGAGTGCCTTGTTTCAGACGCGTTCTTACAGAAGTGTTTCCGTTCATTTAGGAATGTGGCTACTTGGACGGTCCCATGAAGGCAAGAAATTTGGAGCGAATTTAAAATTGCGACCTTTTGTTCTTGTGCTTCACGTGATGTGAATCCTCATAATTCAATTATGGAAGGAATTGTTCTGTGATTGGCGACTGGTTTAGGAGAAAGCCGCTGAGTTTGAATCGAATCCCCAATCTTCGTTCTGACAGTGTATTCATTTTGGGGAATGGACCTTCGTTGAATGAACACAACCTTGATTCTTTGAAGGGCGTTCCAACGTTCGCCTCGAATGCAATCTATTTGGTTTTTGAAAAAACAAAATGGAGACCTGATTATTACAGTTGTGTAGATACGGTTGTACTGCCTGACCAAAAGGATGATATTTCAGCTTGGATACATAAGCTAAAGCGGACGATATTTTTTTTTCCGCGACAAATATTTCCGCATGATACGCCTTTTTCCCCTCAGGATGTTGAAGAGATTATCCAACCGAGGAAAAATGTCTGCTATTTTGATGCGAAGCCGTTGAATCTGAATGGTGGGCAGAAACAATTATTCAGTTTGGCTCAAGATGATTTTGTGGTTGA
Organism: uncultured Puniceicoccaceae bacterium; assembly: GCA_963933925.1. Classification (GTDB taxonomy): domain Bacteria; phylum Verrucomicrobiota; class Verrucomicrobiia; order Opitutales; family Opitutaceae; genus JAKYXN01. The sequence continues at coordinate 2,080 of CAWVWU010000292.1, forward strand.
AGCAATGACCGTTACAATAACGCTAATGCAATTAGCAGTAAAATTGGGAGCGAAACGCTTGTTCCTAATTGGCTGCGATACGGATTATCAAGTGCCTGATTTGGCTACTATTCTTGATCAAGATTCTGCTCGTTTAGACAAGCGAATTGTTTTGGATAAGGACGAGGATCCTAATCATTTCGATCCACGATATTTCGGAAAAGGGAAGGTCTGGCATACGCCCAATCCGGATTTAATGATTAAGCATTACGAGAAAGTGAAAGCGGTTTGCGAAAAGAACGGGATCGAGGTTTTTAACGCAGGTATAGGAGGGGAACTGGATGTTTTTCCGCGAATTTCTTATGACGAAGCTATTTCCGCATGCATCAAGTCGAAACGTGCTTCCAAATGATGGAAATTAATCAACCTACGATTTCGATTGTAGTGCCTTCTTATCAACAGGGCCCATATATCAAGCACTGCATTGATAGCATCTTTTCCCAGGAAGGAGTTCAGGTGGAAGTGATCGTATTCGATTCCGTATCTAGAGATGAAACGGTTGAAGCCTTGAAAGCATTTAATGGCCGAGCAAAAGTTTTCATCGAAAAAGACTTAGGCCAGAGCCATGCGATCAATAAAGGGTTGAAGGTTTGTAGTGGGGATATTGTTGGGTTTTTGAATAGCGATGACGTGTTATTGCCTGGGGCTTTAGGAAATGTCGTGGATTTTTGGAGGGAAAATTCAGCGGTTGATTTAGTGTATGGTAAAGCGACTTACATCGATGAAAAAGGGAATGCGATTGGCGACTACCGGACAAGAGATTGGGACTGGGAATCGTTTCAGGGGGAGTGTTTTATTTGTCAGCCGGCGGCGTTTTGGAGTCGTCGGATCATGGAGAAAATCGGATATTTGGATCAAAGCCTAGATTGCAGTATCGATTACGATTATTGGCTACGAATTGTTCAAGCAGGTGGAGTCGTAGGGCAGATTGATGAATTTCTTGCCTGTTCGAGAGACTATCCGGAGACGAAGACTCGAAGTTTGAGAGACAAAGTTTTTATCGAGAATTTTCAGATTTCGCTCAGACGTTTGGGTTATGTTCATCGGTCATGGATTTCACAGTATTTGGATTTTTTTAAGTACGAGAGAAAAACGTTCTTTGGTCCTGCGATTCCTGCTCATGGGAAATTTCGGGATTTCCTTACTCGAATCGCTCAGTCCATTTCATCGGTTTTCGCTAGAGACGTGTACGTCACGGAAAAGCCTTATGAGCAGATCATTTAGTGAAGAAAATAGGCGATGATGAATATTCTCATTGATCTGCGTTGGATGACGATTGGGAGTGCTGGCGGGATGGAGCAGATGGCTTTTGAGCTAGTGGCGGCGATGGTTGAAGTGAATCGTGTGGATCGGTTTTGGTTGTATTGTCCTGTTGCGACTTTTGAAGAGTGGGAGTTTGAGCCGGGGTCGAGGGTTGAGTTGATTGATAG
>CAWVWU010000293.1:0-3512 GCA_963933925.1 uncultured Puniceicoccaceae bacterium
TGTTCAACCATGGGCGAATGCTCAGCAAGCTGAGAAGCGCCCTTTATTGTTCGGCGTCGTAGGGTTCGATACGACCTTGCGGGTATTCGAATGGTGAGTGGTTGGATGTTGTGAATACGAGATTGAAGTATGGTTTTCCTTGTTTGTTGAGTTCGATGAGGCGTTCGTGTGTTTTGTTGAAAAGGTCTTCGTCGGATACGCCCCATGTTCCGTGAAATTCTGGGTTTTGGTAGTCGTATTGATCGATTACTGATTGGAAGCCATTCCCCGTGAAAAAGGTTCTCATGTTGTCGAAGTGGGCTTCTCCCCCGTAAATGAATTCGGTTGAGTAGCCTTTGCTTTCGAGGAGTCCGGCTATGGTGAAGAAATTATTTTGTGAGAGTGAGAGTTTTACTACGCTGCGCGAGGGCGTTGGGAGAAATCCTGAAACGACGGCTTCGATACCTCGTACAGATCGCGTACCTGTTGCGTAGAGGTTTTCGAACCACCAGCCTTCATTTTTTAGTTTTTCATGTTCGGGTGTGACGGGGAGTCCGCCGAGGGATTCTACAAAGGTAGCGCCCAGGCTTTCTTCGAGAATGATGACTAGATTTAGCGGCTTATCTCTTTTTGCACTGGCGGCATGATAGCGATAGGTTGGAGCTAAGCCGTTGGCGCTTTTGGAGTCGAGCCAGAGTCCGGCTGTTTTCAGCATGGATTCGGCGTCAAGAATTCCGTAGACGTCACTGGATTTCGATTCGTGCTTAAGGTTGTAGACGGCTTGTACGACAGACCAGCTCGAGTTGATTATTAGGCTGTTGACGAGTGGGTCGCTGGTAAGGGCGAAGAGGGCGGGGTTGGCTGGGCGATGATCGGTTGTCGAACGAATACCAGCGAAGAGAAAGAGAAGAACTACTGGAAAGAGGCAGAGTTGTTTGACGAGGCTCCAAGAGGGAGTCGATTTTAGCCAGAATCGGAGTGTTCTTGCGAGGTAGAAGCAGATGGCTGCAGTGAATCCAGTGCCCACTAGAAATGAAACGCGAAATTCGGTCCATATCGTTGCAAAAACTTCTTGGGGGTAAGCGAGGTATTCGATGTAAAGTCGATTGGGGCGGAAGTCGTATTGGCTGATAAAACTTGGTGTGGAAACTTCGAGAAAGACGAGAAAGAGCGAGGCGATGAGGATCCACGAATAGCTGAACCAAGTCCACGCTCTCCAGGTCCATTTCGTTGCTAGAATGAGAGAGACGAAGAGAAGTGGGACGCAGAGGATTGAGACTTGAATGATGTCCGCCCTAATCCCTTGAGTTAGGAAGGTGAACAGGGAAATTCCAGAGGCCGCGATGCGTTCGTTTTGCCAGAGGGCCAAGGCGACTCTGGAGAGGCTTAAGAGCGGTAAGCCAATAATGTAAAGGAGTACTATTGGGAAATAGGGTCCGAAGAATCCGGTGCACTTGTTAATAACTAGAGCGAGGCGACCGTTGTGGGAATGGGAACTTGGTGCTGACATATTGTAGCACCGAGTGTATCACTGGTAAATGAATGAGCGGTTAACCTAAGATGAATATTTAGTTATGTTTGGGCGGATAAGGGGAGGGTTATTTCGAACTCGCTCCAGTCTGAGGTGCTCGATAATAAGATGAGGTCTCCGCCGTGGGCACGTACAATTTCTCGTGCTATGTTTAGTCCTAAGCCGAAGCCACCAGTTTGTCGGTTGCGGTCATCATCTATTCGATAAAAGCGTTCGAATATACGTTCGTGATCTATAGTGGGAATTTCCTGTCCGGTATTGCCAATGCGTATGTGAATTGCCGTCGTTTTGTTGTGCAGGCTACAGGATACTTTCCCGTTGGGGCGGTTGAACTTAATCGCGTTTTTGATCAGATTCATCAACGCTTGTTGGATTAGAGATGGATCCCCAGTGATTGATGTTTCGCCAAGTTGGTCGTCGAAAGTGAAGCTGAGCTTTTTGTCGCGTGATATCTCCTCCATGTCGGTCATGGATTGGTTTGTTATATTGCGAAGGTCGATAGGTTCGTGGTCGATTTTGAGGGATCCAGAGTCTGCTTTTGAAAGAAAGAGGAGTGAGTGAGTCAGTGCTTTTAGGCGTCGGATTTCGTCCAACATTCTCGCATTGGATTCGAGTTCATGGTTGGAGTCTCGCATTCTGGCTTCAAGTTCTCCTTGGAGAATTGCGAGTGGAGTGCGGAGTTCGTGGGAGGCATCTGCGGTGAAGCGTTTGGCTTGATTGTAGCTTTTTTCGATACGATCAAGCATGGCGTTGATGAGACTTGCTAGTTCGCCCATTTCGTCTTCTCGCTCGCTTTGCGGGACGCGTTTGTCGAGGTCTTCTGCTTTAATTGACGAGACTGCGAGGGACATCGCTTTGACAGGGCGAACCGCGTAGAAGCCCATCCACCATCCGCCCAATGCGAGGATAACAGCCGCCAGGGGAATTGCCATTGCGGTGAGAACGATGAGTTCGAGGTACTCGTCTTTATTCTCGTGTTGATTTATTGCGAGATAGACGCTTCTACCGCCTTTTTTGTAGTATCTGATTTCCCATCGTGCGGTGGGTTGGTCTGCAGGTTTTGGGGATTGGGATAGTGTGTGTCCGATGTTAATAATCGGGTTTTCAAGGACGCGTTGTTTATAGGTAGTGTTCCAGTAGTTGGAATCTTGGTAGGAAAATGTTCCGTCGGCTTCTTCTATAGCGATCAATACGACGTTCCCGGTAGCTTCTTCGATATTCTCGTCGTTGTCGTAGATCGCTCCTCGAAAGGAACCTTGGTCAAAATGGAGAATACTATTGAACGGGTCTTCGGTGAAGGGATCCTGCGGAGAGCTTGCGAGAACGACAGCTGCCATTGCTTCGATATGATGATCGACCAGTTCCGCTGTCTCGTTTTTTACGTTGGTAGTCACACCCAGCATGAAAATGAGAATGACGAAGGTCGATAGACCGCAGGACCATAGGGCGATTCTTAATCTAAAGGATTTAATGAACATCTGGTTTTTGAATACGGTAGCCCACTCCCCGGACGGTTTCTATGAGTTTGATCGGGTTGTCCTTGTCAATCTTTCGTCGGAGACGACCGATGTATACATCGACCAAGTTGGTTTCTGGATCGAAGTCAAAATTCCAAACATTTTCGAAGATCTGAACTCGGTTATAGACGCGCCCAGGGGCTTTCATTAGGAAAACGAGCAAGTTAAATTCTTTGGTGGGCAGGTCTATTTTTTCACTGCCACGTGTGGTCTCTCGTGTCATTAAATTTACGATGAGATCTCCAACTCTTAGGATGTCCAATCCTTGTCCCATGGTACGACGCCATACGGCGCGGAGGCGAGCCACGAGTTCGTCGACGAAAAAGGGTTTTACGACATAGTCATCCGCTCCGGCATCTAGGCCTTCGATCTTTTCTTCGTGGAGGTCGCGTGCGGTAATTATGATGACGGGGGTGCGGATGGAGGCTTTTCGAATCCGACGTAGAACACTTAAGCCGTCTAAGTCGTGTATCATTATGTCGAGG
>CAWVWU010000294.1:0-3395 GCA_963933925.1 uncultured Puniceicoccaceae bacterium
GCCTATCAACCCTCAAAGCCCTATCTCCTACCGAGCCCAACGGGCGACACTTGAGTGAAATGACGAAATATCTTCAATTCCCTACCGACCCTCAAAACATCTCCCATGTAGCTCCGGCTATCCGGACAACCAAACCTCAACCGGACAATCCGTAATCGTTAATGTTTAATCACCGCCAAAGGCGGCCCCTACTTCGCCCTCAAATCACCCGAGCCAATTTCGTCCAAAAAGTTTTGATACGCCATCGCAACCCCCTTCTCCAAAGAAATCTCAGCAGCCCATCCCGCATCCCTCAATCGAGAGACATCCATAATTTTTCGAGGAGTCCCATCGGGTTTACTTGAGTCAAAGACCAACGCCCCCTCAAAACCAACTGCCTCCTTCACTAACTCAGCAATCCTCAGAATACTGTGCTCCACACCCGTTCCTGCATTGAGAACCTCCGGAGGGTTTTCCATCTCCAGAGCAAACAAAACCGAATCTGCAAGATCATCGGCATGCATCAATTCCCGCAACGGCGTCCCCGATCCCCACACCGCCACCTCTTTTGCTCCCGCAAGCTTCGCTTCATGAAAACGACGCAACAAAGCCGGCAACAGATGTGAATTCTCCGGATGATAATTATCCCCCGGTCCATAAAGATTCGTTGGCATCAAAGAGTGAAAAACCACCCCATACTGAGCCCTGTAGTGCTGGCACAACTTCAGCCCCGCAATCTTCGCAATGGCATAAGCCTCGTTCGTCTCCTCCAAAGGTCCCGTCAACAAGCAATCCTCCCGCAAGGGCTGTTCAGCCAACTTCGGATAGATACACGAACTCCCTAAAAACAAAAACCGCCCCACGCCAGACTTATAAGCCGCATGAATCGTATTAGAAGCGATCACCAGATTATCATAAATAAATTCAGCCGGATACGTACTATTGGCATGAATACCTCCCACCTTCGCAGCCGCCATCACCACCACATCTGGCTTCTCCACCTCAAAGAACGCATTAACCGCAGCCTGGTTCGTTAGGTCCAGTTCCGCACTCGTCCGCACCACAATATTCTCGTAGCCCAATCCCTTCAACCGGCGCACCACCGCAGAACCCACCATCCCCCGGTGCCCCGCCACATATATCTTATCACTCAATTTCATAACAAATACAACGAACCGCTAAAAACACGAAATATCGCGAAAAGCGTATCACTTTGCAGTCAGCACGATCCTTTCCCACTCAAGTCTCGGGTAGTGTCCAAAATTCACCAATAACCCCAATTCTTTACCCGTCGCCCGCAAGTAGTTAATTACCTGTGCACGATGTTCGTCGGTCAAAGCCTTCACTGCTTTTATCTCCAAGACAATAGACTCGTTACACACGAAATCCGGTACATATTTTTGTTTCAGAACCCGCCCCCGATATCGCAATTCTAACGGTAATTGAGCCACAGCAGGAATCTCCTGAAACTCAAATTCAATCTCTAGGCATTCTTGGTAGACCGACTCCAGAAAACCGCTCCCCTTTTCTTTATACACTTCAAAACAAGCCCCGACAATTGCGTAGCACTCTTCCTTATACAATAATTCACTCATTTTAGCGTAATTTAGCGTCTTTGCTTCGCCATCTCCGTTCCACTCCGTCGCGGTTAAAAAATCCCCCTCTTCAAATTGTAATCTTCAATCCCCCTCCTCTCCGCCCTCCTTGTCTCGGCGTATCAACGAGTAGCCGGAAGCACCAATTCTCAACTTGTCTCGGCGTAGAGCAACAAAGCCGGAAGCACCAATTACCTAGAACCCATCACCCAGAACCTCTTTGGCGTTCACGCCAGAGCCGCCTTTATCTTCTTCTCCTGTTCAGCAAGCTTCAGGTCAGCATCCACCATAATCTTCACCAACTCCTTAAATTTCACCTTAGGTTCCCAGCCCAACTGCTTCTTCGCCTTCGCAGGATCCCCAATCAAGAGCTCCACTTCCGCCGGGCGCTCATAACGGTCGTCATAGTCCACGTACTTTTCCCAATCGAGATCGAGAGCCCCAAATGTCTCCTGCACAAACTCCTTCACTGAGTGCGTTTCATTCGTCGCTATCACATAGTCATCGGGCTCATCCTGCTGCAGCATCAGCCACATCATTTCAACATACTCCTTAGCATAACCCCAGTCACGCTGAGCGTCCAAATTCCCCAAATACAACTTCTCCTGCAAGCCCAACTTAATCCGCGTCGCCGCCCGTGTGATCTTGCGCGTCACGAAAGTCTCGCCGCGACGTGGAGACTCATGGTTAAACAAAATCCCACTACACGCGAACATGTTATAAGATTCCCGGTAATTCACCGTCAACCAGTGAGCATACATCTTCGCACATCCATAGGGCGAACGGGGCCAAAACGGCGTATTCTCCGTCTGGGGCACTTCCTGCACCTTCCCATACATTTCAGAAGAAGACGCCTGGTAGAAACGCACCTTGCCTACCAACTTCGCTTCTCGAATCGCCTCCAAAATACGAGCCGCTCCCAGACCAACAACGTCGCCCGTATACTCAGGGATATCAAACGAAACCCGCACATGACTCTGAGCCCCGAGGTTATAGATTTCATCCGGCTGTAGATCGTAAAGCAACTTCACCATCTGCACCGAATCCGCCAAATCTCCATAATGCAGGAAAAGCTTCACCCCATTCACATGCCGATCCTGATACAAGTGATCGATTCGACTCGTATTGAAGGTCGAGGCACGACGAATCACGCCATGCACCTCATAGCCCTTCGACAATAAAAATTCCGCCAAATACGAGCCATCCTGACCCGTGATTCCAGTAATAAGAGCTTTCTTCATATGATTCGGTGTATTCGTACTGCCCAACAAGGCTTCTTCTGTTTACCAATGCAAGCGCGATTTTATCCCGTTTTCACCAAAAAGAAGTTGACAGAGTCAACAAAAAGCCAACACGCCCCAAAGATCTCCTTGCTTCAACCTTTCGAACAACAACGCTTCCCTGTCAGTCGACCAACAGGGCCTATTTATTCAAAATTCCCTTAAAAATTGAGTCCCCCAAGCCCTGCAACAAATTCGTTCTATTGCTTCGCCATCTCCATTTCATTCTGTCGTATCAATGCTTCATCACTTCGTTCTTCAGGTGTCGTCGCAAAACTCCTCGGTACGTGGTCAAAACAACACAAAGGAGGATCCCGCTCTTTAAACCCTGCATAGTTCAAAGAACGAAGCACGGGCCACAACCCAATCTTAGCGATCTTTGCGTCCTTAGCGGTTAAAATAATTTTCTACCACCTCTCAAAATCCCAATCAGCTACCGAGCCCAGCGGGCGACACTTGAGAAACAACGAGACGAAACATTAAAGAAGGGGATGTCCCACTTCTTGTTAAAACTTCAGGTGGTATAGTTCTGTGTTAGGTT
>CAWVWU010000295.1:0-3377 GCA_963933925.1 uncultured Puniceicoccaceae bacterium
TATAAGGCAACCGAGGGCGAGTAGGATGGGGAGTGATTTCATGACATAACTGAAATAGAGAATGACCCATAGGACGACAATTTTTTCTGGGGGCAGTTGATGAATTCTAATTCCACTCCCTTTCGGGGTTACGAATCCCCGCCTATTAGCTTTTCTCTATCCCATCGGAACCCCATGAGAATCTTATTTTTTTAGGGGATTATCGATGTATAATCATACTCACCAGCGTGATTGACGAGACCCCCTCCCCCTCTTTTTAAAGGTTTCAGATCTTCCTGCCAATTTCCTGCCACATTTGTTGCAACTCTATGCAGTTTCTAGCCACCCCCTGCATCACTACACCTAGGTAAGTCATTGTCCTATAGGCATTAAATCGGTTTAGACTCCCACCACCTCCACCATTTAAATTGCTTACGAACAATAATTTAGGTGAATTGATAGCGATTTCCTATCAAATTCCTATCAAAAAGCGTAAAAGTGCTCCAAACCAATCACTCGCTCAAGTTCGCAATACCGGGTGTAGCTGTCATGAAATCGAATGTGTCTGAATCCTCAGGCAATCGGCCACAGGAAGTATCTGTAGTTTGAGCATCGAACTCGACTCGATCCAGCACGGCATTCAAATTCGCATCCGTATCCACAATCAGGATCTCCTCCCCACTGGCTGAGAGCTTGAAGTTAGCGTGAAGACCTTCCGTGTTTGAACCATCTTCGTCCGCCCAGACAATCAGATAGCCGTTAGCGGAGATAGTGGTTCCTTGGGGAATCTCCCACTTCCTTGGATTGTCCGCGTTATCGGTGAGGAACATACCAGACATATCCAATTCCTCTGCGGAAAGATTCTTCAATTCGATCCAATCATCATAATCGCCCTGCGGGTCGGCCAATGTGGAATCATTTGATGCCATAAACTCGTTTATCACGACCGAAGTCTCCACCGCATCTGTAGTTAGCACCTCAAACTTAAGCGGCTCCGACTCGGCACGTGCGGGTAAGTAACTCACCGTCTTATCGCTATTTCCAGAAATCGCCTCCACGTAGTAACGCACCTTCTGCCCGGCCTGATAACCCGCAGTCACACCCCCGTACACGCCATCACCGGCAGCTCCGTCGTCGTGTAAACCATCGTCGAGCATCGCAACATCGGTGTATCCTCCCGCGTCTCCTACGCGGTAATACAAACGAACAGAACCAACTCCTTCAGATTCATGTTGGCTGATCGACGCCGCAACAGAAGCTGGCTCTCCTGCAGTCGGTACCTCACGCAAGTTTATGCTGCTTATGTTAGGTCCCGTTTTCGAAATATCCGCGTGTCCTCGCAAATAGTCATAGCGACTTTGGATGTGTGATTTCAAAGCGACGATGTCAGAACTGAACAAGCTGAAAGAGAATCCTCTCTTCGGATCATTTTCTAGTTCATCCGAAATGACAGCCCGATAGGATTCGATAAGCTCATTCATGTAATCTGGATTGAAACGCTCATCTAAAATCGTCCGCAAGTGAGCACAGTAGCGCTGCTTCAATTCCGGATTGCTTAGGAACTTATCAATCACAGGACGGTTTGCATTCCCCAAGCCCTCGAAAGGACTAAGGGAAGATTGCGCCACGGTAAATGCCTCATTCCCATCGTGCTCTATGGGATGTACGCGCCCCCCTTCTGGATCATAGTAGATCTGGTAGTCAGCCCCTTTGTGCCAATAGCTATCATCATCGGTAAAAATATTTTCCGCAGCCAAAAACCAAAGCCATTCATCGACCGCAAAAATTGTATCCATAGTTTCACGATATCCACTGCCTGAATTGTTCGTTTCGTCTAAAAACTTAGCTGCAGCGATCAGATTGAACCAGGCGACTCCTGTACCATCCTTCTTCAACTCGTAGAACCCTTCGTAGTCACTCGCATTATCGCCAAGGTAGCCTAAGGCCTTGTCAGCAGTGTCCCACTGCCCCCCACCTCCACCACCAGGACCTCCGCCACCAGGACCTCCACCACCAGGACCTCCACCACCAGGACCTCCGTTTTCGCCTCCTCCAGCACCCGTTCCACTTGGCGCTTTCCAACGGTCTCCGTCCGCATTATCAAACCACGTTTCAAGTAAGGTCTTATCCTGTTGTTGGGCATTCGAATAGAGTCCCCAATTTTCCCCATTGATCTTAACCTTAATGAACCCTGCACTCGGAGTTATACAGTACTCTTTAATCGAATTAAAATAGAGAGTCTCTCTCATCAACGTTTCATCGTCGAAGGCATTGTTGAAGTTGAAATCATCGAAACCCATTATTTCCAAATCGGCATCGCCGTACTCCATATCGATCGCGATTGATTTTTTCTCTCCACTTCGAGTATAGGAAGTATTACCTTTATAACGTATCCCGATTTGTGGATACTCGAATCCATCATAGCTAACATCTCCGGCCAGGAAACTCGCATCGGCATAATTTCCTGCCAATATTGTACTCCAATTTGACTCGGCAAATTCGATACTAATCGTTTGCAGAAAAAACGGATCATAAAAACTCGGAATATTACGAGCTCGATAAAAAACAGTTTCACCATCGAAAGAAACAGAAATCGGGCCATGATCTGAATAAACCGAGGTCATCTCTGGGATCCGGTCCCAAGCCACCAAGTTTTGGGAGGTCTCAAGTACCCAAGCGTCGTCTTTATCCCCAATAACTTGCAAATCGATTGCATCATCATCGATCTCTATTTCTAATACACCGACAACATCACCATCAGCCCATAATTGAACCACCCCAAACAACACCAACCAGCAACTCGCCATTTTCATAGCATCATAACGCCTCATTCGTATATTATTTTTAATTACACTTATCATTTTGAATTCCCAAATTTAGGACCTTTCTCCCACCGTTGATTCGAGCTCCAAACAAATCCGAAACAGATTCTTTTTCCGCTTCAGGCTTTCTTCCTTAAAGGAGTGAATCGCTTTTCGTGCGGACCAGGAGTCCGTCACTCCATCTCTAAACGTTTCGAGGTCAGACAAGCCTGAATTCAGATGACCGGACACGTCTCCACTAACTAATCAATACGTTCTTCGAATTCGATCACTCGTCCCATTTCCTGCCAAACACTATCCACCCATACGTTCGATTTCTTCAGAGCGATGGTCCGCCCGATTAAAGAGTATTTTTCAAAATTGCAGAAGTTTGGCTCTGCACATAATCATTACGAATTAAAGATTAAGAAAGTTTCTTTTTTTTCGATAAATTTTCAGGCTCTTTGGGGTCCCACCGAAACGCCACCTTCACCTAACTTCATGATACGCATGAAGCGAGCTAGGATAAATGGGCTACTGGGAGGTGCATCACTGATTCAGCTCCACCGAATCGCTATTCAATAAACCTCGTAAGCC
>CAWVWU010000296.1:0-3314 GCA_963933925.1 uncultured Puniceicoccaceae bacterium
GGAAATATCCGGTCGGCAAATAGGTTGTAGCAATGCAGCCCTTTGTTTTTTTCTCCCCCCAGCCAGTTATTGATCTCGATGGGCTCGCTCGGAATTTAGGTTTGAAAAGTTAGAATGCCCGTATCCAATGTATTCTATAAATGACAAAAGGAAAGGTTTGACCCTATTCGCGAGCCCTTGGTGACCTCAGTTTCCAAAGAGAATTCAGATAGTCGCTGGGGCTTGGGGTGTGAATACTGTTATTCAGTGAAGTAGTAGATTGGGCGGTAGAATAGCGGGCGGGTTTCTTCGGGGGGAATGGGGAATTTGACATCGAGGGCACGGGAGCGGTTGGTGTCGGTGAATTTTTCAACGGTGCCCCAGGCGAGTTCCCAGGTGTCGAGGTTGTAGGACTTTTCGAAATACACTTGGAGACGGGTGACGGTGATGGAGTAAGTGAAGCGGACGTAGTCGGCTTGGTCTTTGCGTTCGAGAAATTGGGTGGCTCTGTGGGCGAGGCCTTCTTTTTCGCCGGGGTCGAGGCCGAGGAGGAAAGTGTGGTAATTAGTGATTCCGTCGTGGTTGTAGTCGGCGGTGGGGTCGGCTTGTGGGGTATCGGCCACTTCGGGGGGGAAGACGTCTTGTCTCCAGGTCGAGTAGTCTTCGTAGGGTTCTACTTGGGCGGTGACGATGGTGGAGCGGAGTCTGGAGACTTCGTTGGTGACATCGACATAGAGGATGCGAGTGCCGATGTAGTCGTTGGTGTCGAAGCTTCCTATGAGGACGGGGCCGTTTTCTCCGGGAATGGGTTCGTGATCGAGGTACCACTGGTAGTGGATGGGGCTGGTGCTGAGGACTTCGACGCTGAAGCGGGGGACGTCGCCTTGGTAGATGCGGATGGACTCGGGTTGGCGGCTGATGGAAATGAGGTCATTGGGGGAGAACATGTGCATGGTGGCGACGCGGCTCTCGATGCTGCCGATAGGGTTGGTGACTTTGACTTGGAGAGTGTGTTCGCCGACGGAGAGGGGTGTGGGGGTGTTGATAGGCAGGGAATTTGTCGTGGAGGTTTGGAGTTGGCCGTCGATGTACCACTGGTAGGAGAGGGGCTCCATGCCGCTGGCTTGGACGGTGTAGGTCATGAGGGTGCGGTGGACTTGGACGGAGTCGTAGATTTGGGTTTCGATTTTCGGGAGGGCGTGGGGACCGGTGAATACGCGTTTGACACCGGTCTGAAAGAATCGGAGGTATGCCATGTTGTTACCGGCGGCTTAGACTTCGCGGATGGAGTCGGTGGGGCCGAAGTCTTCTTTGAACTTGAGTGTTGGGTCGATGTTTCCCGAGGAGTCGACGCGGGCGAGATGGCGAAAGAGTGTGCCGTTGACGGATGGTTGGTTGTTGCCTGCTATGAGGATCTTGCCGTCTGGTTGGATTGAGAAATCGGTGCTTCCGGTGAGTTCAACGAAGTTGAAGCTGGAGTCCAAACTGCCGTCGGCGTTGATTCTATACAGGCCTCGGCGGTCTCTATTTCCCGCATCAAAATACCTGACAAACATTAGAATACGTCCGAGTGAATCGACGTCGACAATTTCTATAATGGAGAAGTTATTGTATATGTCGGGTAGGGGGGGTGCTGCAATGAAGTCATCTAAAACAGCGGAATGATCGTTGAATCCTCCGGGGATGGGTGCTGGATTTCTAAATTTTAATAAGGACGTCAAAGGTGCTGCGAGTATGTGCCTTTCGAATCCGATGAGTCGTTCTCCACTGGGAAGCACCCAGAGCCCTTGTTCGAAGTTGGTCGTATTGAGGGTGCTGTAGTCGGGGGCATTTCCTCGGTACGTAACATATCCTTGGAGATTTCCTGTGTTGGAATCATGGGTACTTCTTCCCACTCTGATTATTGAGGTTCCGGGGAAGTGGTGTATGTCGTGGCCGAATAGAAAGCTTCTGTATTCGAAGTTGTTCGACCAGCCGGCGGTCTTGTTTCCGCTGCTGTCCAGTTTTATGAGTGTATGGTGTTCGTCGTTGTTGGTCCTTATGGCTCCATTGAGGCGTACGAGCTTTAGACTGACTGCCCAGACTCCACCTGTTGGTGTGGCCTCGATCTCTTCTACTCCTACTGGGTTGCCGGAGAAGTCTGTTAGGGTCGGGGCAAATGTTGGGTCGACGGTGCCGTTTATGTTCATTTTCGCGAGGGAGGAGCGGCTGGCTCCATTGATCGTAGTGAAGTTTCCTGCGACGAATAGGCCGAGGTCGGGGGCGGTTTCGATGGCACTGATCGCGGCTGCGTTTACGGTGAAGTTGGTATCGATTGTCCCAAATGTTTCTATGCCTGAGTCGTCGTCTTCGATGGTTATATTGGCCGTGGGCATGGGGGCATAGGCTCTGACTGCACGTAGGATATGGAGTCTAAATGTTCGGTCGAATTGTATTCTCTCGTTGCCAATAATTGTGACGGGTATGGTACCGCTTAGTTGGCCATGAGGAATTTCGAGTACACCTGAGGTGGGGATATAGTCGGCATAGGCTATGGCGCTTGAGTCGGCGGTTTCGTAGTAAATGTATACGCCCGATTCTGAGGGAAATTCGAGAGAGACGGCTATATCGACCGTGTTTTCGGCGGTGTCTCCTTCTGGGACGAAGAGGCTGCCGATTGTTATGGTATTTTGTTTTTTTGCATGAATGTGAAGAGTGACTCTGCTGCTTGTGACCGTTCCCAAGGCGTTGATTATTTCTACTTGGACTGAGGAGCCGTTTTGCCAGAGACCGGCGAAGTGTATGGGAAGGGTGCCGCTATCGGAGTCGACTGGGGTGTTGCCTGCGAAACTCCAGCGATAGGTGAGTGGAGCGGATCCTCCGGCTCTGACGTCAAAGGTGCCCGATTCGCCTTCTTCAAGGTATAGGTCTACAAGGTTTGTTATGATATACGGGGCTCCTTGGTTGGAGCCTCCTCCTCCTCCGCCGCCAGTTCCGTTGCCGAGTTCGGCTGAGTAGGTGTTGGTGGGCGATGAGGTTTCGGGTGTTATGAGGAGGTAGGTTTCGACGATGTAATTCTTGTATGCGGGATAGGGCCACTGTGCCCAGGCCATCTCTTTGGCGTCTTTGAGGGCTTCATCGCGGCTTACGAAACTGGCGCCGGCTGTGAGATAAACTTGGGTTCCGTTGGGCTCTGAACCGGAGATGACCACGACGTGCATGGGTTGTTGGTTGAGGGACCACCAGGAGCGTCGATTGAGGACGTTGGAGTAGCCTTGGGAAGTGAGGGTGGTTTTGGCAAGGTTGGAGGCGAGGCTGGTCGCACTTTGGCCGTCGATAAAACGCTCGTAGGTCCA
>CAWVWU010000297.1:0-3229 GCA_963933925.1 uncultured Puniceicoccaceae bacterium
AAAAACCTCGAATTCAGCTACGAAGACCGAGGTGCCTACTCATTCATGGACACCGAAACCTTTGAATCAATAGAGCTGAACACCGATATATTAGGCGACACCGTGGGATTTATCGTGCCGAACACGGAGTACGAAATTCTCTTTATCGACGAAAAACCAATGCAACTCAATCTCCCAACCACAGTAGAGCTTGAAGTTATAGAATCAGCCGAGGGAATCCGCGGCGATACAGCCAGCAACGTCCAAAAGCCAGCTACCCTTGAAACGGGAGTGGTCGTTCAAGTCCCTCTTTTTATCAAGGTTGGCGAGAAGATCAAAGTAAACACAAACGACAAGAGCTACCAAGGGCGTAGCAACTAGGATCAGTTCGAAGCATTATTTTTTAAAAAGCGTTCTCCTAAAAAGGAGGACGCTTTTTTGTGTCCACGCAATTCACTCTCCCAACCCCGCAATAAGACAAAAAAAGCCGGACACCTAACAGGCATCCGGCTTTTCGAAAAAATCTAACGACTGCGATTACGCAACACGCTCAACAATTAATGGCGGAGGCGTAGGACGCTTTGGAGCCAAACGATACGCAGCCTTGAAGTACTCAAGAGCCTGTTCGAGCTTCGCTTCATCGTTGTAGTGAATCATCATCAACGGCTCACCTTGCTTAACCTGTGTGCCAACCTTCTTGATTTCAGAAACACCTACCGCGTAATCAATCTTACCATTTTCGTCTGCACCTGCACCGAGGAGGTGAACTCCCTTAGCGATCTGTGAGGCGTTGATAGTATGAACGTAACCACGCTTAGGAGCAGGAAGCTTACGAATATGCTCTGCCTTCGGAAATTTCTCTGGATCGTCGATATAAGAAGTATCTCCCCCTTGAGCGGCGATGATTTCCTTCAATTTTTCCAATGCCGTACCATCTTCGATGTGGCGTTGTACAGTCTGCTTTGCGGAAAGAGTAGATCCGGCAACACCTGCCAAACGAACGATTTCCATTCCGAGCTTCAACACGAGCTCTTGCAAATCTTCTGGACCTTCTCCCTTGAGAAGCTGAATCGCTTCCTTCAATTCGAGAGCCGTACCAACAGTATCACCCAAAGGTTGATTCATATCAGTAACCAAAGCCACACAACGACGCTTCATCGAACGACCCACACGAGTCATCGAACGAGCCAACTGCTTCGCTTGCTCAAGATCACGAATAAATGAGCCATTGCCCCACTTTACATCGATGACCAAACCTTCAGATCCTTCTGCCAATTTCTTAGACAAAACACTTCCAGTAATAAGAGGTAGACTAGGAATCGTAGCCGTCTTCTTACGCATTTCGTAAAGCTTCGCATCGGCGGGAGCCAACTCTGGGCTTTGACGCACCATTGCTCCACCGATTGTCTCGAGCTGCTTCACAAAATTTTCAATGCTCATGTCAGCATTAAATCCAGGAACCGCACTCAACTTATCTAGTGAACTAACCGCAAAATCCTGATCAACGCTCCCCATCATCGGGACGACGATTCCACTGGCAACTGCCAACGGAACCAACACGAGAGAAGTCTTATCACCAACTCCACCAGTAGAATACTTATCGATCTTTGGCTTAGCGATATGCGACAAGTCGATCACTTCACCAGAAAGCATCATCTCCTCAGTCAAAACAGCGGTTTCCTGGGCAGACATACCCTGGAAAAAAATAGCCATTGCCATGGCCGCCATTTGAAAATCAGGCATATCGCCTTCTAATATGGAGTCGATTATGAAGCGGATCTCTTCCTTGGTGAACTCTTGGCCATCTCTCTTCTTTTCGATGAGATAGGCGTAGCTCGGCTTAATAAAACGACGGCTGCTTAAGGTTTTTCTAACCATTATGTATGCTTTGGAAACAAACGTTAATTAATAAAAAACGCTGAACCATATACTTCTAAGCGATTTTTTACACCCACCCCCAAATATATAAATCAACGCCACTAAAGTCCTTTGTTAAGAGAATTAATAACCCAGTTAACAAAGCATCCCTAGTAAAAATGAAGCGTGCATTATGCCACACCTGTCAAGCCCTAGAACTTTAGCTTCCAAAATCCCTAAATATTTGGTGAAAAAATCTCGCATTACGCGCTTGCGTGCAAGGGCTTGGAAGCTTTCCTAATGCCCAATTATGAAAGAATGGTTCGATGTCGCGAAGAAGTTAGAAAAAATAGTCCTGCAATGCGCCAGCGATGCAGATTTAGACATGGAAACCTTTACGGCGGATGTCCGACCAGCCGATCCTCGATTTGGTGATATCCAAGCCAATGGTGCCCTCCCCTATGCTAAAAGGCAAAAGACGAACCCAAGGCAAGTCGCACAAGGAATCATCTCACAACTTGAGAAACAGAGCGAAATCACGGACCGATTCGAACTCAGTATCGCTGGGCCCGGCTTCATCAACTTCACTTTTAAGAAAGACTTCCTCCTCGATTGGATCAAAACCTTCTCAGGCGAAGAAGGCTTAAAACGATCCGCCGGCGAACTCATGGCCCAGCGCAAGGTCGTCGTCGACTACGGCTCGCCCAATACTGCCAAGCAAATGCACGTGGGCCACATTCGCTCCATCGTAATTGGAGAGGCCATTTGCCGCCTCCTCGAATTTTGCGGAGCTGAAGTCGTTCGCGACAACCATATCGGCGACTGGGGCACCCCTTATGGCAAATTATTCTACGCCTACAAACGCCACCTAGACGAAAAAGCACTCGAGAGCGATCCCCTCGAAGAACTCGAACGCCTCTACAAACTGGGTAGCCAGCTCGCAACCGATGACGAAGCAGTCCTCGACGAATGCCGGCAGGAACTCGTCGGCCTCCAAAACGGGAACGAAGATAGCCTGAAACTCTGGAAACAGGTCAACGCCCTGAGTATCCAAGGATTAAAGACTGTATACGAAGTCCTCGATGTTCACTTTGACTGTTACCTCGGCGAAAGCTACTACAGAGACAAAGTCGCTCAGGTTTACTCAGAGCTCGAAACCGCCAAACTCGCGGAAGAAAGCAAAGGAGCCCTCGTAGTATTCCACCCGGAGCACCCGCGCTACAGCAAGCAACCGTTCATAATTCGCAAGTCAGACGGAGCGAGCAACTATGCCACCACTGATCTTGCAACGATGCTCTACCGCAAGGAAGGCCTCCAAGCAACGGACATTATAGTCGTTACAGACGCCCGCCAAAAGGACCACTTCGAACAACTCGATCTCACAACTAAAAAA
>CAWVWU010000298.1:0-3185 GCA_963933925.1 uncultured Puniceicoccaceae bacterium
ATAAACCAACTAACAACTCGGCTACCCCTGTCTCACTAATGGGGTCCACTTCACCAGCTCTCAACGACTCAACAATCTCCGCTATCAAACAATGGCAATTCACTCCGGCCTACCGCGATGAACTTCCTGTAATAGGCATGTTTCAACACACCTTCCGATTTGAAGAAGGCGAAAATCTTTTTGGACAAAAGCTTTGGAAAATTCTAAATAATAAGTCTAAGCCAAAACCAGTTGCAAGTGTTGCCCCAGTGGAAAAGAAAGCGGCAGCACCCAAAAAACAACCTGTGGCAAAAAAGCCGGTAGCTGTCGTATCCAAACAAGAAACGAAGCCTAAAGCATCTACCAAATCAAAGAAACGAGAAATAGTTGCAAAAACGGTAGAAGCAAAACCAGTTGCGAAAAAAGAGCCCGCAGCACCTGTCGTCAAAGCGACCCCGATCGCAAAAGCAAAACCAATTAAAAAAGCGGCACCTATCGCCAAGGCAAAGCCTAAGTCGATAGAGGTAAAGCCTGTTGAAATAAAGGAGAAATCAAAGCCAGTCGTAGTAGTTCCTCACGTACCGCGTAACAGCCCTCCAGCACCTCTTACAGAAATAACCCCTCAGCTTCCTAACGAACTGAAGGTGATTAAGGGTCAAGTCCAAATCCGCATCGACATCGACGAAAATGGTATCGTGCAAAAAGCGTTCGCTCAATCCTCGAGCCACGAAGAACTAGAAGCCTACACACTCGAAACAGTCAAAAAGTGGGAATTCGAACCCGCCTATAAAGACGATAAACCGATCGCAAGTAAGCTGATTTTACCAATTCTCTTTCCAGGACAAGACAAAGCTCCAAATCTCGGCGAAATCCCTAAGGTCGACCTTATCCGTTCCCTCGCAAAACCAATCGCAGTCCGCAAAACAGTACCTGAACTTCCAGAGAGTCTGAGTGCGGAAAGTGGATCAGCTACAATTAAGTTCGTCGTCACCAAGGAAGGTTATGTCTCTTACGCTGCAGTCGGGAACGCATCTCATCCTGAATTTGGAAAATCCGCATTGGAAGCAATATATTCATGGAAATTCAAACCAGCACTAAACGACGGAAAGCCAATTGATTCCCAATTTTCTCAAGTCTTTCAATTCACTGGTGGAGCCTCTCAACTCAAGCCAGACGCATGGGATAAGCAACCTATCGTTGAACATTCACCCATGCCACGCATGCGGTCCTCTCTTAAAAGTTCCAACGGCTTCGTTCTCGTCCACCTAAGATTGGACCAACAAGGTAACGTTACCGAAGCTCGAGTCATGGAGAGTACCAACCCGAAACTCGAAAAGCCTACCATAGAAGCATCCTACAAATGGAAGTTCACTCCGGGAAAAAAGGAGGGTAGAAGCATTGAATCCAATATAATAATACCATTTATCTATCCTCTAGCAAATAGCTAGATTCAGAGGAGTTCAATTTAGATATTATAACTCAATTTTAAGGCGGTGTCACTTCGGTGCACCGCCCTTTTTTGGTCAGGAACTAGGACATCAACAACAATCGACATTGCAAAACCTGCTTCAATAACTTTTATTCCCCGCTTTCCAGAAGACTGCCAATGGCAAAGGCAATCCTTCATGCTTCAATACGCCAACGACAAACCATTCTTACCGGGAGATGAAAATTTGTATTTATCCAGGAACATTTGATCCGATCACAAACGGTCACCTCGACGTCCTCGAAAGAGCGTGCCGCATGTTCGACACAGTAATCGTAGCCGTAGCTGACAATAAGAAAAAGGGGCCGTGTTTCGATACTGAAGAACGCAAGCAGCTCATACAGGGTAATATATCTCATCTCCCCAATGCCACGGTAAGCTCCTTCTCTGGTCTCCTTGTCGATTTTGCAAAAGAACAAAAGGCCAGAGTAGTCATACGTGGACTTCGTGCAGTCTCAGACTTCGAGTACGAGTTTCAAATGGCCTTGATGAATCGCCATCTCACTCCTGAAATCGAGACCATACTCGTTATGACCAAAGAAGGCTATAACTACACAAGCTCTAGTCTCGTAAAACAGGTTTCAGCCTTTGGCGGTAACATCAGCCAATTTGTACCACCAAACGTCCTTGAAGCTCTCAATAAGAAGTTCCCTCAATAGGTATCCTAACGTCAGCCAGGATAATTCCCCAGCTCCAGTTTTCTTATCGGTTTTGCTTGGCCCGATCTAGAAAGCCACTGGGAGAGATATTATGCGTACTCAATTGTACCCAAATTACAAAAATGCTGAGGAGCCCAAGGGCCATTAAAAGTGAAGTTGAAATCCGCACTAAATCTTTCCCCTGCCTCATAGATTGAGCGTTCAAAAACCTTGAGACGTTCTCGATTGACCAAGCAGTTGAATGTCACGATTTCTCGCTCAAGCGAGATCGCCTTACTGCGCTTAATTTCTGCACACCAAGGACCGATCACCTCTTCGACCTGACTCGCGTAAATTTCTTTTTCTTTCTTGAGCAGGTTTTCGAATCGCTCCCCCTTTCGAGCCCTATCTCCAAGGTAAAAGACGAGCTTTCCATTCGCAACCTTATCCTTCTCTTCCCTCAACTGAGGATATTTTCCGACCATAAAATCAAACAAATCATCTACAGCGAAGCGCATGCTAACTTCCATCTCAACCTTACTATAGATCCGATATAACTGATCCCGCAACTCATCGTGATTAGACATTAGAACCTTTTCTACGGAAGAGATATCGCGCAAAGTGAGGCCAAAATGTAGAGGTATGATACTTGATTCATCCATCAAATTACGAATCACATTTTGATGAGTGAATATATCCTTTCCCTTCACCAAAAGCTTATCGTGGCAATAGCCACTCACAATAGCCGACACATCATTATAAGTGACCATAAAAAGATCACCCTCATCAACACCGCTTATATCTTCCAATTGGTGCGGAGCGCTTGCTAAAGTGTAGCCGTAAACGTAAATACTCATCGGTAAAAAATGGTCACAACGCCGAAAGTGGCGGATTCGTAAAAACAATGTGAACAGATGCCGTTTTCTCTGTCAATTTTTACCCCCCAAGCAATACACAATTAGTGCCTCAGACTAGGCGCCACAACTTACTCCTCATAGAGTCTACTACTCAATTCACCACGAATGGAACGTAAGCGTTACTAAATCTGCCCCCTAGGATTGGTTTGACTTCTTCCATTGAGC
>CAWVWU010000299.1:0-3183 GCA_963933925.1 uncultured Puniceicoccaceae bacterium
TAGGCGGGGAGTGATTCAACTTCTCGCAATTGGGATCATTTCCGTGGTGAGTGTGGTAGGCTTGCAGACAGTGAAGGGAGAGCTCTTTGATGCTGCCGGTAGAGACGAGTCGCTATCGGGAAGAGGAGATTTGTGGCAGGCGGTTCAGTATGAAATCGAGAAAACGCCAATGGTGGGTCATGGCTTTGGGTCGTTTTGGGTTGAGGGGAAAGGGCGCGAACTTGTACAGACCTGGAATCCTCGGCAGTCTCATCATGCTTATTTGGATGTGTTGTTGGATTTGGGGGTACTTGGGTTGATAATCGTGATCCTTCTCTTTGTTGTACGCTTACTGTTAGCGTGGCCGCGAGTGAGTGGATGTGTTAATTCTGATCAACGGAGAGCGAGTGGAGCGATGATTGCGGTCGCATTTAGTTATATGGTTTTTTATGCCTTCGGCCAAAGTTACCTGCTCCGTTTCGATGCGTTTCCATTCTTTGTTTTGTTTTGGATCACTTTACTGATTACGAATAGAGATCGCAATTGTATGGAGTCAGAGTATGAATACGAAAGAGGTGAGAATTGAGCACCGTCGGCAGATTCTTGGAAAGCGATAAGTAACTTAGTGAGGAATCAAATTTATGAGAATAGCACTCTTTCACAATTACTATAAAATGCGCGGCGGCGAAGACGAGGTGTTCGAGCTCGAGTGTCGCGCCCTTGAGGCTTGTGGGCACGAAGTTCACGTTTTCACTGTTCATAATGATAAGGCATTTTCGGGACGCTCACCATTTGGACGGGCCATGGTGGCTTTCCGAGCCCCTTATAATCGTGTGAGTTATGGCAGTGTAACTGAGTTTTTGAAGGAGTGCCGACCCGATGTGGGGCATGTTCATAACTGGTTTCCACTATTGAGTCCGGCAATCTACCAGGCCCACAAGGATTTAGGGATTCCTGTTGTTCAGACTCTGCATAACTATCGAATGGGCTGTGCAGCTGGAACGTTTAGAAGGGAGGGGAAGACTTGTGAGGATTGTCTCCATGGGAGTCGGTGGGCAGCGGTCAAAAATAAGTGCTACCGAGGAAGTTGTGTTGGAAGTTTCGCGTGGAAGAGGATGGTCGACCAGGGATGGGATCGCGGGCGGTTTACGAACTTGGTTTCTCGATACATCAGTCCAAGTTTGGAGGTTGCTAATAAGCATATTGAAATGGGGATTGAGAGGGGACAAATCTCAGTAATACCAAATGCTTGCGAGGATCCGAGCGATGAGGGATCAGTTGACGCACCGCCGGAAAACGGCGGAGCGGTGTTCCTTGGGCGATTGGTTAAGGAAAAGGGGGCCGATGTCGCCATTGAGGCATGGAAGAAATTACAAGAGCGTTCAGGGTGTGATGTCCCTTTGGAAATTATTGGAGAGGGACCCGAGCGGGCGGCTTTGGAAGCTCAAGCGAAAGGGGTTGATTCAATACGATTTACTGGTCGTTTAGATCATGAGGCGGCGATGAAGAAAGTGCGGGATGCTGCAATGTTGGTTTTTCCCAGTCGTTGGGCAGAACCCTTTGGATTAGGTGTGATTGAGGCAATGGCCTCAGGTCGGCCTGTGATCGCTTCTAATTTGGGAGCACCGAAAGAGCTTATAAATAATAATGTAAATGGGGTGCTTGTACGCCCTGATGATTCTCGTGATTTGGCTGATGCGGTCGAATCGATTTTGTCTGAAAGGGACCGACTTGTTCGGATGGGGAATGCGGCTCGAAGCGAGTATGAGCAGCGTTTTCAGCCGGAGTCGCATGTGAGAGATTTAGTGACGCTTTACGAGTCTGTGTGTCAAACTCAGTGATTAAGGTATGAATATTGATTACATCAGAGATCGTTTAGGATCTGTAGTTGGGAATACTGACAAATTTTATTCCATGGCTGATTCTGGAATCCTTTCCTTGGGACGTCTCGCTGTGGGCGTCGTGTTGGCTCGGGTGGCAGGTGCTGAAGCGTTTGGCGAATTTGTATTGTTGACGACGATTGGGGTGATTATAATGAGCTTGGTTACGGCTAAGTATTTTACTCCGATGATTGTTTTAACATCGGGAGCCTTAGATGTCGGTAAGGGTAGAGTGATCG
Source organism: uncultured Puniceicoccaceae bacterium (assembly GCA_963933925.1). Classification (GTDB taxonomy): domain Bacteria; phylum Verrucomicrobiota; class Verrucomicrobiia; order Opitutales; family Opitutaceae; genus JAKYXN01. The sequence continues at coordinate 2,099 of CAWVWU010000299.1, forward strand.
GCTGGTTTAAAGCACGTTTGTTGAGGGTTCATCTCGTTGGGATCGTGTTGGGGGTGACAGGGCTGACTGTTGTGAACTTTTTCGACTTCGATTTGTGGATCTATCTGGCGTTCATAGCCTCTACGTTGAGCGGTCTTGAGCTTTGTTTCTATCGCTCTCGGATGCAGTCAGAGTTTCGCATGAGGAGGGGCTTGAACGCTGATATTCTTGGTCTGCTTTCAATGGGGGGAGTGATGTATTTGATGTGGTTCCATTTTGATCGGCCAGCATTGGGGTTTTGGATTGGGAGTTCGATAGGTAGTGGCTGTGCTATTTTTCTGATGCGCCGTTGTTTGCCTGAAAACAGAGATGCAAATATCGGTTCTATTGAGCTTGAGAAAACGGAACTTATGGAAACGACAAGGATGGGGAATTCTATGTTTGTTGGGTCGATGGCGAACTCCATATGTTCTCGAGTGCAACCGTTTGTGCTTGCGAGTGTAGGGGGGACAATCGCGGTTGCTACATTTGGTGTGGCGTGGTCGTTTCTGGGACCAATCCGAATGTTGACTGCTTCGCTGACCGGTGTGTTGCGGCCTCGATTAGCAAAATTTCGACAGAAGGAGGATTGGGTCGCATTTAATCGCTACTCGCGATTGTCGTGTCGAACGCTGGGAGTCGTAGGTGCAGTCGGTGTGGTCATCGCCGCGGTATTGGGTCCTAATATTGCTGTATTCGTTTTTGGAGAGCCCATGAGGTCCGCGGGGTATCTCCTGCCGATTGCTTTTGCTTACGCAACGTTGGATGCGGTCACTACCGTTCAAATGATTTCTATCCAAGCGAAGGGGGCTTCGGGGGCGGCTTGGGCGACGAAGCAACGGATTCATGTTGCCGTTTTGAGCCTCGTCTTGATCGGTCCGAGTTGTTACTACTTCGAAGGCTGGGGAGCTTTTGGGGCTCTCCTTGTTTCGGAGTCTGTGTATCTGCTAAAAGCAAGACGGATGTTAGCTGGAGGAGAATGAGTGTTTACTTTTCGTCTTCAGTCGAACCCGGTTCAAATCCCGCGAGGCTTCCTTTGGGAGGGGGACGTTGTGGGGTGGGGATCG
>CAWVWU010000300.1:0-3137 GCA_963933925.1 uncultured Puniceicoccaceae bacterium
ACAGTCGAGCCACTCTGTGGTTTCGAGCCAGTCGCAAAATTGCTTGGCGTCCTCGTAGAGTCCGAGGCTCTGTAGTGCGAGGGAAAGCGAGCAGGTCGGTGTGTAGTCGCGTGGAAATTGGTGGTGGTCGAAATTGTTCAATTCCGGCTCGTGTCGGTGCCCGACGTCTACGACGCAGACCGTTGGATCTGTGAGGTCTGTTTCTTCGGGTTCGCGTCTGAATATGGTGACCGGTGTATTGGCGATGAATACGCAGCACGCGAGGAACTCATCTTTGTGGGAACCTCCTGGATGAGTGATGATGGAATTAAATTCTGGTGATGACATTGGAGGCTGTGAAATCCGAAAGATGTTGATGAGTCAATACGACAACGCCCCTTTCGGCATGCGAAAAGGGCGTTGGATAAATGAATTATGGAAGCGTGTGCTTACTTCTTTTTCTTCTTGGCTTCGTCTCTTTCCGCAGCGGCCTTGATGATATCTTCGGCAACGTTACGTGGAGTCCCAGCATAGTGCGAGAATTCCATAGAGAACTGACCACGACCAGAAGTCATTGTACGAAGTGTTCCGATGTAACCGAACATTTCGCTCAATGGGCACTCTGCCTTGATGTGAACACCAGTGTGAGTTGGCTCTTGAGAAAGGATCATTCCGCGACGGCGGTTAAGGTCACCAATCACGTCACCCATCTTTTCTTCATGAACGTAAACATCTACCTTCATCATCGGCTCCAGGATCTGTGGAGAAGCCTTAGGCATTGTTTGACGGTAAGCAGCTTTTGATGCTGTTTCGAACGCTACAGCAGAGGAGTCAACGGCGTGGTATGCACCATCAACAAGTGTTACCTTGAAGTCCAAACACGGATAGCCGGCCAACACACCTCTGACGATGGATTTCTTGAAGCCTTTCTCAACTGCTGGCCAGAATTCCTTAGGAACGTTACCACCAACAACCTTAGACTCGAACTGGAAGCCTTCGCCTGGTTCAGATGGTTCCATGATGTAGTCGATCTTCGCGTACTGACCAGAACCACCAGATTGCTTCTTGTGGGTGTAGCTGTCTTCAGTGCGTTGAGTTATGGTTTCGCGGTAGGCTACTTGTGGCTTACCGATATCCGCTTCAACGCCATAAGTGCGCTTTAGGATGTCTACCTTAATGTCGAGGTGAAGCTCGCCCATTCCTCTCAGGATGGTTTCTCCACTGTCTTCATCAGTTTCAACGCGGAAGGAAGGATCTTCTTGGACCATCTTACCGATTGCGACACCCATTTTCTCAGAGTTGCCCTTATCCTTTGGCGTGATCGCGATCGAGATAACTGGATCTGGAAATACCATTGGCTCTAGAGTCGCTGGGTTATCCGGGTCACAGAGGGTGTGTCCTGTTTGAATGTTCTTAATACCGAGAAGTGCTACGATATCACCTGCTACTGCTTCGTCTACTTCTTCACGAGAGTCAGCATGCATCTGAACGATACGACCAATACGCTCTGTCTTACCTGTGAAAGTGTTGAGAACGCTTGTTCCCTTCGCTATGCGACCAGAGTAGATACGGGTGAAAGTAAGTGCACCGTACTTGTCATCCATAATCTTGAATGCCAAAGCACGAAGTGGCTTTGTCGCGTCAACTTCTGCGTATTCACCCGTTGGATTTCCTTCAAGGTCAACTTCTGGTTGTGGCTTAACTTCGGTTGGACAAGGGAGGTAGTCGATGACCGCGTTAAGAACGAGCTGTACGCCCTTGTTCTTGAAAGAAGATCCACAGTACGTTGGGAAGAAGTCGAGGTTGATGGTACCCTTACGGATACATGCTTGGATAACTTCCATTGAAGGCTCTTCACCTTCGAGATACTTTTCCATTGCTTCATCGTTCTGCTCAACAGCAGTTTCGATGAGCTTTTCGCGGTACTCTTCGACTTGATCAACCATGTCGGCTGGCACGTCTTGGATTTCGTACGCGAGGGGATCACCTGTTTCGTCCCAAACCCAAGCCTTGCGAGTAAGAAGGTCAACACAACCCGTGAGGCTGGTTTCAACTCCGATAGGAAGAACCATTATAAGTGCGTTTGCTCCGAGTACGTTCCTAACTTGGTCGATAACGCGGAAGTAATCGGCTCCGACGCGGTCCATCTTGTTTACGTAAATGATGCGGGCAACTTCAGATTCATTCGCGTAACGCCAGTTTGTTTCTGACTGAGGCTCAACACCACCAGATGCACAGAAAACACCTACACCACCGTCGAGAACCTTTAGTGAACGGTATACTTCGATCGTGAAGTCAACGTGGCCCGGGGTATCGATGATATTGAAACGGTAATCGTTCCAAAAACATGTTGTTGCAGCAGATTGGATAGTGATACCGCGTTCTTGTTCCTGCTCCATGAAGTCGGTCGTTGCCGCACCATCGTGAACTTCACCAATCTTGTGGATCTTTCCTGTAAGCTTTAGGATACGCTCAGTTGTCGTCGTTTTACCGGCGTCAACGTGGGCAAAGATACCGATGTTTCTGCATTTCGCTAGGTCTGTCATTATACGTGTTCTGTTTAAACTGTGAACGAATTCAAAAAATTGAAGCTCTATGCGCGTAATGCATCAGAGCGGTTTGGCAACGTCATAATGACGATTTATGCGAGAAGGTGCTGTTTTTACTGTTTTTGGAGGGAGAGAGGTGTGTGGCTTGGAGTTGGAAAAACCGAGAATAAACTTTGGAGTTGAGTGAAAACTGGAAAGGTTGGTTGATTCGTTTACTTCAGGGCTTTGCCCCAATGCTGCGCATTGCCCATCTTGTCATTCCGTCTTGCGGAATGCCTGCGTCGAACCCCTTGGGGTTCAAATCCCTGTTTAGCCTAAGGAATCCAAGCGTTTTTAGGGGGTGGTGCGTTCTTTTCGTTACACCGTGGTAGGGTAGGAGGGATTGGTTCCGTTCGCTTCGCTTACTTCAGGGCTTTGCCCCCAATGCTGCGCATTGCCCATCTTGTCAGTTCTGTCTTGCGGAATGCCTGCGTCGAACCCCTTGGGGTTCAAATCCCTGTTTAGCCTAAGGAATCCAAGCGTTTTTAGGGGGTGGTGCGTTCTTTTCGTTACACCGTGGTAGGGTAGGAGGGATTGGTTCCGTTCGCTTCGCTTACTTCAGGGCTTTGC
>CAWVWU010000301.1:0-3123 GCA_963933925.1 uncultured Puniceicoccaceae bacterium
CCCAGAGGAGGTACTCTTTGGGGTGACCATGGTGTTCTAGTTGACGAGCAATGAGTTCGAGGGTCGGTTCCTCTACTGGGTGCTTGGGGTCTCCGGGGAGGTCTGGACGAATGCGGCAGCTCAGAGCCCAGCAGGCCCATGCTCGCCATGAACGCTGTTCTTTTCGTGGTTCGTCGAGTCTGTCGGCGTAGTGTTGGAAGTGGATGCGTGGGTTGCCTAGAAATGCACCTTCCGGAGCGTTCTTTAAAATGTGAACGAGGCTAGCGTAGGGAAGTGGCCATTCTTTCAAGCAGTCTTCGCTGCCATCGAGATCAGCCCCCCAGGCACGGTCGAAGCAAAGAATGGCTCGGGCGGGTAGATCGGAGAGCCAGAGGTGTTGTCCGTAGCGTAAGCATTCTAGGTAAAACTCGGTCCCTCGGTCGTTTTTTTTGAAGCGGTTGAGGTTTCGCCAGGTCATGTCGTGTGACGCGGATGGGAGAGTGGGGATGTCTGTGACTGTACTGGGGAGGGTCATGGGGATTGGTTGATGTACCTAGAAGGAGTGTTCATCGGAAAAGTCGATCTGGCAAGCAATGCGAGAAAGTTCGAATGATTTGTTGCCACTCTATAATCTTTCCTCATACGAGATGTTTCTCTTTTTTAACACGAAGAATTTAGAACAACGATTGTCGAGTTGGAGTGAGTTTCTGCACCTGTAAAGTTAATTGCCAAAGTGATCCGCAGCCTAATGGTTGTTCGGGGAGCTGTGTCTTGTATTCCTCTTTGAGAGAAGGGGGTTCTAGTTATGGTTGGCATTGATGGCACTGGTGTTTTCAACGAATTATCGATTGGGTGGAGCGTGGGAGCGCCGATCCTTAGCCGTAGTGCACGATTCTGCGATACTTGCAGAATGGACCTTGGAACGAAAAAACGACGAACTGATTCAACGCTGAAGAATCCCGGTAATGAGTGAATTAATTAAGCACGAATGTGGTATTGCTCAAGTGAGGTTGAAAAAACCTCTTCAATACTTTGCGGAAAAATATGGTACGCCTCTTTATGGCTTCTATAAGTTGTTCCTGCTCATGGAGAAGCAACGTAACCGCGGGCAAGATGGTTCCGGGGTAGCGTCTATCAAGTTTGATATGCCTCCCGGCGATCCCTATATGTTTCGTGAGCGAAGCGTGAAGACGAACTCCTTGGATGAGATCTTTAAGGATGTTCTTAAGCAGTACAAGAGGCTGGTCCGCGATGGTGAGGTTCATCCGGAATTTTTGCCTTCGATCAAGGCGAAGTTCGATTTTTGTGCAGAGTATTACATGGGGCATTTGCGTTATGGTACTTCTGGGGGCTACTCTTTGAGTGTATGTCATCCGTTTTTCCGCCGCAGTAGCTGGCCGACTAAGAATTTGATGTTGGCGGGTAATTTCAATATTACCAACACGCGGGAGTTGAATCAGAGTCTGATCGAGATGGGGCAGCACCCGATCTTCGCGACAGACACTCAGGCTCTTCTTGAGAAGGTTGGATTTCACCTCGATGAAGCTCATGATAATCTCTACCGCTATCTTCGCGATGAGGGTCATGAGGCAAGCGATATCACGAGTCGGATTCTTAAGGAAATCGATTTGGTGAAGGTATTCCAGCGTTCTGCTGAAAAATGGGATGGGGGCTATGCGTTGATCGGAGCGATTGGCAATGGCGATTGTTTTATTCTTCGCGACCCGAAGGGAATTCGTCCGGCGTTCTATTTTGAAGATGACGAGGTTTTTGCTACGGCTTCCGAGCGTGCACCGTTGATGACGATATTCGGTAAGAGTATCGAAGATGTTAAGGAGGTTACTCCTGGGCATATCGTCGTTTTGAAAAAGGATGGCACATTGATTGATGCCCCGTTCCGAAAACACGAAGAAGCCCGAGCTCAGTGTTCGTTCGAGCGAATCTATTTTTCACGAGGCAACGACGCAGATATTTACAAGGAGCGTAAGGCTTTGGGAGCTGGATTGGCAGATCAAGTGATGGAATTCATTGATCACGATCTCGAGAATACGGTGATTAGTTTCGTGCCGAATACGTCGGAAGTCGGCTATTTTGGATTCTTGGAGCAGCTTCGAGTATCTCGACGCCAGCGTGTTAAGACGGCTCTTTTGGAGGCCCAAGCTAATGGGACGCTTGACGAGGATACGATAGACGAGCTGATCATGAAGAATTGGCCGCGTGGTGAAAAGATCGCACACAAGGATCAGAAGCTACGTACTTTCATCTCTTCGGAAGATTCCAGAAACGATCTCGCTTCCCACGTTTACGATGTTACTTACGGACTGATCACTGATCAGGATAACCTCGTTTGTATCGATGACTCGATTGTTCGTGGTACGACCTTGAGAAAATCAGTTTTGAAGATCCTGAGTAGTCTTGGTCCTAAGCGTATCGTTATTGCTTCGACGGCTCCTCAAATCCGATTCCCGGATTGTTATGGAATCGATATGTCTGAGCTCGGTAAGTTTATCGCGTTCGAAGCAGCGATCGAATTGTTGAAAGAAAAGGGTAAGGGAGACTTGATAAAGGAAGTTTATCAAAAGTGTCTCGCGTCCTTGGAAGCGGAGGAGCCTTACCTGATTAATCATGTGAAGGAGATTTATGCTCCGTTTACGGCTGAAGAGATTTCTGAGAAGATATCAGAATTGGTCGCACCGAAAGATATCGAATGGAAAGGTGATGTTATTGTGACGTATCAGACTATTGATCATTTGCATGTCGCTCTTCCGGATCACACGGGCGATTGGTATTTCACCGGGAACTACCCAACTGCGGGTGGGTTCAAGGTCGTTAACAAGGCATTTATCAACTACTACGAAAAGGCAAAAGGCCGTAGCTACTAGCACTCAATTCTAGAAAACCAATGGCAGCGAAAAAGAAAACCAAAGCGTACGCTCAGGCGGGCGTAAATATTGAATTGGCCGATCGTATGAAAGGTGGCCTTCAGAAGTCTCTAAGCAGTGCAACTCGCCCGGAAGTGATGGGTGCAGTTGGCGGATTTGGAGGTTTGTTCGATATCTCTAAGTTGAAGTACAAGGAGCCTGTTCTTGTTAGTAGCATCGATGGTGTCGGGACTAAGCTCAATGTTGCGTTCGATAGCGGTAA
>CAWVWU010000302.1:0-3114 GCA_963933925.1 uncultured Puniceicoccaceae bacterium
ATATTTGAGAAATTACCTCGCCGCCGCTTGAGGATTTATGAAACGTTTGGGTAAAATTGCAAGCCTAAGAGCATTCCGCCCTCACGAAGACTCCAGATACCTCGTATATTCACCCCAATAAGGAAGCCAACCTCCTAGATAAACTCACCGTACGAGATACCACCGCCCTACCTAAATTGGAATAACAAAACTGAAGGCCCCAATTCGTCCCACAAAACAACACAGCTGCCATGGAGGTCTGGATGCTATCCTGACAAAAGAGACAAAGCCACTTTTCAGAGAAAGAAGGCAGGTTCCTCTAACCATACTTGCATAGATCGCCACTTAAGAGAAAACGCCACTCCATCTCGTCTTCAAGACCAGCCTCGTTCAGGCACTAAGACCTCCCTCTCCATCCCAATTCACTAGTGTAAACAAACATTATTCTCAAGTACTTCACTCCAATTACGATTACGAGAGGTAGGTAGGGATTATACCCCAATTCCCAATCATCGTCAAAACTACCCCCTCTCGTATGAAAATAAATCGAAAACTACTCCTATTGAGCCTTCTTCAAATCACGGCTCTCATCGTTTTCTCAGGCATCCTCGTATTTCAATACGCTTCGGATACTGGCAAGTATTCAAAATTCGAAGTACTCTCGCGCGTATCTCTGGATTTCGGGAAGATGACCGCTAGCCTCAACAACGCAAAGCACTACCGCTTCCTCTACTCACAATCATTCGGCAAAGAAGGCTACGAAAGAGACGAATGGCAAAAGCCCTTCCTCAGAGAGGCAGACCGCAGCCGTGCCGCCTTCGACTCCCTAGAACAATACCTCGCAGAAATAGAAGGCACTGTCCCCGACTCACTCCAAAGCACCATTGACGAGATAAACGGATACAAGGACGAAGTTGATTCCCTATTTCAAGAAGTCATCGAGTTCGGAATTCAAAATCAAAATAAATCCATAGTAGACCCATTCGGAGAACAATTCGTAACAATGGAAGATCGATTCTATAACTTCTTTGCAGAATTGATCGCTCAAGCGGACGACATGGAACTCTCCCATAAATTGACCTCACTACAAGGCTCTCTACAATTCAAACGAATGCTCTGGAGCCTACGTGGTGCCTCGAACACCATGTACGAATATAAGTTCGAGGGGGTCGCCATCGTAACCAAACTCGCCACCCTACACGAAGGGGTACGAAACATGGCCTCCTTCACACGAAATACCATGGACGCTGAAAGCCGTGTCCACGCCGACAACTTTTTCGAAGACGAAGCGTACACTGAACTGATGTCCTTAGCCGAATTCGCTAGCCAAAATGCCTATCCTTTAATGACGGATAAAGACGGTTCAGTGCTAAAGAAAGTCGAAGAGTTCATCGCGGAGAATAGGGGAGTCATGAAAACGATTTATTTCACCCTTGGAGACAACGCCAATCAACTCGTAGATGAAATTCTGCAAGACCTTCACGACACAACAATCAGCAAGCACGCCGCCGCACTCAGAGCCCGTAACCTTGTCTTGATGTTCGCCCTAGTATCAATCGCAGCACTAGCCATTTTTAGTTGGAAACTTTCAGTTTCGATCATCAACCCGATCAGTCAAGTCAACCGAGACCTAGAGTCAGGCATCGACAAGGGAAAGCTCGCTTCACAGCAAATCGCTAACTCAAGCGAAAACCTCGCTAACAACTCCAGTAAAGGAGCGGCTGCCCTCGAAGAAATAAGTGCCACTCTCAATGAGGTATCTGGAAACACCCACGACAGTGCAAAACTCATCCAAGAGGCCATGAATAAGGCAAACACTGCCGGAGAAGTTGCCGATTCTGGAAACCTCGCAATGCAATCGATGGTCGATGCGATGAACGAAATCCAAGATTCAAGCAAAGACGTATCCAAAATAGTAAACACGATCGAGGAAATCGCATTTCAAACAAATATTCTAGCCCTCAACGCAGCCGTTGAAGCCGCTCGAGCCGGTGAAGCCGGGGCTGGTTTCGCCGTCGTTGCAGACGAAGTACGACAACTCGCCCATAGAAGTGCGGTGGCTGCCAACGAAACCACAAATAAAATAACAGCCGCTCTACAAAGCGCGAGACGTGGGACTGATCTCAACCAACAGGTCGCCAAAAGTTTCGAACAAATCGTCACTGAAACTCATTCAATGAGAGAGTCTCTAGGAGCGATTACTGTAACCTATCATACTCAAACTCAGAATATTGAACAAATCAGCGAATCAGTAGAGCAAATCAGCGAGACCACTCAAGTGATAGCTGCCAATGCGGAAGAGAACGCAGCTGCAGCACATGAAATGGAAGGCATCGTCGATATCATTCAACGCAACGTTCACGTCATGAACTCCATGATAAGCAAAGATCATGAAGCTCCAGACGACGCCTCAGCCCAAACACTTAAATCCCATTCAAGAATAGAAGAACACGTACCAGAAAACGCCTTCTCACAACGCTTCTAGAAGCAAGCTCCCCCAAAGCTCATCAATTAAAAGTCTAAAGCATCAAGTCTTACTTTTACGACCACCTTCTTAACGACCTCACCAACAACACCCGTGTGCAACATCGGCATATGGGCATCCTGAGGCAGTAAAAGAGTAAACATTCCGGGTTCCATAGAAAGCTGGATCGGAGCCGGATTTTCGTATTCGAAAAACTCCGCATCCTTTTCGCCGTCATAGTCGACCTTCGTCAACAATGCATCAACGTCATACCGTGCGATCCGCTCACACCCCTTCAAAGTCATATGAATATCCGCGTAATCGCGATGAGCTTCAAGAATCGCGTTGGGGTCAATCTCCTCGATTTTAGCATAACTCATAACTCGAGCAAACAGGCGATCCCCATCCAATCGAGTCTCCCCTTCTTCCACATCTTCAGTCAAAGACTGCAAATATTCGAATGCTGCGTCCCACGCCGTCCCTAATGAATACCGACTATAGTTAGAAATCGTATCTAAGATCATAACAAAGACCCTCGCTATTTCATCCTCACAATGCGACCCAAAATTCTCTAAGAGGCTGTTTAATAAGTCACTTTGGAGACTACGAAGTTATGTTTGTACCGATCCCGCATGCGGGAGACACTTGAGGAATGAAGTGACGAAACAATT
>CAWVWU010000303.1:0-3110 GCA_963933925.1 uncultured Puniceicoccaceae bacterium
ATGGACAACGCCCACCCCCACGACATTGGCACCATCCTCGACACAGAAGGCGTCGCCGTACGTACCGGGCACCACTGCTGTGAACCTCTCCTCAAACGCCTCGGAGTCCCCGCCACCGCACGAGCGTCCTTCTCACTCTACAACAACCACACCGACGTCGACACCCTCGTCAACGCACTCGGCAAAGTCAGCATGCTCTTTGGATAAGTTTATTACAGATTGAAGATTCTCATCCGACGAATCTCAGCAATTTTCAATCCACCATTTTCAATGTTCAATTCGTAACAATGAACCCAAACGATCTCTACAAGCAGACCCTGCTTAAGCACAGCCGCCAGCCCAAGAACGAGCAGGTCCTCCCGAGGGCAACCCACCAGGCCAAAGTGATCAACACCCTTTGCGGCGATGAAGTCACCGTGTACCTAGAACTCAAGGACGACATCATCTCCTCCGCCTCCTTCGTTGGCCAATGCTGTTCGATCTGCAAAGCCTCCGCCTCCATGCTAACCGAAAAACTCCCTCTCCTAGAACTCCGAGAGGCCAAACAATTCTCCCAACAACTCATCGACGAACTCAAAAACAAGGACCAGTCACTCACACTCAAAGAAGACGACGACCTCCGCAGCCTCGAAGGCGTAAAACAATTCACTAGTCGCATCCGCTGTGCCACTCTCCCCTGGGAAGCCTTCCTTAAGTCTCAGTCAACAGACTCTTAAAACCGTCATAAACATCCCACATTCACAATGTCTCGTCCCTTCGCTCCTCGAGTGTCGCCCGACGGGCTCGGTACACAATTCCTAAATGATCGCCCTTTCTGACATCACTCTCCAATTCGGTGAACGCTACCTTTTCAATAAGTTCAACGCCACCATCGGCGCCAAGGACCGAATCGGTCTCGTCGGCAGCAACGGAGCAGGAAAATCAACCCTCCTCAAAGTTCTCTGCGACTTCCAGGATACCGATGCGGGAAAGATAGACAAAGCCAAATTCGTCACCATCGGCTACCTTCCTCAGGACGGTATTGACATGCACGGCAAGACGCTTTTCGAAGAAGCCGAAACCGCCTTCGCTCACATCAAAGATCTTCAAGCACAAGTCGAAGATGCCTCCAATCGACTTCAGGCGATGGATACCAGTTCGGACGAATACTCCGAAACCCTCGAGCTCATAGGCACATGGGAACACCAGCTCGAGGACATGGATGCGGGCAAGCTCCCCTCCCGCATCGAATCCGTCCTCTCCGGCCTCGGATTCTCCTCCAAGGACATGCAGCGCCAAACCGAAGAGTTCAGCGGAGGGTGGCAAATGCGAATCGCCCTCGCCAAACTCCTCCTCGCCAATCCTTCCCTACTCCTATTAGACGAACCGACCAACCATCTCGACATCATTGCCCAACAGTGGCTCGAAGATTTTCTCAAAGGTTACGAAGGCTCCCTCCTGATGATCTCTCACGACAGAGCCTTTCTAGACATCCTCTGTACCCGCACCTTCGAGATCACTCTCGGCAAGCTCAACACCTACACGGGAAATTATACCTCCTACCAAAAGCAGAGTGCCGAACGAAAACTTCTCCAAATAAAGGCCTACCAGAATCAACAGAAAGAAATCAAAGACGCGGAAGCATTCATCAATCGATTCCGAGCGAAGGCCACAAAAGCCCGACAAGTTCAAAGCCGTATCAAAGCTTTGGATAAAGTAGAACGAATCGAAATTGAAGAAGAGGAAGATGGCATCGCCTTCTCATTCGCAACGCCCCCACGCAGCGGCCAAACCATCATCGAAGTCGAAAACCTCTGCAAAGCATACGGTGACCTCTCGGTGATCAAAGATGCCAACCTACGAATCGAAAAAGGCGACCGCATCGCAGTCGTCGGCGTCAACGGAGCCGGTAAGACCACCATGGCTAAAATCATGGCGGGCGTGGAGCCCTACCAATCAGGCGAGATAACACTCGGCCACAACGTACTCCTCTCTTACTTCGCCCAACACCAAGCCGACGAACTAGACCAAACTCTCAGCGTCCTCGAAACCCTCGAGCAAGTCGCAGAGAGCATCAACGCTACCAACATACGATCAATCCTAGGAACCTTCCTCTTCAAAGGAGACGACGTATTCAAAAAAGTAAAAGTCCTTTCTGGTGGAGAACGCAATCGTGTTGCCTTGGCCAAGATGCTCTCCCGCCCAGCCAACTTTCTAATTCTCGATGAGCCTACTAATCACTTGGACATGCGCTCCCAAGAAGCCCTGCAACTCGCATTGCAAAGCTACACCGGCACCTTCCTTATCGTCTCTCACAACAGAGCCTTCGTCGACAACATCGTAAACAAAGTTCTCGAAGTACGAAAAGACGGCCTCTCCCTCTTTCCCGGAAACGTATCTGACTATCTAAGACACCTAGATATACAAAAGGCAGGTTCGACTACCGTGTCCAATAAAACGACATCAAGCTCAACCAAAACGAATAGCAGCATATCCCCCAAAGAACGCCGCCGCATCCGAGCCCAATTCCAACAAGAGCTCAAGCCACTCCGAGACCAAAACAAAAAGCTCGAAGCCTCGATAGCATCTCTCGAAAACGAACAAGAGGAGCTCGAATCGAAAATGGCAGACCCAAGCTTCTACCAAGGATCAAACTCCGCCGATTCCCTAAAGCGCTACGACGCCATAAAACAAGAGCTCGAAGATGTTTACACCGAATGGAGCGAAGTTAGCGATGCCCTCGCAACCAAGGAAGCCGAAATCGACGAATTAGCCAGCAGCTCGATTTAGGCAGGGGTTTTCATTTTACTCATCGCACGATACTCAGCGACGCGCTCGGCACCGATCTGAAGAATCGTACTATCGAATTCAAAATAAGGATCAAATCCTCCCCTCCGCTTCCCTTTGTTCTGATTTTTACGCTCGAACTTGTACTTGCTGCAGTATAGAAACAACAGCAGATCTTCATGAGCCTCATCATCCATAGCCGGAGTTTCCTGACCATGGGACTGTTCATAACGCATCGCCATTAAATGAAACGAAGGGAGATTCCAGTTTTCAACAATGGCACACCGCACAGGGGATGTCCCACTTCTTGTTAAAACTTCAGGTGGTATAGTTCTGTGTTAGGT
>CAWVWU010000304.1:0-3091 GCA_963933925.1 uncultured Puniceicoccaceae bacterium
TCACTTACAACTGTTTACTCACGGAATGGATACGTTTTTATGAAACTGGTGAGTTTAATCTACGTGAGCTCAAAATGACGAAGAAGCGAATGGGAGGGATCCTAGCGTCGCGGGGAATTCACGGCATTTTAATTCCTCCACACCCCTCGACCTTCGATATTCCTCCAGATCTTTGGAGTACGTTCTCTATTTTGAGAATTGGTTTTAATAATCCCTCATCGAAACGCCACATTGTATGTCCGGATCAGTTCGAAGGGGGACGAATAGCTGCACATGGGATGTTGAAATCGGGGTACAAGCGAATCGGATACGTCGGGGTGAGAAGCAAGGAAGAGAGAATGCGTTATCATTTCGTTGCGGCATTTCAAATGAATCGGGATCTGATCGTTCCGGAGTCGGATCGAGTGCCGCCTTTGTTTTTTGAATCAACAGATCCAGAAGATGGACAGCGGGAGTATGCTCAATGGTTGGAGCGCTATGGAGTTGATGCGGTATTCGTGGCCCATCCTAAAGTAGGGAAGTGGACGAAAGAATTGGGGCTTACTGTCGGACGAGATTTGGGAGTGGCGGGCAGTAGTATAACGGATTCTGGGTTCGACTCTGGAGTGGATCAGAGGCCTTATGAAATAGGTGAAGTCGCTGTTCAGTATTTAGTGCGGATGGTGGAGAGTAATGAATTTGGAATTCCGAAGATTCCTCAACGTCTCCTTATTTCACCGACATGGGTAAGCGGATCTAGTTTGAAGCGATAGACCCGGCGTAGTGCTTAAGCATGATATGTTGCTTTTATGGGAATACACTGAGAGATCTCTGCCTCGATTTAGCTCCTCCCATTAATTTGAGAGGTAACATCCCACTGAGCTTTCATAGTGGGGTATCACATTTTCACCGTTAACAAGGGCTGATATAACGTCTTCCAAATCGTTGCGAGTTGGAACCCTTCGCCACTTTCCAAACTGCAAATACTGGTCGTTAATCCGACCGTGATAGACCCAAGTCGAAGCCCCTTTTGATCCACGAACAAAAACCGCACATTCAGGAGTCACCGTGGCCTCAGCTCGATCAACTAAATAGTGCTCCCCATCCATTAGGTATGGGAGATCAATATCAAATTCCTTCCGATGAATCTCAATCGTTTCAGTATTTGAATCATTATTGGGATACACTGTCCAAAACGCGATTTTCTGCGCGGCCCACTTTTTCTGAAGCGATTTCATAAGTGGTACATAGCGGTTAGAGATGGGGCAGTCTTCCGCCATGAAAAACAAAACAACAGCCTTTGACTCACTATCCACCAGCGGATCAATCGGGTTCCCATCCATTCCGATCGGCAATCCTGCGGCACTCAGACTCATTGCTGCGAAAAGAAGACCCGCTAGCATTTGTATTCGCATCAATTTAGTCACAGATGGAGTTTTAGATCACAGACGAAGCACTGTCTAACCTCAATTTTAATACGAGCGGATAAAAAAACGTGATGAAAGAGGTCATAAACCGTTGGTTCGTGCCATCGTTTCAAACTGCTGTACAAGATCGATTTTTCCTTGTTCCTTAGCCATTTGTGCCCCCACATTCAAGGCTTCTAAAGCGATGTTTTCTTTGCCTAATCCCCTTAGGATTTCAACTACATCGACCACTCCCATAGGCATGGGTAGCATCGTGAACACGTTTTCCATGGGAGGTAACGCTGCGAGGTCCCGGGTTAAAATTTTCTCAAGGTGACTCCGTGCCAATCCTAGGTCCTTGTGCCCATATGCGAGAGCAGCGAGAGCCATACGTGCATCCAGGTGACTCGGATCAAATCTCAACGTTCCCTGTAAACACTTATCAAACTCGACCGCATTTGCCTCTCTTTGAGCAACCATCGCCAAGAAATAGTAGGCTTTGGCGGTAAGTTCCGAATCTGTTCCGTACTTCCTAGAATGCTCGTTACTGAAACGACCTTCGACCACTTCTTTCAGCTGAACTTTTGCCTCTCCGAATTGCTCGGACAAAAGATGAGCGTAGCCAATCAAGATTCGCAAATGTGCTTCATCTGGAAAGTGTTCCTTGCACTGCTTCAATGTTTTAACTGCTAAATTTGGCCAAGATTTAGCGAGGTAGACTTCGGATAAGAGTACGTTCGCTTCAAAGTGGCTTGGATTATTCTTCAAAATTTCAGTCGCTATCCTTACGGTATTCTTTGCGTCATTCTTCTGCTGCATGAGAAAACGTGCCCATGCGATTTGTGCTTCAAAGTTGTCCTCATCTTGTTTTATCGCTCGGCGATGAATCACTTCTGATTCAGAAACTCGTCCCATTTGAGTCAGCAAGCGAGCAAGCCGACTTAAAACGATGGAGTTATTGGGGGCCGAATCCAGAGAAGTGCGATATGCCTCTTCGGCTTGATCGAGTTCTCCCACATCTTCCCAGACCGTCGCCATTTCAAAATAGTACAATGCTGGACCGCCGCTTTGGCGGATTTCAAAGTCGATCTGAGCCTGTTTGATCGCCTTTATATCCGCAGCATCTTCAGTGAAAAGTGAGACGACAGCCTCCGCCATCTCATCAGTCGAATTCCAGCCTAACAGAACTGGTAGCGGGGGATTGTTCGGATTTCTGTAATTAGCCACAGAATTGTCGTAAACATAATCCATTACTAGGGTGGTCTCGGCAGGCAAGCTAACAGGCTCAACAAATCGATAATCCGACTGCCAATTAAAATCCCAATCAGAAATCCTGAGTAGCCCCAATTTAGTCCCATCCGGAAGCCGAGCGAAGACCTCCAGTTTCTTGCCTAAGTAGTGAGCATGTGGATATATGCCAGTCACGTTTGTCGCAACGGGTAAAGTCAACTCTTCACGAACTCGGTAAGCAGATTCTCCCGCAGGTATGTCAATTGATTGATTGCTCAACAAAACGAATCCAGATGATAAGGTCGGAGCATTATCGGAAAAATAGATCCCAATCTTCGGAGATATCTTTTCCGGTTTTCCGCTCGGCAACATATGAAGTTGAACCACAAAATCTGCTGAAGAGGGTAACGCCCATTCCGTCCCTGGGTAGACCTCGTATGGATCGCTGCCTGGTGTCCAACCGATGAACTGACCCT
>CAWVWU010000305.1:0-3078 GCA_963933925.1 uncultured Puniceicoccaceae bacterium
TATTCCGTCGCCAGAAAGTTTGTTGGTTGCTTATGCTGGAGTCGATGTTGTCGCAGTAACTGACGAAGAGCAGGGGACTGGTACCGTTCGGTTGAGTGGGGAGTCGTTGGATGATTTTGGAGCTGCTGAAGACTGGAATTGGACTTGGAGTGGAGGGGCAGCGTCTGGTCAGGTGGTTGAGATCGAATTAGATGTCGGTATTCACCAAGTCGAAGTGGAGGTGGTCAATCGGTTCGAAACTCAGGATGCTGACGAGGTTCGAGTGCACGTGTATGATCGTGCAGATGTTCTCGAATGGTTGAACCAATATTTTAGCGATAGTGAAATCGAAGAAATGGGCGACTCGTTTGCTCAATTGGATTCGGACGAAGATGATATTCCGAATTTGGTCGAACTATTGTTGAATTCCAATCCAGCTGATAAAAGTTCCGGGGTTGTTCCGGAGATTGCTTATTCTAACGGGAGTGCTTCGCTTGTTGTACCGAATTATGGGGGTGAGCAACCCGGCTTGTTGTTTTCTAGTGATTTGAGTCGCTGGTACCGAACCCCCAACATTTCGGTGTTAGAAGGATGGGATGTTTACACAATAGAGCTACCAGCTATAAGCAGTGCATTCTATAAGGTGAATTTGGATGTCCCCAAGGTCCAAAGGAACTAAGAATTTGTGGGCTCCTAGGGGATGTATTCTTGATCTTACCGCTTGTTTTTGCGTTTTGGGTTGCCCCAGGCGTCGAGGTCTTCGTCCTCTTCCTCGTCGAGCTCCTTAGAAACGGGAGTGGGGACGGGGGCGGCCTTGCGTTTTACGGGGACGTGGATGACGAACTTGAGTTCGAATTCCGGGTAGTCGAAATAGTCTTCTAGCGCGTAGGTGGTGATCTCGTTCTTTTCCTTTACGCTGTAGAACTCTTCTGAGAGGTCGCCGCCTTTGAGGTAGAGGACGCCGTTGGCGAGGGCGTTGTTGCTGGAGCGCTTTATTTTATTGCGGATCCAGTTCATGAATTTGGGGAGTTGGGTGACGGCACGGGCTACGATGAAATCATACTGATTTTTGACCTTGTCGGCACGTTCGTGGGCGGCGGTGGCGTTTTTGAGGCCAATCTGCTCGATGAGGTCGTTGACAACCATGATCTTCTTTCCGATGGCGTCGACCATGTGGAAGCGGCAGTTGGGGAAGAGGATGGCGAGGGGGATTCCGGGGAGTCCTCCGCCGGTGCCGACGTCGAGGACGTGGGTGCCGTCAACGAAGGGCATTGTCTTGGCGATGGCGAGGGAGTGGAGGATGTGCTTGATGGGCAGGTTCTCGATATCTGTGCGGGAGATGAGATTGATCTTCTCATTCCACTCGGCAATGCCGGTGGCGAAGGTTTCGAATTGGGTGCGTTGTTCCTCGGTTAGTTCGGGGAAATGCTGGTAGATGGGTGATAGATCGAAGCTCATGTGTTTTTATGAATTGGAGAGGGATGGCGGGAAGGGCAAGGTTTGAAGTGTTTTTGGCCCACAGATTACTCAGATTAGCACAGATGGGAGATGAGGATTGGGTGGTGTTTGTTTGGAACCACTTCCGAGGGATGAAGTGGCGAAGCCATTTACCCGGACATGCACAGATGATTGGTGAGTTGAGAACTATGATAAGTGAAGTGATTTTAACCGCTAATGAATGCGAATAGATGCGAACCTCTACTGGAGCTAGTGGTGTGGATAAAGCAGACGGGTTTGGTTATTAGTTGTGTGTGGTTGTATTTTTTACCGCGACGGAGGTTTGGCGGAGGTGGCGAAGCAATGGACGCGAATTTTGATGTTATGAATGTGTCACTGGGCTCTTGTGGTCATGTCGTTCCGCAAGCGGCACTCGGTACGTTCGGTACTTACTACGTTGCGTTGAGGTGTCGCGCTGCTCGGTAGGGTTGTTCTTATTTGACCACGAATGTTACGAATAGAACGAATCCTAGTTGGTTGGTTGGTTGGTTGGTTGGTTCCTATCGAGAAATGTACAGGCGACACTTGAGGAGGGAAGTGACGATACGACTGCTGGGATCTTCAGAGGGGGGAATGGAAAGCTGATCGATGAAGGGGGGGGCGGAACTGTCTGACCTATTTTGATTGGTGAAATGAGGGAAGTCTTGAATCAAATATCGATTTGGATCGTTCTTTTTGTGAGTGGGTGAAACCGGAGTGAGTTGGGCTCGCGTAAAGAGTGTTATGCCCCCTAGTTTGGGGAAAGTATTATGTTTGGGAGCATTGTTAGACTTTTTTCTTTTTGGATAGTAGGCTTTAGCTTGTCTGGGGTGGCTTTGGCAGGTGAGGCTCTGGAGGTGGTTATTGATGCTGAGGAGGCGACTTTGGGGCATGATAATTTGGAGGGGTTCTTTTATACTTTGGAGGAGTGTCGTCTGGATGAGGGAGTGAAGGTGCCGCTTGAGGTTCAGGTTGGGGGTTCTGGGAATGGGGGCGGTCAGTTTGAGGTGACTGCGTTTGGGACTGAACCGGCGTTTTATCGAATTGGGAAATTTTCGATGGATGTACCTCAGGATGAGGGGACTCGTTTTATTGTCGATCGTCCGGCATTTGAGTTTTTTGCAGAGCGTAGTGATTTTCCGGGGGCGGTGCAGGCTCGCGAGGTTAAGTTTTTAATTGAGAATGTTGATACGGATTCTCCGCGTTTGTATTTTCTTAATACTGGGAATGTTGAGTTTCATTACTATTTTGCCCGAGATAGTTTGGGAGTGAGCTTGAGTTTGGCGGCTTTTAATTCTCAGACCTATTTTACGGGAAATAAGCATTTTATAGCGGGAAGTCTAGTGGCCCATGATCATTTTGTTGGGGAGTCTGGTGAGCAGGGCATTTATACGATGGAGTTTTGGCCAACTGATCCGGTGGGGTTTAAGTACGTTTCGGTAGCTTATGATTTGTTGACAAAAGGTATGCCCTTCGCGGCGGATAATACGTATTATCATGCACCCAGTGAGACGCAGCGTAATATCTATAATGAAGAGCTTTCGTTGTATGAAAGTTCGGAGGTAAAGGTAGTGCGTACGACGACGAATCGTTCGGGCGGTGTTCAAGGCGGGATAACGAATG
>CAWVWU010000306.1:0-3047 GCA_963933925.1 uncultured Puniceicoccaceae bacterium
CGCTGCAGAAGCGGGAAACCACCTTTTTATTTTAACAACTTATGGGACTCTTCCTGGCTCCTTGGGGATCGTCTGAAATCTCCCCGTAGCTAGTTTTGGGCTTATTGCCGTAGAAATACAATTTTTTGAGGTTGATACATGAAATAAAGGCCCACTCTTCGATTGAAGTTACGCTAGTTCCAAAATGTACTTCAGTGAGTTCGTTGCACTCGGAGAATGCACCCCTTCCAATTGAACTGACACCTTCAGGAATGGTATAGGGACCTTCTCGGATGGCAGGATAGTAGACTAGCTTGGTCGCTTGTTTGTTGAATAGGACTCCGTCTAGGCTGCTAAATATCGAATTATTCTGACTGACATAGATATTCTCGAGTTGGTTGCAGAAATCAAATACTCGGTCTCCTATATGAGTGAGGCCTTGAGGGAGGGTGATACTTGTTAAATTGTCACAGTAGTTGAGTGCATCGTTTTCAATGCTTGTGAGGTTTTTAGGGAGTATGAGATTGGATAAGTTTGGGCAGTTTTCGAATGCTCTATAGCCGATACTGGTGACGCTTTCTGGGATCACTATCGTTTCCAAATTGGTACAGTACGCGAAGGTCCCTGGTTCAATTCTAGATATCCCATGGTTGAGGGATACACTTGTTAGGGAGATGGATGACGAGAATGAGTTGGCTGCTATTTTTATAGTGCCGTTAGGTGTCGTGTAATGTCCCTCTTTGCCGGAGGGGAACGCGATTAATACTGAAAGGTCCTTGTTAAAGAGAACACCCTTGTTGCTGCTGTAATTCGGATTGGCAGGATGAACAGTGATGTTTGACAGTTTGGAGCAGGCATTGAACGCTTGGTCCTGAATCTCTACGACGTTGGCTGAAATTGAGATATTGGTAAGATTACCGCAGTAAGAGAACGCTCGGTTGCCGATGCTTATTAGACTAGCGGGTAGGGTTATATCGTTAAGATTCCCACAGGAGCTAAATGCGGAATATCCAATTTCAGTTAGACCTTCTGGGAGGTGGATCTTGGTTAAGTTGTCACAATCGGCGAATGCCCCTTGTTCAATTGATTCCACACTTTGGGGTATGATGTATTCGCCACTTTTTCCGTTGGGATAGTTGAGGAGTGTTGTTCGCTCCTTGTTGAATAATACGCCGTCTAAACTGCTGTAATTTTGGTTGGTAGGTGCAACGGTAATAGCTGTAAGCTTTTGGCTATAATCAAATGCACCGTAGCCGATTCGTGCTGTGCTTTCTGGTATGCTGACTTCGGTGAGTTCGCGGCAGAAGCCAAAAGCCCTGTCTCCGATTTCCATTAATCCATCGGGTATACTTATGCTTTTGAGATTGCGGCAACCGGAAAAGGCTTCGTATCCAATCGCTTGTAGTGTGCTTGGAAGCGTCAAGTTTGTTAGATTCGAACAGCCTGAGAATGCTCGACTGGAGATTTGAATAAGACCGTTGGAAAGGTGTACGTTTGTGAGATTTGTACAATAGGTGAATGCGTCACCTTCAATAACCCTAATGTTATCAGGGACGGTGATCTTTGAAAGACTCGTACAGAAAGAAAACATACCGTATGAGACAGTGGTTATGCCTTTCCCGAGAGTTACATATTGTAAATTTTTGCAGGCGGAGAATACATCGCCCCCAATTTCGGTAACACTGTCAGGGATGGTTATTTGCCGGAGGTTTGAACAACGGAGAAAGGCGTCGGACCCAATTTCAACTACTCCTTCATTAATTATAACTCTCGAAAGGCTTTCACATCGGGCGAAGGCACTAAATCCAATGCTTGTTGTTTGAGGAGGAATCGTTATCTCGATTAACCCAGAGCGAGTGAATGCAAAGTCTTCTAAACTGGTCACGCTATTGGGAATATATAGGCGTTTAAGGCTTCTGCAGTCATCGAAGGCATTGTAGCCAATTCTCGTTACGCCATTGGGGATCGTTACCTCTCTGAGATTGATGCAGGAACGAAATGTACTTTCTCTAATTTGTGTTACTTTGCTTGGAATGGATATGTCTTCGAGACTTGTGCAGAAATTGAATGCATTATCACCTATGTGGGTAATGCTATCAGGCATCGAAATACTCGCCAGTTTACGGCAATCGAAAAATGCGTAGCTCCCTATGATTTCTACCTTGTTGCCAATGGTAACCCGGGACAGCTTGGAGCAACGCATGAATGCGAAGTCGCTGATAGAAGTAATTCCATTTCCAATCGTTAACCTTTTGAGATTGAGGCTAGATTCAAAGGCTCCTTCGGTGATTGAGGTGACGCTGTTGGGGATTGTGTAGTCTCCAGATTTGGCGGCGGGAAAACAGAGAAGGGTACTGAGATCTTTGTTGAATACTACGCCCTCTTGGTCCGTGTAGTTCGGGTTTGAAGGGGCGACTGTGATTGAAGTCAGATTCTTACAGTGAGCGAATGCACTACTTTCAATATTTGTAACGCTGCTTGGGATCGTGATGCGGTAGAGTTTATTGCAATTTGAGAAGGCTTCTTGGCCAATATTGATAACAGTGTCGGGTATGGAAATGCTCGTGAGGAATTCATTGTAGGAAAACGCATTTTCAGCTATTGTCGTTACTCCAGTTGGCATTTCGTAGTGCCCTCCTTTTCCTTGGGGAAATAAAAGGAGAGTAGTGAGTTCTTTGCTAAGTAGAACGCCCTCTGCACTTCGGAAATTGGGGTTATCTTCGCTTACTGTAATCTCGACTAGGCTCGAGCATGATTCAAAGGCATCCTTTTCGATTACTGTGACGTTTCTGGGAATCGCTACTTTAAGGAGGTTACTGCAGCGGCTAAAGGCACTGTAATTGATTATAGTAAGGTCTTCTGGAAGGTCTAATTCTCTCAGGCTTAAACAGTAGTCAAATGCACCTGGACCAAGATCAGAAACGCTGTCAGGTATTGATATGTTTGCTAGGTTTCTGCAGTTCGAGAATGCACTTTGACCAATTTTGGTAACGTTTTCAGGAATGTTAATTTCTTTTGTAAGCGTTACTAAATCTGCCCCCTAGGATTGGTTTGACTTCTTCCATTGA
>CAWVWU010000307.1:0-3028 GCA_963933925.1 uncultured Puniceicoccaceae bacterium
ATTTTCAAAAAGAGGTTGATGGCAAATGTTAGGGCTGTGATTAATCAATATAGTTTAGAAAGTAAACAAACAATGTTTTGGCCCGCAAACTGATTACTCATGAGAATGAGTTGTATAAGAAGTTCTATTCGTCTTCTGAGTGAAAATCAAGTGGCTGCGTCGATGAAAAGGAGTCGGGCAAGCGTCTCGTGTTCAATAACCGTAGCGGAGTCGATCGTACTGTCGAATTGAACCGCAGCGATGCAATGGTCAAATTTGTACAGTGTAGGGTATTCAGAAGTGACTAACTCGTTGTCAGACGCATTAACGAGGACAGCAAACGAATTGATGCCGACTCTTCAGGAAGGTCAAGAGCCTTGTTTAACCATGAAGGGAGCTCTTTCTTGGAGGACGAGACTGAAGAAAACTCTGCTGTTAAAATTGCAAAAAAACAATTAGAAACAAGGAATGGCGAAGTATTATGAGCTAGGAGTTGGTTGAAATCGTGTTTTTGTCGTCCTCTTGTTTTACTTCTTTTATAGTGAGCGTATGCTGGTCTTGCTTGTGGATTTGGTCGAAGAGTGCTTTGACCATTTTGTAGTGTTCTGCGGGTGTTTTTTTCGCGATTTGTTTCTTCTCTCGACTGTATGTAATTTCGTGAGTTGATTTTTGATAGCTGAGTTTTACCTGATATCCAATGATGTTTGGGACGTCGAAAGGCTTAGGTGCACTAGGTTCTTCGAGTTGATAATTCTCTGGGAGTTTGATCGTGATATTATCGATTTCAGTTTCTTCGAATCGAAAGAATACACTTGTTTTGCGGATGTTGTCGGTAAATCTAGGCTTATCGTTTTTTTGAATCACAGCAGGGGTGATGAATAGTCTTTCACCTGCTTTCCCGGCGTACTGTGGAATTTCGATTTCCCACTCGATGGTGAGCGGGGCGAGGGGATTTGAAGCGTTCTTTATTACTATCTTGGACGCATTTGCGTTGGGCCATTTTTCTTCTATGAGATCTCTTTGTGAATCGATGCGGCTTTCCTCACTCATCCCATCCAGTTTGTTTTTTCGGTCTGAACCCCGTTGTCCTGAGATCACCTGAGTTATGTGTCCGGTGAGATTTCCCTCTGTATCTAATGTGAGATCGGCATCCGTTCTTGTCGTATTGGCGTCTGTTTTGGTGAAAGGAGTGTAGACCAGATTTGCTGACTTATTATCTCCATGAAGAATTGCTGCTCCTTGGTGTTGCCAGGGAAGTTGGCCGAAATTGAAGTAACGGTCACCTGGGGCGTAATAGCTCCAAGTGTCTTCTTGTAGTATGGCGACCACGATTTTTGAGAGTACTATTTGGGGCGACTCTAGGGAATATAGAAATGGGCCCTTTTCTTTGTCTTCGACTCGAGCCAGTCGTGCATCGAATCCGGCAGCTCGTGCGAGGGAACAGAAAAGCACATCGATGTCCTTAGGGCGCCCGAAGCCCATTTTTAGTGTTCTAGCAGCGGAGATGTCATTCTTAAGTTTCTTTCGCTCTTCGGGGGTGATTGCATCAGGGTCCCCACGTCTCGAGTTAATTATTTCTGTTCGGCAAAAATCGTAAAGAGCGTTAAGCTTTTCCTCGCCTTGTTTGCCTGTAGTCAGTTCCTCGGCTTTGGTTTTGATCGCAGCGTTGGGGGAGGCTATGCTTTTTGTCTTTGTTAGGAGCTTATTTGCGATGTTTTTCCAGAATCGCTTTCCAGTTAAATCGCTTTGCGAGTGATAGAATACGCTCCAGCTTTTTTCGTTTCGACCGCGTATTTGAAGGGGCTCGTAGGGGTAAGCTGGTAGGTTCTCGAGTTGCATTACAAAAAAACCGCCTGCAGTTTTTTTGAGATTCTTTCCATTGGTGCGGTAGGATGTCCATTTGTATCTACTCGTGAACTGGGTGTCCTTGGTTGGTCGGATGCGAACATCTACTTTACGAATGGGCTCTTCTTGTTGCAGGTCAATATATACGCTTGGAGCATAGTATCCTGGATTGAGTTTTATGAGGTATTGAAATTCGAAAATGTCACCTACTTCTAGGTGAGGGGGAACAAACGATTGCTTTTTGAAAGTGGAGTCATTGTCTTCTTGCACAACTTGGGTATAGATATCATCTGAATCCAGCTTTATGATACTACCATCTGGTTTTATTACTCGTGCTGTGATGCTCTTTAGGGATGAGGATGAGGAATGGTAAAAAATGTGAATTCTTTCGAGTTCCTTGACGGCACGTTCGTTGTAGATCTTTTTTTTGAAGTAGAATTTTCTATAGCTGTGTTCGTAGGATTCGTCATCGTATTCGTATAGGGCGTATAGGTACTCGGATCCTGCCTCTGGATCGCTTGGACAGTATGTTGCTAAGCGGTCTTCCTCGGATATTGGGAGCCATTCTGCTGAGAATGCTATAGAGCTTGATTGCCAGAAGATGAATGCGACCAATATTTTAAGTATTGAAAAATGCATGAATAAGCGGGGCGATTTCGGACTATTAGATTTGTTTGGGGAGGAGGTTTCCATATGTAAGAGTGTAATTGAGTATAGGTGTTTATCGAGCTTTCGATATGGAAATCAAGTAAGTATTCATTGTGGGGAACGATTGTTTAAATCTCGTTTAGGATGAGGTACGTAGTGCGTGAGGTGTGGAGTTTGAGATCTTGTGGTGTCTCAAATCTTCGAAATTATTTTTGCCCCTACTTTTTGCTCTATTTCTAGAGCCCTTTAAGGGCTCTGATTATCGAAATTGGGCCTTCTAGAGCTTGGAATTCTTGGTGGATTGTTGAGGGGGTGTCGATACAGGCGGCGATGATGGCGGTTGTGTTGTCGAGGGAGGTCTCGCCGTAGGTGCCGATTGTGGTGGAAAGGGTGGTGGTTCCGGTGCCGAGGGTATCGATGAGTCGTCCGGGTTTGATGATGGTCCAGTCGATGTCGCGGCTTTTGAGGAAGTTGTCGGCGTGGGCTTTGGCGTGGTGGTAGTGAGCGAGCGTGGGGTGTTGGCTGTCTGGGGTGGCTCCGATGGAGCTGATCATAA
>CAWVWU010000308.1:0-2980 GCA_963933925.1 uncultured Puniceicoccaceae bacterium
TCAAATTTAAATGAAAGCTTACCCCAAATGCCGCGAAGCGGCTTCGTTCAACCAGACGGTGGAGGGGAACGAGTGACAGTGCCGCCGACTTCGACAATGGAAGCCTTCTTGGCTGTCACTCATCCCTCACCTTAGCGTTGATAAAACGGCGACAGTCTCCGCGTATCCTCTTTGAGGCTATATAAAACAAATATGACCTTCCAACGAATCATTCACTTCTGTGATGGTCAAACGACGTGAAGAAACTCCCTCTGAAAAAGGTATCTTTGGACGTTAGATTGAACTCCTGCTTTCTTTATGGTGTTTTGGAATCAGTGTTTTGCTTGTTCTAAACGTAAGTGACGCAGCGTAAGTTAGTCTTCTGATAAAAAAATGAAACCCAAGATTTCCAAGCTCTATTCGATTGTGGGATGGCTCCCATTGGGAAGTATCTTGCTCATCGTTATCGCGATATACTCTTCGTGGTTCATCGCGTATGGACAACTTGATCGTCCGCCGCAGCCTATGATGGATGATCCAAAGTATATAGGTGGATTCGCCTCATCGTTCTACCATGTGGCGTCTTGGTGTTCTGTCTGCTTTTTCGGGCTGTGGATTCTCGGGATGGTGACTGTTTTGGTGATTTCGATTCTTCCACGAACTAAAGGCCGCTTGGGGTGGGGGACGAAAGGTGTTGTCGGCCTCGCGGCAATGGTACTGTTCTTGGGCTTGTTTGAATATGCTCCCGGTGGGGCCTGTGAATGGTTTCTTGATTGAAGTCGGGAACGCGGTTGGAGTCACACGTTGAGGTGGGCGAATTGGATTGGATCAATTATGAAGGAATTGCTGGTAGGACTAAATGTTGTCGATGAGGATGAGTATCTTGCCTATCGGGAAAAGATGCTCCCGATTTTGATAGGACATGGAGGGGGATTTCGGTACGATTTTGTCGTTTCAAAGACGTTGAAGTCTGAAACGAGCGCGGTGATTAATCGGGTCTTTGTGATCTGCTTTCCGGATACGGTTTCCGAGGAATCGTTTTTTAACGATGCGGATTACCTGTTGGTCAAAAATGAGCACTTCGGTGCGGCTGTGGAGTCGACGACGATTATCGCGGAGTTTGAGAAATTATAGCAGGGTGGGTTTAGGGTCGCATGGAAGCTGACCCCATTTCTCTTCTTACTTCCCTCGTTTCGCTATGGGCGATCTATTTTTTTGGGGGGGGGAGGGGGGCTGACTCGGTTTTCCTTCGAATCAGCTTATTGATTTTTCAAAACACGCCCTAAGTGTTGTCGATGAGGACGGGTATCTTGTCTGTCGCGAAGGGGTGCTCCCTATTTTTCTTCAATTGTTGGGGTTTCTTCGGAGGGAGTCTCTTCGACTTGTTTTTTGTTGCGGATTCCGGGTTTGGCGAGGATTTCGATGTAGAATGAGGTGAGCTCTTTGCTCTCTGCTTTATCGACGGATTTTACGATTTCGGCGACGTGTACGGTGGCGGCTGATTCTGCTGTCTCGCCGTATTTGCAGTCGAAGTCCCAGTAATCGACGTCTTCGGGGAGTTTTTTGCGACGTTCGCGTTTGAGGTATTTGCGTAGGTCGTTCTTTGCGGATTCGATCTGTCGTGCGTATTGAACCTTGGGGTTCGTGAGTGTGAATGTCTTCTTCATATGGTTTGTTTTTGGGCGTTGTTAGCAGGAGATTCTGGAATTGCGAGCTGCATTGCAATTTAGAAGGTGGGGGTTGAGCTTTGGGGGAAGCCTCTTTGGGCTCATTTATGGATATACAGTAATCGGGTTTTGAATGGGATCTCACAGTTTTGGGGTTTGGACCTCGTTTGTAGAATGGAATGTGGTATTGGGGGTTGAGCTTACTTAATGAGTGACAATGATACTTCTCTATGAAGCGATACTCGTTCTTTTTTGCTACCCTGTTTCTTATTGCTGCTCTGCCTGTGTCCCAAGCGGGTACAGAGAGTTTACCCAAGGCGTATATTGATTTTGGCCTGATGGCGGAGGAATACGTCGCTCCGTTGGTTCCACTCATGGATGATGAGCGTTCGAATTTTGAAATTCTTGGACAGCCGAGCGATCATGGCGTGATTGCGGATGAATTAGAGGCGTTCACCCGTCCGAGCTTGTTGCTTGCGTTGTGGTTGCAGATGTCTCCGCTTCCGGAATCGGAACGGGTGCATGATTTTACCAGAGAAGAGGTTTCGGCCTGGTTTCGTAAAGCGATGCTAAATGGTACGAATCCGGAGCATCCCGCTTATTGGGGGCATTTGGTGAATTACCACCAACACGGTGTTGAAATGTCGATTCTTACGATGTCGCTAACGCTCGCTAGGGAGAGCGTTTGGGATCCTCTCTCCACTGAAGAAAAGGATCAGGTCGCGGAATGGTTGGGTGAAATTCGTGGTAATGCTCGGTATTGGAATAACCATCTCTATTTTGCGGTACTGACTATCGAGTTTTTGCGTTCTGTAGGATATGAAGAACCAGGCGATCAAGAAGCGGTTGATTTTATGTTTCAGCTCTTGGAGGGGATGCACGTCGATGGGGGTTGGTTTAAGGACGGTACTAACGAGAGTTATGATCACTATAATGCTTATGCTTTTCATACATACGGCTTGTGGTGGTCTTGGAAATTTGGGCACACTAATCCTGAACGAGCGGAGCGTTGGAGAGTGTGGACGGAGGAATTTATTCCGGACTATTCGCACTTCTTTAGTGCTTCGGGTGAGCATGTCCCTTACGGGCGTTCGATCACTTATCGCTTCAATAGTTTAGGCGTCTTCGGTCTTGCTCCTCAGGTGGGGTTGGAGGCGATTCCATACGGGGAGATGAGACGTATATGCCGTAGTAGTTTAGAGTTCTTTGCAAAACAGCCGATCACCCAAGAGCAAGGTTTGTTGTCAGTCGGATGGACTGACGAGTATCAGGGCGTTGCGGAGCCTTATACGTGCCCGGGGTCAACTTATTGGGCTGCGAAAGGGTTGATGATG
>CAWVWU010000309.1:0-2971 GCA_963933925.1 uncultured Puniceicoccaceae bacterium
TTGTTCAACCATGGGCGAATGCTCAGCAAGCTGAGAAGCGCCCTTTATTGTTCAAAGATTCTCTCCTGCAGAAACCGAGCGAGCGACGTTCCACTAATACGTTCTATGATGACTCCTAGAATGTCATCGCCCACACTGTATTCCCAATCTTCACCTGGTTGATAGAGTAAGGGCAACTTACTGAGTTTATTGATAAAAGTTGTGGAATCATCTGATGAGGACAACAGTTTTGCTTTTCTATAGGCTTTGTCGACCGGACTATTACCAAATAGTCCATAGGTAAATCCGGCTGTATGGCGGAGCAAATCTCTTATTGTCGGGTAACGCTTTGGAGACGTGTAACCCTCTTCACTATAAACTTTTAAATCCTTAAGTTCCGGCAGGAAATCTGTGATTGGTTGATCCAGCTCCACTTTTCCTTCCTCTACTAGCATCATGACTCCTACCGACAAAACGGGCTTGGTCATGGAATAGATGCGAAAAATGGTATCTTCTGACATGGAAATGCGTTTTTCCAGATCCCGATATCCATGAGCCTCCAAGTGCACGATCTGTCCTTTTCGAAGAACCATCGTAATACCACCTGCCAAATGATTCTGATCCAGATGGTAACCGACCGCGGCTTCGATCTCACGAAGCTTGGCAGAGGACATTCCTACGTCCTCCGCTTTCCCGTAGGGAATTTCTTTGCCTACCAAAGAGGTAGCCAGCAGGAAAAGAATCAACGATGTAAAAACGTTCATAGCTTCGTAATAGGTTCAGGTGAAATGGAGCTATTTACAAGGGCGTGTTCGTGAATGCCCCAAAAGATCTTCGTATATCAACACCATAAGAAACCTCTCTAGAACTGATACGCGGCAGACGGTAATACACGTTCAATTTCCTCTACCCGATAACCAAAACCACTTTTCCCGAGGCTCGACGTTTCCAAAGTCCCCCCATCGCGACTGTAAATTCGAGGATGCACTGCGGCTTCAGGAAGAGAGGCATCTGGATAAAACTGCATAGCATTGGTCTCAAGCCCCATTAATGAACCAGAATTCGCCGCTAACAACAGATGTGGGATCTGGGCCAACATAGGGTTTGTAAGGTCTTGAACCATGATTGGCATCCCATGAGCTTTCGCCCAAGCCTGCATCAATATGGCATTGGTCTGCGTCTTACATGTCTTAAGAGCCACACCCGTCCAACCACGACTTCTCCCCTCACGCACGAGCTTCCAGTCATGAGCACTCTCATCCATAAACAGCGGCTTCAACGCAGACACGGCACGCACATCCCGTGGTGAGACTTCCATGTCGTAAGGAAAAGGCTGTTCGACATACAAAATCCGATGAAACGTTGCCGGCGACTCAACAATTAATCGCTCCAAAATCCCTGTAATGAAAGCGGGCTCGCTCACCGTACAATTAAAGTCCGCACACAACCAATCACAGTTGTAGCGTTCCGCGATTTCCCCAATCGCAACGATGCGGCGATAGTCATGCTCATAATCCGCACCAGATAACTTAATCTTCAGACAATTTAATCGATCCCGCTGTATCCAGCCTTCTAGAGTCTTTGGATAGGCATCGTCGGGCTCTTCGCCCGTCAATTCAGTGTCGTTAAGCGGATCGCCCGCACCGACAGAATGCCACGCAGGCACACTCACAAGTGTCTCTTCGTTCAAATAGTCGCAAGGATACTTACCCTCAAAACTCACTGCACTTCCTTCGGCAGGCTCCAAATAAGCAGCAAGATCTCTAGCAAGATACTCCGGACCGTAGGTCTTATAAACCGGAAGTCCCAGCAAGTTTCCATACGCATCATGCGTCGCAATATCAAATGCAGACAAACACACCAATCCCGCCAAATACGGAATTCCACCTTCTACTCCCAATTCAGCAGAATGCCTCAGGTCATGAAAGACGTTCTCCTGGAAAGCATGCCCCAGTTCGATCGGATGCCCACGTTCACCAAATTTAACCAATGCCTGTCCCAGTTCCTTGCAGAACAGCTTCATCGCTTCGATACGAACATCTATCCCCGCACTGCTCGGCCACGCCCATTGAGCACTCAGAGGAGTCTCACCCCAGCCCACAGCCGTCTTACCATCCGAATCTTTGATTTCGATACAAACTCGAACGCAGGTGACCGAATCCAATATTTGGGATCCAAACTTATAAGGTGTACGCGTTTGAACGGGAAGAAAATAGATCGAGCAAGCGCTCACTGCTATCGGATAGGACATGGTACAATTCAGATTAAAATAACAAACCCAGAGTAAAGGAGGAAAAGTCTCACTCCACCATCAAAAACATCATCTCAAAGACTCATTATTAGTTAGTTAAAAAACCTGAACTCGCCAACTGACGAAACTCATGCTCGTCAATAGATTCTATAAATAGAGCCTCAATCCCCTCGTTTGCCTCAATCCATGCCATTCCTTCCTCGACTCCCATAACAAACAAAGCGGTCGCCACGCCATCTGCTAACATGCAGCTGTCCGCCAACACTGAAACACTCACCAGACGATGCGTCACTGGATGCCCATTTCTAGGGTCTAAAATATGCGACAAGACATCGCCATCGTCATCGAGAATGAAATTACGATAGTTTCCCGATGTCGCCATTGCCCTCCCCGTCAAGTCTACTACCGCCTCAACGCTTTCTCGTTTTTTATTATTGGCATCCGGTGTTTCAACGCCTACCCGCCAAGGACGATCTTCATTTGCCTTTCCTCGAGCCAGCACTTCTCCTCCTATTTCAACAAACGTATCAACATAGCCTTTACTGGCCAATAAATCGGAAACCGCATCAACTGCATAACCTTTCGCAATTGCGTTTAGATTTATCTTTAATCCTGGGTGTATTTTCGAAAGCAAGCCCTCATCGGAAATTTCTAGGAAGCGAACGCCAATCTCATCTAAGAGCTCATTCACTCGATCTTCGCTGGGAAGAGTGTCCATCGACCCCTCATTCCCAAATCCCC
>CAWVWU010000310.1:0-2969 GCA_963933925.1 uncultured Puniceicoccaceae bacterium
TGAGCCATCTGCTGTAAAGTCACCGATAAGTCCGAGCTGGGGGATGAAATTGTTGGTGAGGGCGATTGAGATGAAGATGGCGGGTATTGTGTATGAAAACGCCATTACGCAGTACTGTGCGACTTGGGTGTAGGTGATGCCTTTCATGCCGCCGAGACCAGCGTAGAAGAATACGATTGATGAACCGATGAGAACTCCAGCGGGGATGCCTATTCCGAATAGTTGTGAAAACACCACGCCGACTCCCCGCATTTGTCCCATTATATAGGTCATGCAGATGAAAATTGCACAGACTACGGCTACGCCTCTCGCGACTTTGGAGTAGTAGCGATCTCCAATGAAATCTGGTACGGTTGCTTTTCCGAATTTGCGAAGGTAGGGTACCATAAGGACGGTGAGGAGGACGAAGCCCCCGGTCCAGCCCATGAGGAAGCGAGCTGCATCGTAACCGCTGATGGCTACAGTACCGGCCATGGAAATAAAGGTGGCGGCAGACATCCAGTCCGCTGCCGTGGCCATGCCGTTGGCGAATGGTGAAACACCGCCGCCGGCGGTGTAGTATTCTTTAGTTGAGGATGCTCGGGATTTTATGGCGATCGCTACATAGACCGCGAAAGTAATACCGATGAAAATGAAATTTAGAGTGTTTTGACTCATGGCGTGTCTTGGCGGAAATTACTTTTCTTCGGTGTAATTGTGTTTCGCGTCGAGGCGATTCATGAGCCCTGCGTATGCGATAAGTAGGAGGACGAAAGTGATGATAGAGCCTTGTTGTGACATCCAGAACCCGAAGGGGGCATTGCCGATCTGTGGGGCGTTGGCGTCGAGCCAATCGCGGAGGAGGATCCCGCATCCAAAACTAACACTGGCCCAGATGATGAGCAGGCAGATGATTATCTTGAGGTTGGATCTGAGGTAGGAGCGGTGATCGGTTGTTGTCATGTCCTTCGGAAATTAAAGATTTGAGATTGAAAATTGAAGATTTTGGAAACGAGTTTTTCGGCAGGTAAGTTGTATCGCTAGCGGGGCGGTTGATTTTTTGTTTTAAACGCTAAGGACGCAAAGGTCGCGAAAGACTTTTTGGGGTGTTTTATTGACCACGAATCGGGCGAATTAGGCGAATGGAGACTTGGAAAAAATGAAGTTCCTTGACTCGTTTTCGGCCTGTGCGTTGTCAGTGGTTAATGCCTCTTTGATTGGGATGAAAATGTGGGAGGGGCGGGTGAGGTGAATTACATGGAAGTTTTCTGATCGTTTTTGTTGTGTTGATCGGATTGCATTAAATCCCGTGTCGGTTGAATGGGTGATGGGGTGGATTAGATTGGGTAATAGGCGTGTTTATGAAAAAGAACGCAAGCGGAGAATGCTGCGTTCTTTGAGGTTTTAGGACTGGTTGTGTGGATACGGTCTATTAGCCGATCGGGGT
Organism: uncultured Puniceicoccaceae bacterium; assembly: GCA_963933925.1. GTDB lineage: Bacteria > Verrucomicrobiota > Verrucomicrobiia > Opitutales > Opitutaceae > JAKYXN01. Next base: position 1,427 of record CAWVWU010000310.1, read on the forward strand.
GACGCCTTTTTTGAGGATAATATTTCCGTATTTGGCGGTTTCGCCTGTCATGACGACGGCGTAGGCACTCTTAGCACGTTCGTAGAATGCGAAGCGTTCTATGCGTTCTGGAGCGACTGCGTCAGTCCACGTGTTTCGGATGGCTTTGAGGTAACCTTCTTCGACGGTTGGGTCGAGGGAGTCGCCGGGGACGGCTGCCATCATGCCAAGGGGTTGTGGTGAGTATTGATCGAGAACGAAGAGAGGCATGATCGCTTCGAGTAAAGGAGCTATCTTTAGGCCGTCGGCTCTCAGAACGTTGTTATTAAAGGATTCTCCGGGGAAGTGGGCATCGGCGAGAACGATTTCGTCTCCGTGTCCCATGCGGTAGATTGCGTTGAGAAGTTCCGGACTGAGTAGAGGTGAGATTCCAATTAACATATTCGTGTGTGGTGTGTGAGTTCTTTGTTCTGAGTGATTTGTGCAAAAAAAAAATCCCTATCGCACATCCATCTGGCTGAAGAATGGATGGCGATAGGGATTATTAAAATAACAAATTAAGTGTTAGTAGACTTTTTTCGTGGATCGTCTCCTAGCTCGTTTCTCCGTTACGATGCATTCGGTTTGATGCAAAGCCGTAGATTGCGATAACGACAAAGCATATGGCTGGTAAGAAGAATGATGCACGAGCACCGGAAAGGCCTAAGAATGTTTCTTGGTCGATGATCGTTGCCTGTAAAGGTGGCATGAGACACCCGCCACCGATGGCTAGAATCAAGCCAGCGGAAGCCAGTTTCGCATCGTCTCCTAAGCCATCAAGCGCTAATCCGTAGATCGTTGGGAACATCAGAGACATACAGGCTGATATACCAACCAAACTCCACAAGCCCACCATTCCAGGAAGGAATATAGCCCCTAAGGTCAAAAGCACCCCGCCAATCGCTAAGCCGCAAAGGAGCTGGCCTGGGCGGAAATACTTGAGAACAAAGGTACATATAAAACGGCTGGATACGAAGATCGCCATCGCAATAATGTTGTATCCTTGAGCATCTGCCTTGGCCATACCCATTGTCTCTCCGGCATACTGAATGATGAAGGTCCAGCACATGATTTGAGCACCGACGTAGAAGGCCTGGGCCACGACGCCCCAAAGGTAGATGGGACGCTTTAAGAGACGTCTTAGAGTCGGACCTAGGTCCATGTTCTTGCTTTCGCCTGATGTCGTGTGAGGAAATTTGGTAAAGGCAAAAATAACAAAAACAACCGAGACAACGATACCCAGTATTAGGTATGGGCCAACAATCACATCGAGATCACTCTTTGCAATCGCATCAAACGCATCTTTATCCGTTTCGACGAGTATACGTCGTTCGGCTTCAGAAGTTGAGTTGAGTCGAGCCAAAATGATCTCTTTTGCGATGAACATGCCGGTAATCGAACCCATTGGGTTGAAGGCCTGCGCGAAATTCAGTCGTCGAGTAGCGGTGGCTGCTGACCCCATTGAAAGAACGTAAGGATTGGCCGTCGTTTCTAAGAAGGACAAGCCGCAGGTCATTATAAAATA
>CAWVWU010000311.1:0-2958 GCA_963933925.1 uncultured Puniceicoccaceae bacterium
CAGCGGACAAGGCATCAACAGCTTACTCGGCCTCGTAGTCGATGCTGTGGAAGAAGTACTCAACATCACCCCGGAGGAAGTAGAACCCTCTCCCGACTTCGGCACACACCTTAGCAGCGAATGCTGTATCGGAATCGCCAAGGTCAAGGACAGCGTAAAAACTCTCCTAGACATCGAAAAAGTGGTTTCGGCAGAGCTCTCTGGCGAACTCTCTCAATTTTAAAATCGCTGCCCACAGCAGCTCACCCCACCCCTCCAAAGAAATCCCATCTCCGGACACGGTCTCGTCCCAATTAAATTCTTCATAGCCCTCCCCGACAGCAATACCGATTCTTGAAAATTCCCCTACCAAGGAATGACAAGATGCTGACCCGAAGGACATTAACTCTAATGCGCACCAACGTTTCCAGAATTCATGAGCGGAGCACCTAGTCTACCTACTTTCTTCAGCCAAAAAGTTGTGGTTGGAGTCGGAGATCTAGCTGTCTCCAACAATCCGAACGTAACGCTGAGCACCTTTGCTCTTGGTTCTTGCGTCGGGATCATAGTCTACGATTCAACGGTGAAAGCCGGCGGTCTCATCCACTTGATGCTACCTGACTCGAAGCTCTCGCCAGACAAAGCGAAACGCCAACCCGCGATGTTCGCAGACACTGGGATTCCACTTCTCATGAACAATATTCAAGGCCTCTCAGCACAACGAGGTCGACTAAAAGCGTTCGTCGCTGGAGGAGCCTCAGTAATCAGTGGCTCAGATATGTTCAAAATCGGTGAACGAAACATCGCCGCCGTAAAGCAATTCGTAAATGCCTATTCCATAAAAGTGGTTAAAGCAGATATTGGTGGCGTCAATAATCGTACTGTTCATCTCAATATTGGAACAGGCGAAGTCACCCTAAAAACCCCAGTAGGAACCTCAAGCTTCAGCCTCGCATGACACTAGACGAACTCATTCTAAATACGAAAGCGTTACCTGCTGCTCCGGAAGTACTCCCCAAGCTGGTAAAGATTATGCAAGACCCCGATTCGGATGCCTCCGAAATCGTAAAACTCATTTCGACCGATCCCGCGATAATGATCGGTGTACTCAAGCTCTGCAACAGTGGAGCTTACTCCCCGCCATCACCAGTAACAGATCTCCACGATGCCGTCTCAATGCTCGGCATCAAAGAGGTTTACCGCATCGTAAACCTTGTCACCAGCGGAGAATTTCTCGACGGAGCTCTCTCAAGCATGGACATCAAAAAAGGAGGACTCTGGGAACATAGCCTAGCAGTCGCCCTCATGATGGAGCAAATTTGCGGAGACATCTGCGACCTCGAAGGTCTTCCCTACACACTAGGACTCCTTCACGACATCGGAAAACTCCTCGTACACCACGGTTGTGGCGAACGTTATGTCGACGTCTACAAGCTCATTGAAACCGAGCGTATGAGCATTCCCACAGCAGAATTCAAAACCCTCGGCTTCGACCACGCAATTGCCGGATCCGAAATCCTCAAAAGCTGGAATTTTCCAAAAGAGGTCTACATTCCAATTCGTTACCAATACTCTCCCAAAGACGCACCAGAGTTCAAAGAACTCACAGGAGCCCTCCAAATATCCAACTGGGCAGCCTCAGTAATCGGGTGTAACGACGGCCGAGACACATGGGCACTTGAAATGGATCCGGACTGCTTCCAAATCGATGGAGACCAACTTAATCTCGCAATCATCGATACCAAGTACGCCCTAGAAAAGGCGAGAATTGCACTTGAACCTAGCTTGAATTAATCGACTAGGAGGAATCCTCTAAGGCCTAGCGTTAGTCCCTCATGCCATGCAGCCCAAACAAAGTAGTTTTCGCTAAAGGGCAGGTCGAGCACTGTCGATAATCAAGAGAGAAATAATCCTTGAGACAAAAGCATCCATGCTTAACTTCGACAACATACTCCAAAGTTACACCCAAAGCCCTGTTCAAGAAGCAGTTGCACAAATCGACCTACAGTTCGAGCGTCTAGACCAACTCCTTAAAGCAGACCTCTCACAACTTGATTCCATCGATGAGTCTCTATTCATCTATTTCAATCGAGAAGAAGTCTTCTACCTGAACCGCCTCGGACGGAAACTTCTAAAACGACGTGCAGGAGCATTCGAACCTCCAACTGTTCTAGAACCCACACCTATTTTTTGGCTGGAACCCAGCCTCCAACGAGCTGCCGACGATCTAGAAGTCATGATGAGCTCTCAACCCAAATCAGATGTATTAGAGCTCGTCTCGCTCGCCTGGGGAAAGACATGGATGGCTGGTACGAAATATCCCATTCGAAACACATCAGGTCGCAGCATCGCTGTATTGTTCTCTGGCAAGGAAATCCCAGCCGCCGAACAAATTCACCAAGCTTCAAAACATTGCAGAATCACCCGTAAGGAATCGGGAAATAATTAAGATGAAGAAAAACGTACTCCTAGTTGAAGATGATCCCGCACTCAGAATGGTAATGCGTGAGGTGCTCAAAGACGAATTCGACATCGACGAAGCCGACAACGGTGCCGACGGTATCGAAAAAGGCCTAGGCAGCGATATCGACCTCATCATCCTCGACTACCACCTTCCCAAGAAGGACGGACTCGAAGTGATTGCTGCCATCCGAAAGCAAAATTTAAACGTCCCCGTCATCGTTCTCACCGGATATCTCAATCCCGAATCCCAAGAACGCTTCAACGACCTCGGAGCCAATCGAATTTTCCCAAAACCTTTTAACTACCGAATGCTCATCGAAACTGTCAAAGATCTGACAGTTAGAACCAAAGCCCCCGTAGTAGAAGAAAAGAAGCAACGTGCCCCCCTCCCAGCCCCAATGGCTGAAGACAGTGCTGACGCTAATATTTTAAAAGAAAGCCTCGATACCATCGCCACTCTCGCTGAGAAAATTGAATTTCTTCAGAGCATAAGCGAAAAATACTGGGTCGAGCCCA
>CAWVWU010000312.1:0-2956 GCA_963933925.1 uncultured Puniceicoccaceae bacterium
AAGAAGGGATTAATCTAGAGCGGATTGTTTTGGGCAATGATGAGGATGGGGAAGAGCCCATTGGCGGAGCTGAGGGTCTTCCGAGAGAAGGAGAAGAAGCGGATATTTCAGGTGAATCGGAGGGGATTGCTTATGAAGTGAAATCTTTTGTTATTAGCGAAGGAGATATTGATTTTAAGGATACCACTTTTTCTGAGCCGTTTGTATCCGGGCTTCGCGGTGCTAATCTTGTTATTTCCGATGTGAGCTCGTATCCAGAACAGAGTATGAAGATCGACTTGAAGAGTGAGATTGAAGGAGGTTCCAAATTGACTGTTTTGGGTGACGTTTTGCCTTCTGACTATAAGAAGTATAGTGGACTTGATATTGAAATGAGTGCTTATGATCTCACGGGGACTGAGCCTTATTGGGAGAAGTACTTGGGACGGAAATTGGATTCTGGATTTTTATCAATTCGTTCCCGCTATGATGTTCAAGGTAACTTACTTAAGGGAGCTAATGATATACGAATCGTTGACTTGGAGCTGGGTGAAAAAGTAGAGAGTGAAGATTCTCTGGGATTGCCGGTTGGTTTGGCTATCGCGTTGTTACAGGATCCTTCAGGCTTGATTCAGCTCAATCCACCTATTTCTGGAGATCTTGAAGATCCGAGCGTTCGAATTATGCCGATCGTCGGGAAGGTGTTTATGAACCTCATTTTGAAGGCGGCTATTTCACCGTTTTCATTCTTGGGGAATTTGGCAGGCGGAAAAGACAATTTGGATAAAGCCCCGATTGAGGTGGGGATGGTTGCACTTGATGTGGAATTGAAGGCACATTTGGAGAGTATCGCGGATATTCTTCGTCAGCGCCCTAAACTGAATTTGGATCTCTTTTTGCACCTCGATGAGGAAGCTGAATTGAGCTTGTTTAAGAAGGCGATAATTTATGCGTATGCGAAATCGTTGACTGAGGCTAACAGTACGACGGAGCTTGGTGAGGGGATTGACCCGTTCGAAGCGATATTGGGCTTTGATGAACCCTTGTATTCGGATGTAGTGAATTCTGCGTATGGTGTGGATGTGCCAATCGAGATAGTTCCTACGCCCAATGAGCAGCAGCCAAGCGATACTATTGCTACTTTGGAAGCAGTCGATAGTGAGGAAGTCGAAGTCGTTGAACGAGTTCGATCAGTCGGAGGTCCCAAACGCCGCAGGCTTTCCAAAGCGAAAAAAGAGGTAGAGACAAAAGCTGAGGTTGTTCGGTCTGAGCCGGAAGCTCCGAGTCCGGAAGTGGATATAGTAGAGCAACAAGAGGTGATAAAACCTGCCGTAGAGCTCAATTTTGAAAGTATAGAAGAGCTCTTGTGGGTTAGATCTGGGGGCGAATTGGGTGATGATTTTATCGAGAAATTGACGCAGTTGCGATTGGAGCTAGCCCGAAATTATTTGATTGAGGAGCAGGCTGTGACCCCGGAAAGGGTAGAAGTTGCCGATGCAGTTGTGGATGGCAAAGAATCAGATGACAGTATTCTCGAGTTTATTTTGAAATAAACGAGGCATTGGGTGGTAAGGTTTAGTTTTGTCTAGGGAATCGATAGTCAAGGAAGAGGTTAGCTTTGTTCGGCACCCACGAGCGAAACGTTATATCGTTCGGGTGGATTCTAGGGGGAAGATTGTGCTCACTTTACCACGTCGAGGATCGGAACATTTTGCTTTGGGGGTCGCGAATCAACACCGAGATTGGGTGAGGGAACGGCAATCGGCGATTGAGAGCGAAATCGCTGCGTCGGAGAGAGGATTTACGTTTGGTGATACGATATTGTTTCGCGGGGAGCGGTATTGCTTAGAATTTAGTAAGGATTGCGGCCGGCCGGTATTGGGCTTTGAGAATCAGCGTTTGTTTATTGCGGATGAGGGAATGGATCTTCGCCGGCCATTGAGATCGTTTCTTGTACCTCTCGCAAAGAAGGAATTTCCACCTCGGTTGAGGGAATTCGCTGATGAATTCGAGCTGTCGGTAAATCGTGTGACAGTTAGGGAGCAGAAGACGCGGTGGGGATCGTGTTCATCTAATGGTACTATTTCGCTGAATTGGCGTCTGATTCAGGCTCCGCCGGAGGTTTTGGAGTATGTTATGATTCACGAATTGATGCATTTTCGAGAAATGAACCACTCGCAGCGGTTTTGGAGTTTAGTTGAAGCTGCTTGTCCGAACTATGAAAGTTGCAAGAAATGGTTGGTCGATCATCAGAGTGAGCTCAGTTGGTGACGAAAAATCGATATAGCACCAACTGTGGTGGGCAATCGTCAGTGGTGAGCCGGGCACAAAAAAGCCTCGTTCTTCTGGAGAACGAGGCTTGATGAAATTGTGTTAGGAAATTCTATACGCTACACATTTCGTAGTCGGATGTGCAGAGTAGATATTCGTCGCAACTTACGATTGCTTCAGATATCACGCGTTGCTGAAAGTCTCCTCTTATCAGTCGCTGTTTAGCGTGTAGAATGATATCGAGGAGAGGATCAATTTTGACGCTAGCGTACTGAGAATCCTGTAGCTGACCGCGAATGTGAGATTCGAGATCCCCAATGGTGAGAAGTGTATTTTCTAAGCATAATGTCATAGTGTTCTCCTTTCCTTTAAACCTTTTAGTTGTCCCTCTATTATCGGCACTAATCGGTGGTATGTTAGTTTCTGACAGTGAAAGTTAAGTTTAGTTCGCGGGTTTATATAAGTTTAGCGTTTGAGTAGCTTTTTTTCGTTTCGTGGTCCCAGTTCACCCTAGTATTAGCTGAATGTTTATGGTTATACGTAGTTGAGTGTTTTGTTTCGTCAGGGCTATTTCCCCTTTAGTCGTCTTGGTTTGGTGGTCTCTGTTAAATGGATGGTATGTCCTTCAGAGGTTAATGGTTAATACGTCTATTTGAAGTGGACCCCGAAAACTGGACAGGTGGCTTAGTTGGATAGATAACCGACA
>CAWVWU010000313.1:0-2952 GCA_963933925.1 uncultured Puniceicoccaceae bacterium
CCCTCCCAGTAGCCCATGTATCCTAAGATGACTTCATGCGTTATGGAGTGCGGTGAAGGTGGCGTTTCTGGGATTTAGTGAGGCGTTAGCATACGCGTGGCAAAAGGAGTATATTACAGAACAAGAGCGTTCAAAGGAGAACGGTTTCGCTCAATCCCTCCCTCATTCGCCCCCCCCTAATAGGGAACGGAGAATCGGTGCTAAATGGGGTTCCTCCGAGATCCAGAAAAGCTAATAGGCTCTCATTAGTACCCCCTAATAGGGAACGGAGATTGGGTAAGAATGGGTTCCGTGCTGGAGAAATATCTACTCCTCCTTGGTTTTCAATGGGGCTATGCCTTTACTCCCGAGGGAATGGGGGGTGGCTCCGCGAACGGTCCAAAAGTTCTCGACGCGCCTTGTCCGGCTTTATGGTCTATATCATTAGAAAACCTTATAATTAAATACAAAGCCCTATCCTTCAATTGTGTAAGGAATCCAGGCACCTAACGCTGATTCCCTCTGATTTCACGATATGAAATAAATTTAAAACACTTACAAACAATGGGTTAAGAACTATTCTTAATAAAAATAACAAAAGTGTAAGGCATTCCTACACTTTCCGGTGCATGGCATTGAGAATGTCGGTGATGCTCCGCTCACTTACTACGTTCTCAAGCACAGAGCTAAAAAGAGAATCGACCCCTCATTAAGTTCTGAAAACGCCCTTGAGAGCCGCAAAACGAAGGATAAACCGTTGACGAAGGAATTAAATTTCATCTTCGTGCACCTTAATTTCTTCAGTTATAAAATTCCTTGATAATGGATGACCTCCGTTAAATGAGCAGCTCAGGATTTACTCCGATGAACATAAGACAACGAGTTATCAAAACCAACCTGGTCACTGTGATCATGCTATCTTGCGTAATTTGTCCCCAGCTACCGTTGCAGGCCAATGACCATCTAACTCTCGTCTGGGGTGACGAATTTGATTACACTGGCCTGCCCGACACCAACAAGTGGGACTATGACGTCGGTGGGCACGGCTGGGGAAATAGTGAGCTTCAGTACTACACCGAAAATCGCTCCGAGAACGCCCGGGTGGTAAATGGCGTCCTCATCATTGAAGCGCACCAGGAGTCTTTCCAAGGACGAAACTACACGTCAGCTCGCGTTATCTCCAAAAACAAAGGAGACTGGAAGTACGGGCGATTTGAAATAAGAGCCAAACTGCCGAAGGGTCGTGGAACCTGGCCCGCGATCTGGATGCTACCTACCGACTGGGTCTACGGCGGATGGCCTTCCAGTGGTGAGATCGACATTATGGAGCATGTGGGCTACGACATGAACCGCGTCCACGGCACCATCCACACGTCCGATTTCAATCACACCAAAGGAACACAAATTGGCACGAGTGTTTTAGCGACGAACGTCGACACAGAATTCCACGACTATGCACTGGAGTGGCGGGAAGATCGAATTGACATCTTTCTGGACGGTGAACCTTACTTTTCAGTTTCGGACAACGGAACAGGTTTTGCAGCGTGGCCGTTTGACCAACGCTTTCATTTGTTGCTCAACATTGCTGTTGGTGGTGCTTGGGGAGGTGTTCAAGGAATCGATGACTCGATCTTTTCGCAACGAATGGAAATCGATTACGTACGGGTTTATGCATTCGATGGGCTCGAAAATACACCAGCCATTGCAATCCCGGGTAAGGTCGAAGCTGAGGCATTTACAAACCAATTTGGGATTCAATTGGAACAGACCTCGGACACCGGAGGCGGCAGCAATGCTGGATACTTAACGCATGGGGATTGGGCGGATTACGCATTGAGTGTTCAGGTTCCGGGTAGGTACGTATTCAACCTGCGTTATGCCAGCCCTAGTGGAACAACCGCTGTCGATCTTGCCATAGACGTAGGGCCTGAGATGTCATCAGGCCTATTACCAGCCACAGGCGGTTGGCAGGCATGGCAGACTCATAAGGTACTAGAAGCGAACCTGGCTGCTGGCGAAGTAAACTTGAAACTAACAATAGATTCACCAGTTGCCGAAGATTTAAACTACAACTGGATTGAAGTAACCCTTCTGGAAGCAAGCGTACTGGCTGATCCATTTTCAGATCCCGATGAGGACGGGATAATCAACATTTTCGAGTACGCCTATGTGCTTAATCACCTCGAAAAGGATTCACTTGAAGCACTTCCCTTCGTACGGACGGTTGAAAAAGAATCCGGACAATATTTACAGATCACTTATCGCCAACGAACAGGAGGCACCGGAATAACGGGGGTCGACTACAGAGCCGCAGGAATGACTTACCGAGTAGAAGTTTCTGGGACTCTTCAGAAGGATAGCTGGGAATCAGGAACTTCTTTGTTCAGATCAGTAAGCACTCCGATTGACAATGGCGATGGCTCTGAAACGGTTACCGTTGAATTCGTTTTCCCATTAGGCTCGAGCAAACGCTTTATAAGACTAAAGCTCTTTACCGAGGAATAGATCGCTTACACCGCCCTCTTGGGTTTACGCAAGAGCGAGAGGATAATTCCAGGTAATAGGCCAGTAAATGGCGAAGAAGCGTTTTTCGGAGCTCTAGTAGGCTTTAATTAGGGCTTCCTGAAAAAGTCTGATTACGATTCAGGCGCCCAAAAAATGATTTTGAGCCGGTTGTTGACACAGTGCTTAATTAATCCAGTCGTCCTTATGTTGAGGCATCCATTGAAACGTTAGACAGTGAGGCTTGGCGGCATTATCTAGCTCTTTCCAAAGATCGAGATTCATCTTTCTCTTATTACGGCCTGAAGCTCCATATATAGCGTATTGAGAATCTGAATAGACTATCGCTTCCGAGCGTTCCTTCAATAGCTTCAAGCCTTCTGTTATTGCACGAATCGCGATCCCTGGGCGAAGGTTCGCGGCTTTTCCAATCATAGTATCCCGATCGAGAGACCCCCAGGATCAAGCACA
>CAWVWU010000314.1:0-2926 GCA_963933925.1 uncultured Puniceicoccaceae bacterium
ATAGTTGTATGTATATGACCACGAATAGATTGCGTTAGGTATTGCTTGGCTTTTAGGAAACTACTGAGTTTACGTCGCGTCCTTCGTATTTCTCGACATCGCCACGTTCTCGGATCCACTCGCGGCGGAGTTGTGAAAGTCCGGGGCTCCCCATTGGCCAACCGTGTCGTAGGCACGAATTGGGTCATTCTCGATTAATGTGCCGTCTTCCTTGCGTTTAGGGGACAATGTAATCTCGCGCATCGGAACCTGGATGTCCGAGCGGCTTCCCTCAACTTAGATGCGTTGGGAATTAGGGAGTGGTTCGTATGATGTTCCGTTATTGTCTGGCATGGGTATAATGATTTTTCACAGAAGATGCCGGTTGGAGAGAAACAAAGGAGCAATTCATTTCCCTTCGTCGGCATGACTCGCATCAGGTTCTAAGGATTCTGGTATCGGTCGATTCCCAGTCTCGGCCCGTCGCGTCGGACCCCCCCCATATTGCTAAGTTGTAGGAATGCGTTCGATTCTGGCTGGGGAGCAATTCCTTTTGCTACAAAAAAACGGCGAACCGAAAAAATCGATTCGCCGTTTGGTGAAAGTACTGTGCTAGGCTTGGTCTAGTTGATCGAAACAGGGATGACGACTTCGCTGTAGCCAGGGACTTCGACGTATACGTTGCCAGATCCTCTTTCTCCGCCTTCAACTGAGACCCTCGTTGAGCGTTGTCCGGCTGGGATAATGACTTCTGGCATTATGACTCCATTGGGGATGTCGGTTGTGATGCCGACCTTTAGTCCACCTGGAGGGGCTGTTTCGGGAATAGTGAAAGTAATTGCACTCTTCTGACCGGATTTAATGGCGAGTGAGCTTGGAGTTACGCGAATGCTGCTCGCGTCGATGCGAATGAAACCGGCTGACATTTCGCCGCTAGTTCCAAGTACCTTGACCTCATAGTTACGTCCTGCGGGCATTGATGGAACGTAGAATGCGAGGGAAGTACTGCTTTCGAGGCGCGAAACAGCGGGAACGTCTCCTACGAGAACCTTATCTGTAGAGTGGAAGCCACGTCCGAGAATGGCGACTTTCGTGCCAACGGGTGCTCTGTCTACTTCGAGGTCGACTGAGTAGCGACGTTCGACGCGGAATTCGCTGAGCTCTGTGGTGATTTCTTTGCGGAATTTACCATCGTTGCGCTTGCGGTCGTATTGAACGAGCAGGTAGTAGCGGGCCGTGTCGAATCCGGCTGGCATGGTGAAGTCGTATTCGAAGAGGCTTGAGCTCCCTGGTGTGGGCTGCATCGGGTGAGCTTTACCGTTGATGATGACTTCCGCTATGAGTGATTCTTTAACTACTGCACTGTTCGTAACAGCGACTTGAGTTGTGATCGTATAGACGTTGGAAGGATTCGCTTTCATGCTCGGTGGCGTGAGGTCGGTGACCTTTACGTCACAACCGGCGAAAGCCAACGCACTTGCTGCGATGAGCAATGCGAAATATCGTTTAAATGTGGTCTTGGATGCGTTGGTATCCATAGTTTAGAATTTGTTGAATATAGTTAGAACCTAATTTGAAATCAAATAACTGACTTGCAGTGAAGGAAATAGTTCACGGTTATGCATTTAAATTGGGGCAATGGAATACAAAGGCGACAATGGAACGCTGTAAACACGTAATTGATGAGGCAAATACACTTGGAGTGTATTTGCACGTTCCTTTTTGCTCAACGAGCTGTGATTTCTGTGCGTTTTATCAGGAACAGTCTGATCGGAAAGGCATTTTGGCCTATTTGGATGGGATTGATCGTGAGCTCGAAATGATCGAAAGGACGGGGCCGGTGCATACTATATTCTGGGGTGGAGGAACACCCGGGCTGTTGCCTGCGAAGGATTTAGATCGATTATGCCGAGCGGTGGTGGCGAAGTTTGGTCGACCGGAGTTGGAGTGGACGGTTGAGATGGCACCCTCGTCAGTGAAGGCTGATAAGTTGAAAGCCTTGCGGGATAATGGGGTGACGCGAATTTCTATGGGGGTTCAGAGTTTGGACGATCGTGCATTGGAGGCTTTGGGGCGGAATCACAGTCGCAAGCAAGTGCTGAAGGCTTATGATTTGGTGCGGGAGATAGGGTTTGATTCGGTGAATTTAGATATGATCTTTGCGGTTCCGGGGCAAACTCGCGACCAATGGCGTGCTGATTTGCGTGAGGTGGTTGGTTTGGAGCCGGACCATATTTCGACGTATTGCCTGACTTTCGAGGAGGATACGGCGTTGTATGTTAAGTTGTCGGAGGGGAAGGTGAGTATCGATATCGAGAAGGAGGCGGACTTTTTTCATATTTCCTGGGAGGAAATGGCGACGGCTGGATACGAGCAGTATGAAATTTCAAATTATGCTAAGCCCGGTCATGCCTGTTTGCATAATCGCCATACGTGGCGGATGGCGGAGTGGATTGGCGTAGGGCCATCGGCGGCGAGCCAGGAGGCGGGGTGGCGTTATTCTAATTCGTCTGACTTGAAGGTGTGGCAGGATGAACTTGCAAAAGGGGTTCGAGGAACAAGTGATCGGAGTGAATTGTCGGACGGAATCTTGTTTGAAGATAGTTTAATATTTGGACTCCGAATGAATGACGGCGTTGATTTGGCGGCATTGGAAAAGCGTTTTGAGATGCAGTTGCCAGAGTCGGCTCGCGGTATCGTCGATAATCTTGTGGCGGAGGAAAAGTTGGAGGAGTGCGGGGATGTGTACCGATTGACTTCCGATGGGCGAATGGTGGCGGATGCGATCGGTGAGGCGTTATTGGGTTGTTTTGTCGAGGAATGCTCTGAATAGTCGCTGCGTTGATTAGATTTATCGCTCATGAAAATACAGACTTACATAAATTCATATTTTGGTTTGGGACGAATCTGTTGGGCAACTGGTGCGATCGGTTTGATGCTTCTCTTA
>CAWVWU010000315.1:0-2904 GCA_963933925.1 uncultured Puniceicoccaceae bacterium
CGCTGCAGAAGCGGGAAACCACCTTTTTATTTTAACAACTTATGGGACTCTTCCCGAAAAGGGCTGCGGTTAGGAGAAGGGCGAAGAGTGCGGATATGAGTGGTTTCATGGGTATCATTAGGTCTTTGGTTTTAAACTTCTATTTATCTAGGGGTGGGTGAAGTCGAGTCCTTTAAAATTACGGTTTTGTAATGGAACTTTGTGGAGCGAGGGTGAGGGGAAGCGGCATCCTCCTACGGTCTGCGAACTCCCTACCGACGCCGAGGCTTCCTCCTGCGTTCTGCGAACTTCGAGGGACATGTTGGCGGACACGTCTGCGTACATGAGAATCAACCGTGGCTCAAGAGCTATGGCCGACCTGCGATGCTTCTACATTATCCGAAAGAATGTGTTGGAATTTTTGGGATATTGCTGCCATCACGGGCTGACGATGAAGATCACATTTTTAGGGACAGGAACTTCGCAGGGCGTGCCGATGATAGGGTGCGATTGTCCAGTGTGCGTGTCTGATGACCCTCGGAATGAACGGTTTCGCACACATATCCATGTGGAGATGGGTGGAATGAATATTCAGGTGGATGCGGCTCCGGAGTTTCGGCTGCAGGCGATTCGTCATAGTATCCCGAAGGTGGATTTGATTATGTTAACCCACGGGCACGCTGATCATATTCTTGGGTTTGATGATATGCGGCGTTATTGCGATATGCGTGAGGGGGAGGCGATACCGGTGTATTCTAATGAAGAAGGATTGGAGCGCTTAAAATTGATATTTCCTTATGCAATTTGTGATAGACCGGTAGTTAAGGGGTATCCTGCGTTTTCGGCGAGGTTGGCTCCGTCCGTATTAGAGTTTGAGGGAGGTACGATTCGAACGGTTGTTCAGTCTCATGGCAATTTTGATACTTTGGGTTTGGTCTTTGAGGAACGTGAAAGCGGCCGGAAATTTGCCTACTACACGGATTGCGATTCAGTGAAGCCAGAGGCGCGAGCTTTGGCAGCGGGTGCTGATTTGTTGGTGGTGGATGGATTGCGGCCAATGACTCACCCGTCTCATATGTCGATAAAGGAGGCTATTGAGGCTTCGTTGGACATCGGGGCCGATCGTTCGCTGCTTATTCATATGACGCACCATGTGGATCATGCCGAGACAGAGGCGACGTTTCCTGAGTCTGTTGGCTTGGCTTATGATAACCTTGTTATAGAGCTGGACTAGCTTTCTAACTAAATTCTGTGCAGTTGTTTTGTATGAGTTGACCTAATTGGCTGGAGCGGTAGCGTTTATACTTCTTCTCACATTTCTAGCACAGAATAATTTCTATCTAATTATGTTCCTTCGCTCGAACCGTTGTATCCGTGGTTTTAAGATTTTAGTCGCGGTTTTCGTATGCTTTGCCTGTCGATTGTTTGCGGCTGATGAAGGTCGGGTCGAGGAGACTGAAAAGCCGGTATTGAGGATTTTGAATTGGACTGAGTTTGTTATGCTAGACGACTCCGTTCCGGATGGAATGTCGGTGGAGCTTGCGTCGCCTATATTGAGGGAATTCGCTGAAGCGAATGACTGTCTTATTGAGTATTCGGAATATGAAGATGCGAGGGAAATACTGCGATTGGCGACCTCTATGCCAGGCTATTTCGATCTCTTTATTACAAGTCAGGGTGAGATAATTGAATTAAATCGTGCTGGTTTTCTGGAGTCGATCGATACCCAACGTATTAAGAATTACCGAAATTTAGATAACAGGTATCTGGAACGAATGAATCCTGAGGTTGTTGGTGTGACGGTGCCTTATTTGATGGGGACAACTGGGATCGCGTACCGGAGTGATTTAGTCGAAGGTGAAGTGAATAGTTTGCGTGATATCTTTTACCCTGCGGAGTCTTTGAAGGGGAAGATCGGAATTTTAGGAGATGAGAAAACTATATTCTCCCTGCTGTTAACCTGTATTGGTTATGATGTAGAGGCTTGTGGCGAGCGAGAATATCGCTGGGCTGCGTTGCAGTTGAATGCGTTGAAAGAGGAAGGTTATATCGTGCTGGTAAGTTCTAGTGTGGATGAGAATGTTGAAGCTTTAAATAGCGGACGGATTGCAATGACGATTATGTTTTCCGGAGATGCCTTGTCTGCTCATGACAATAATCCATTGATTAAATACGTTGTTCCGAAAGAAGGGGGCGAGGGGTTTACTGACCGAATGGCAATTGCTTCTTCAAGTAAGAAGAAAGATTTGGCTTATCGCTTTATTGATTATGTTTTGGATGCACGAGTGGGAGCGGACAATGCGATGTATTTGAATTACGCGACTCCGAATAAGGCGGCTCGTTCTATTATTGAAAAGGAAGCTCCTGAGCAGATTGCAAACCCGGCGATTTATCCTCCGAAAGAAATTGAGGAGAAACTCTATGAGGTTGGAGAAGTGCCTGAATTGGCGACTCGTTTTTGGGGCACAATCTTTAATTAGGGGCGGTTTCAATTCCTGTAGAAGAGTGGAGGAATTGTTCGGTCTAGGTTGTTGGGGGATTGAGCTAATAAGTGTGAATGTCCGTCGGGACGACGGACGCTACCTTTGGGGTGTGAGGAAGAGGCTCCAAAAAAAAAACGCTCCTTTGAGGGAGCGGTTTTGATTTAATAGAGAGTGTTGGTTGGGAGTTGGGATCCGCGCCGCCTTTGTCTGTGAACTCCATTTCTGGAGTGATGATGCCTTGTTGTGCGTATTGAAACTGGGTGAAGATCTTGCCCTTGATGGCACGGAGTGGTTTACGACCGTTGAGTGGGAAGCAGGACATTTTGCCTTTTTTCTCTGATTTGGCGGCGTGGTTGTCAGAAAGGTAACCGTCGTCGACTGGCTTTACCTAAACGTTTCAATAAATTGAGTTTTTGGAACCGCGTACCGAGGAGTTCTACGA
>CAWVWU010000316.1:0-2895 GCA_963933925.1 uncultured Puniceicoccaceae bacterium
TTAAAAACCTCTTCAAACGTATAAATCGCCTTGAAGTCCTCTCTAGAATCCTGATCGTTCTTACTAAAAACGCCATATTCGATCAAATTAAATACCATTTCACCAAAATCCTCACAGGCTTTGATGCCCCAACTCGTTAGCACAGTATAGGTCATTGGGCCAAATTGATCCAAAGAATAATCTTTGATCCCCAATAGCAGTTCCTGTCCCGATACGTGACGAGGTCGCTTGAGAACCTTACCCTGTTTTTTGCGTTCTTGATCAATCGTGTAGTCCAACGCCTTTCTCAAATACACGTAGGCAGCCGCGTCGTAACGCTTATCTTCTTTTAAGATAAGGCTAACAACTTCGGTAAAATCATGCTCTTTCATTGCTATCAATAAAATCGCCCAGCACGAAAAATAGCCAAACGAGATTTCCCCTAGACCACTCACCCGAGCACCGACTGTCAACTCTGCAACGTATTCCCATCTCCGAAAACCCTCCATGTCGTGCCATCACTCTCGACAAAGCCCCTAGAATTTAGTGGAAATTCCACTGACTATGGAAAAAACGGCAAAAATAGGCGTCATCAACATTTCCGATCGTGCTTCACAAGGCATCTACGACGACATCCCAGGAAAAGCCTGTGTTGAACTCCTCAAAACATGGCTCACGACTTCGTTCGAAGTAGAATATGCCGTAATCCCTGACGAACAAGATGTAATCCAATCGACTCTCATCGAAATGGCTGATGCCAAAAATTGTAGTCTCGTCATAACAACCGGAGGAACTGGCCCAGCCTTGCGCGATGTCACACCGGAAGCCACCGAAGCTGTTTGCGAAAAGATGCTCCCAGGTTTTGGAGAGCAGATGAGAACCGCGTCCCTCCAGTACGTCCCTACCGCAATTCTTTCGAGACAGGTCGCCGGAATCAGAGGCAGCACCTTAATTCTCAATCTCCCAGGAAAGCCCAAAGCGATCAAAGAAAACCTTGAAGCAGTCTTCCCTGCCATTCCCTACTGTATCGATCTAATCGGCGGAGCCTACCTCGAAACCGATTCCAACCAGATGAAGATTTTTCGCCCCAAACAAAGCTAAGAATCAATCGTTTCGCCAAGCATCGAAATTAACCCTCATCCGCTCCAAAAGCTTAGTGCATTTCACTGCGTCCTTCTCATCGGATGCCTTTTCTAGTGCTTTGCTGTCTAGATACAGATCGTCGATCCCAATCGCCATCGCCGTATTAGCGATATAGTGAGCCTTGTCGCTCACGAAGGGGAAGTTCTCTACCGAAAGTGCTTTTTCAATTTCATCCTGAAAATCCACGACCTCCTGAGCAGCCGCGTCCACCATCTCTGACGAGAAGATTCCCATTCCTCCACCGGTCACCGATTCCTGCGGTTTCGAGTCCACTTCAATATCCACGCTCTGTTCATCTCGCTCAGGTTCTGCCTCAAACTCAGCCAACCACGGAATCTCCATAATCTTTGCCGCAAGCGCTTCCACAAAAAACGGCTTCCCCAAGAACGTATTCACCCCGAGGGCCATAGCACGGTCGATCTCAGCTTCAGCCAAAGTTGCCGAAGCCCCTATAATCCAAGGCATTTCGGCATGGCCCGACTTCTCTCGAATAATCGACGTCGCCATTGGTCCGTCTATATCCGGCATACGTATATCGATCACAATCAAATCAAACGCAGCCCCTTGCTCGGATGCCGGACGCCCGCCATCCACTATTACTGGGTCAAAGCCTAAAGACTCCAAATACTGCCCCACCAAATTTCGAACCATCGGATTATCATCCGCAACCAAGACCTTTAGTGGGAAACGCTTTCCGAGCAGAACCTCCTCCTCAACACCCAGAACAGGCTTCAAATCAATTTCCTTACGGCTCTCGTGGTAACTCTTAAACTTAAAGGAGGCCACAAAGGATGATCCCACATCGACCTGACTCTTCACCTCGATTCGACCACTCATCAACTCGACAATGCGACTCACGATCGCCAAGCCCAAGCCCGCCCCCTCACGAGCAAAATTCCCCGTGTGCTCAAGTTGAATAAAAGGCTCAAACAATCTCCCCAAATCTTCTTCTTTGATCCCCACTCCCGTATCGACAATCGAAAAGTCTATCGAGGAGAGCTCCCCCCCTCCAACCTTTTTAGGACTCTCTTCTCCACAAGTGATTCCTAACTTCACACTCCCTTTCTCAGTGTATTTCACCGAGTTACCGAACAGATTCAGCAAAACTTGCCGTAGTCGAACGGAATCCGTCTCGATCAAATCAGGCAAATATTCCCCAACTTCCAATTCGGCAATCAACCCCTTCTTCTCAGCCATGGGCTTAATCGTGCGAAAGGTCTCTTCAATCAATTCACGCAAATTTACGCGACTCAACTTCAGCTCGTGATTCACCTTTCTCAGATTACTAAAATCCAAAATATCTTGAACGATACGTAACAAGATTTTTCCCTCAGATTGGATCGTATCGAGACAATTCTGCTGCTTTGCATTTAAGGGAGTCGAACGCAGCAAATCACTATAACCCAAGACACTCTGAAGTGGAGTTCGAATCTCGTGACTAATTACCGCCAAAAACTCGCTCTTCGCACGGTCCCCCGCTTCCGCACGCTCCTTCGCCAAAATCAACTCGGCCTCAGACTCGTGATCGATCTGAAAATACAAAAAGAAAACAGCCAAACCGACCAACAACCCCGCGATAATAATCGTCTGCAAGCGAGCCATTGCTACGCTCTTCAGCCAATCACTCGCAGACAAATCAATCCCCAACCAATAGGCAGGCTGATTAGTAGTAATATCTACGATTGGTGAACTGATATTAAGCATAGCCGTATCCCCCAAGACAAGAGGACCCATCAGAAAAGATTCCCCTCGCCTAAACGCATCAACTCCCAC
>CAWVWU010000317.1:0-2885 GCA_963933925.1 uncultured Puniceicoccaceae bacterium
GCTTGTTCAACCATGGGCGAATGCTCAGCAAGCTGAGAAGCGCCCTTTATTGTTCTACTCTTTTCATGCGAATAACGGAGTAAATCGCTCAACCTTTCAAAAAGCTCCCATCACACATTAATATCCAAAAACCAAATACAATGACAAACAAAACGAAACTCATATCAATCGCCGCAGTCCTTAGCTTAGCATTCACCGCATTCGGCTCAAACCATAGTGTTCACCATGAAGAAAAAAACATTGTCGAAATAGCGAGTTCAGCGGGATCCTTTAACACTTTGGTCGCCGCAGTATCGGCCGCCGACTTAGCTGGAGTTCTACAGGGTGACGGTCCCTTCACGGTATTCGCTCCCACAGACGAAGCCTTCGCGAAGCTACCCGCAGGTACGGTAGAGTCACTTCTCAAACCAGAGAACAAGGATAAACTCATATCGATTCTAACCTACCACGTCGTGTCCGGAAAAGTAATGGCTGCTGACGTTGCAGCCGGATCGGTCAAGACCGTCAACGGGAGTTCATTTGATGTCAGCTTCGCAGGAAGTAATGTCATGATAGACAAGGCCCAAATCGTCAAAACCGACATCCAGGCAAGCAACGGGGTCATTCACGTAATCGACGCTGTCATTCTCCCATAAATAAACACTTTCCACAATTTGGGGTAAAAACGTAGTAAGGAAAACAGCCCAATGAGGGAGTGCCTCGGCATTACTTCAAGGGGTACAAAGGCCGCCATCTTATGAGGAGATGGCGGCTATTTTGTTTCAAAAAACGGAACTAAAAACGCAAGCCCAACCGATTAACACAGATCGCAAAAGAACTCATAGCTCGTACGCCGCTAATATCGTAGACTAAACGCGCGATCGCTCCCATAGGTTAGTACAACTCGTAGAAACCTTAGAGACTGTTTAATAAGTCTGCGCGAGTAGATGAATTAGATTCTTCAGTCAAAATATCGGATTGCTATTTGAAGTGTGCCAAGCGGCACATTGACGTAGCGAAGCGAAGATGGCATAGTAAATGATCCCGCGACTGCGGGAGAAATTTGGGCGAAAAAGATACGAACATATGAAGACCCTACTTATTTAACAGTCTCTTAATAGTTATCCATTCTGAAAACGAAACCTACAGTAGTGATCGCCGGAGCCAGCGGCTTTGTCGGAACCCATTTGCGGAACCGCTTGCAAGACGACTTCAATATACGTGCCCTCACAAGAAGCTCCGCGGTCACAAAACAACCAAGCGACCAGTCGAATACAAATTGGCACCAATGCGACCTCTACTCCCTCCCCAAAGTCGCCGAAGCGATGGAAGGCTGCGACTACGGAATCTACTTGGTACACTCAATGGCTCCATCGAGTCGACTCGTCCAGGCAAGCTTTGAAGACACAGACCTTCTCCTGGCCGACAACTTCATCCGTGCAGCCGAAGCCGCAGGACTGAAGCACATTATCTATCTCGGTGGATTGATGCCTGAAGACGTCAACAACCTTTCCCCCCACCTCAAGAGCCGACGTGAAGTCGAACACGTACTCCGAAGCAGCACGGTGACGGTTACGGTTCTTCGTGCTGGATTGATCGTTGGCCCGGGCGGCTCCTCATTTAGGATGCTTATCAATCTCGTACGTCGTCTCCCTCTCATGATCTTGCCGGCCTGGACGCGCTCGATGACTCATTCCATAGACATCGAAAACGTATGCGAAGCTTTCGAGTTGTGTTTAAGCGACGCAGAACTACCGGGTGGTTGCTACGATCTCGCGGGACACGAACCACTCACCTATCGTGCCTTAATACTCAATACGGGTAAACTAATCGGCAAACGCGTTCATACCTTAGATGTCCCGGGCAATTTCTTCGGACTATCAAAGCGGTGGGTATCCGTTTTCGGAAATGTCTCGATGGACCTCGCAAGCCCCTTACTCGAGAGCCTTCGTCACGACCTCAAAGCCACTCCAAATTCACTACTCGAAAAACTTACTCCCAGGCTAATTTCTTTCGACGAATCAATAAAACGATCAATTGACCCCGAAGGAAAACCTCACACCAACCCGCGAAGTGCGACCAAATCCTCCGACGCTCGTACCGTCAAAAAGCTCTGCAAAGTGCTATCAGTACAACGCATGCGTCTAAACTCCGAAATCGACGCCCATGAAATTTCGCGCGAGTACGGTCGATGGCTCACAAAAGCCTTCAGAGGGCTCCTTCGAGTCGAACAAGCAGATGATTCCGTCATCAGATTCGTCCTCATCGGAGGATTCAGTTTACTAGAGCTCACTCCAACCCCCTATACCATCGCCGACAAACGACGCTGCGCCTTTTACATATCTGGCGGTATTCTCTCTCGAAAGGTCGAGCCCATGGGACGTTTAGAATTCAGAGTATTCCCTCGCCTAAACTGCCTCGTAGCCTCGATCCATGGCTACTCGCCAACACTTCCCTGGATACTTTATCGCCACACCCAAGCAATCATCCATCTCATGGTTATGCGATCCTTTGCTAAGCACTTAGAAAAGTTAAGCATCATCAATCCCCCACAAGCAGCACAACCAAATCCTTAGCGATTAAAACACAACCCAATAAGATTCGTCATATTCGCAAACAGTAGTTTATCCCGCTCAGCGGTGATGGTCAAAAACAAAGCACACGTGTCGCGGCGTAGAGAAACGAAGACGGAACCTAATAATGTAGGTCCGGATGCTATCCAGACCATCAACCAATTCACACAACCAAATCCTTTGCGACCTTCGCGTCCTTCGCGGTTAAAAAAAAATACAATCATCTCCAATTTTTAATCCAAAATTTCACCTTGTCGCGACGTATCGTAGAGTAGACGGACCAATCACGCAAAGCGTGCCCCCCACCCCCCTGTAACAATTACCGTTAAACCT
>CAWVWU010000318.1:0-2881 GCA_963933925.1 uncultured Puniceicoccaceae bacterium
ACCCCGTCCCCACGGTCAGTAACCTCTCGCTCAGAAATATCATGACGCTGTCCCGGCACCTTTCCAGCAGGCCACACATCAATTGTAGAGTTCTCCGCTATTGCTACCTCAACAGGAGAAGCAACCGCCACCTGCGTCACACAAGAAAGTACAACCACACCTAAAACAAACGCCACACACATCGACTTATAACCAAAAAAAATCTTCATCCCAAAATCAATCTTCACGACTCATTCATCATACAAGAGAGACTATTCTATAAGCAAGAGCCCAAAGAGCTCTTTCCCATTCCGATCTTCCAATACGGATACAGAGCAAGCGATATAACAACTACCCCACATAACCTCAATCCAGTCATCCTACACGTTAACGTAGGCTTCGACTATAGCTCACACAATGATGCAGACCTCCTAAATAGAGGTCGACCGATTGAAATCTCTCTATAATACCAAACAACATGGTCGGTAGCCTAACATCACTCAAAACATGACCTTATCCTCTTCCATCAAGATCTTAATAGCAATTCTCACCACATCAACCTCTCTGCTGATCCTTAGAGCAAGCCCTGATACCCTCACGGTCGAACTCTCTGCATCCTTCGACGCCCACATCTGGGAAGTCCATAAAGTATATCAAAATATTGGATTCAAAGCCACCAACGCACCAAAAGGCGAATTCACAATCACCAACAAACGCTACTTCAAGTCTTTGAACGATCTCGACTTTCAATGGTTCGTCGAAGCCAACGGCCACAAGATCGCCGATGGATCCTTCGCCCTCAAAACGCAAGCCCAGGCTTCAGACGCCATAAAACTCCCCCTAAACAAAATCACAACAAAACCGGGAGTCGAATATCACCTCACAATCAAAGCCCTCTCTAAGACCAGCACCGACCTCGTAGACGCCGGTCACACCATCGCCTGGGAACAGATTCGCCTGACACACCTCGAATCACCCGCAACGCCCACAGTATCAACCGAAGCTATGGGCGTCGTAGAAAACGATTCAAGCATCATGGTAAGCGGAAGTAACTTCGTCCTCTCCTTCAACAAACAAACCGGCAGCCTCACCAACCTCAATTACAACGGCACAGAATACCTCAAATCTGCTCCTCGCCCCGATTTCTGGCGAGCTCCCACCGACAACGATTTCGGCGAAGGATTCCAAAAGAAAGCAGCCGTATGGCAAAACGCCGGTAAAGAACGCACCCTAACTAGTATCCAATCCTCAACGCAAAAGAAAGGATCAGTCGTCGTCTCCACCGAACACGCCCTCCCATCTATCGAAAGCCGCTACTTCACGACCTACACGATCGAGGCCAACGGAGTCATTACGGTCGATTGCTCCTTCTACGCCGCCGCCCATAAGCAGCAGTCAGAACTCCCTCGTTTCGGAACCCTCTTCGAACTCGACAAAGCACTCACCCAAGTCAACTGGTTTGGACGCGGCCCCCACGAAAACTACATCGACCGCTCCGAGTCCGCCCCAGTCGGATCCTACAGTGCCACAGTCTCTGAACTTAAGTTCGATTACATTCGTCCCCAAGAAAACGGATACCGAACCGAAGTAAGGCAGCTCGCCCTCCGCAATCCCGAAACTGGAGAAGGCCTCCAGTTCCAAGGGATGCCCCACCTCTCATTCAACGCGTCCACCCAAGACAAGGACACAATGGACTCATCCAAGAATCAACAACTCCACCCTTATCAAATCCCAGAGTCCGACCGTCTCTACCTCAATATCGACTACCGCCAACGCGGTGTCGGAGGCACCAATTCATGGGGAGCCGCTCCCCTCCACAAAAACACACTCCCTTGGATAGACTATCACTACAGCTTCAAAATAGCTCCCTTCCAGAAGAACTAGAAAACCTCCGAAACCACAAAAACTTCAAAAAGGAATCAGACCATCCCACTCACAAGGGATGGTCTTTTTTTTTTAAAGACGAGGAGAGGAAAAGGCAATGAAGAGACCTAAATTTAAAACTCTAAGTTTCTCGACCGCACGGGTGCGGAGCACCGACCAAAGGCAGCATGGTCCACTGTGCATGAATTGCACGCAGGTTTCCTATCCATATATGGACTATCAAAAAGATTAAACCCAATCATCACTTATCTCGAAAAGAAGATATCGCTAAATACACTCCCAAAAGAGCAAAACCTATTCCACCAATCAAAGACATCCCCGATACATGATCAGGATTATGGTCGCCCATCCAGACGAATAAAGTGAGCATAGCGTACATACTCACATAGCCAATTCCTCCAGCAAACAACGGGGCAACGAGACAAACAAACAATACCTTTAAGCCAGATCTCTTCATCGATTTCTTCAAGTCATGCAGAGGCATCAAATGTCAATAGATTGAGTGCCAGAAAGAGTGAAGCTCGCAGACGCTATTTTCTAGAATCCTGCGTCTAAATGAGTGTATGCCCTGTAACTAAGAACCCCTGTTTCCACACCATCACCCCTTCTCATTCGGATCGAGCGTCGGCAAGGTATCGAACCAGGTATTCGACTCACTGTCTTCCTGAACCGCAACTTCGTCCTCTTCAGCATTGAGGAGCTGAAACAAATATTCAGCAACCTTGCGTTGATCTTGAGGAGACAGCTTGGGGATTTCTTTGATGATTTTTTCGGCGTTCACGAATTGGAGATTCAGTGCTTTCCTCCCAAAATTCAATCATTCTCTTCAACATCCCACGGCCAACCAAAGTCTCTCCCCCTTACCATACAAATAGTATGCCCCCCAAACGCCAATATTTCCTTGAAAGATTCAGTCCGACAATAGTTTGTTTACTTATTAAACATTTGATTTCATCTAAGAGGCTGTTAAATAAGTCTGCACGAGTAGGTGAATTAGATTTTTCAGCCAAAATATCGG
>CAWVWU010000319.1:0-2847 GCA_963933925.1 uncultured Puniceicoccaceae bacterium
TCCCCCTGCCTCAGCTCGCGCATTCCCTACGGAAACGCAGTCACCCGAGAAAAACTCTCACAAATCGAAGCCGCCGAACAAATCCTCACCAAACTCGGATTCATCGAAGCACGCGTCCGCCACTTCGACAAAGAAGCGAAAATAGAAGTCCCCACCAAAGATCTCCCACGCCTCCAACAACTCGGAACCGCTCCCCTCGACGCCATCAAAGCACTCGGCTTCGAAACCGTAATCATCGACAACGAAGGCCTTGTCTCAGGAAAACTCAACCGAGCCCTCCCCAATAAATGAGTAATCACAACTTAGACACAAATCGTACCGAACGCCTCGGTTTTCCCGAAGTCATCTACGGTGCAGGCAAATCAACGGAGACTCTCATCGAGATCCTCGAGAACTACAAATCTCGAAACGAAAATGCCCTCGTCACCCGACTCCAAGGTCAAAAGATCACATCGCTCTGCGAACATTTCCCAAACGCCTTCTATGACATCCCCTCTAGCATATTCATGCTCGAAAAGGTCACCCCCAACGCCAGCCCAACTAACGTCGGAATAATCAGCGCTGGCACCTCAGATGTCCCAGTTGTCGACGAAGCCTACCACACCCTTCAATTTCTCGGCATAAACGCCACCCGCATCAACGACATCGGAGTCGCAGGCATCCACCGCCTCCTCGACAGACTCGATGACATCCGCAAATTCGACATCCTCATCGTAGTAGCCGGATTCGAAGGAGCCCTCCCCAGTGTCATCGGCGGTCTCCTCCCTCAACCCATCATCGCGATCCCAACCAGCACCGGATACGGCGTCGCCAAAAACGGCGAGACAGCCCTCCACGCCATGCTCTCCAGCTGTGCCAACGGCATCTCAGTCGTCAACATCGACAACGGTTACGGAGCCGCCATGGCAGCATTTCGAATCGTACAGCTCACCAACACCAAGAAATGAATACCCTTCTCGTCGAACCCTTCTCAGGCCTTTCAGGCGATATGTTCCTTGGTGCACTCTGCCAACTCACAGACGCTTACGACGAAATCGAGGATTTCCCAAAGCTCATCGGACTCCCCGACGGAAAGGTTGAAATCCACGAAGTCGAGAAAAATGGCATCCACTGCAAGCACGTTGAAGTAATCGACCTCAACGAACATCAACACGACCACGGACACCACCATAATCACCACGCCCCTCACCGCCACCTCAGCGACATCATCGAAATAATCGACAAGGCAAAAATAACCGACAATGCCAAACAGATCGCAAAAGGCATCTTCCAAGAAATCGGGCATGCAGAATCATCCGTCCACAACATCCCCATCGAAAAAATCCATTTCCACGAAATCAGTGCAGTCGATTCCATTATCGATATCGTCGGCTCCGCAGTCCTCATCGACCGCCTAAACATTGACCACTGCTACTCCCATCCAATCTGCGTCGGTAGCGGAATGGTAAATACACAACACGGCAAGCTTCCCGTCCCCGCACCCGCCACCGCCCTCCTTCTCCAAGGAATGCCCACCTACACCGGAGACGAAAAAGGCGAACGAACCACCCCAACAGGAGCCGCCATCCTACGGTTCCTAAAACCAATCTTCCAAGAAACCACCCCGCACGTCATTCAGAAAATCGCTTACGGTCCTGGAAAAAAAGACTTCATCGCCCCCAACGTCCTCCGCTTGAGCATAGCGAAAACCCTGAGCAAGCGAAGCGCCTCGAAGGGCAACACCCAAAACCTCTACGCCATCGAAACCAACCTCGACGACGCCACACCAGAATCCCTCGGCACAGACTTCCAGAACGGGCTCCTCACATCAGGAGCCATCGATTTCTCCCACACATCGATCACCATGAAAAAAGGACGCAGCGGCGTCCTCCTATGGGCCCTCGCAGAAGAATCAAACCGCACAGCTGTTGCCAACTACATCCTAGAAAACACCCCCTCCATCGGAATTCGCCACTACCCTGTCGAACGCCAAATCTTAGACCGCGAAATCCAAGAGATCGACACCCCCCTCGGTCCCGCACACATAAAAATTGTTACAACCCCTTCCGGATCCAAACGCTTCAAAGTCGAACACGACGACCTCATTAAAATCGCAAACGCCAACAAAACCCCCCTTCAAACCGCCCGCCAAACCATAGAAACCGCCGCACTAAAAGAGCTAACATAAGCAACTTCCCATTCGCATCAATTTGCATTCATTCGCGGTTCAAAAACTTAAAACCAAAATTTTCACTCTTCACCACTAACTCTTTCTCTTATGATTTACCGCCGTTTTGGAAAAACCGAAATACAAATGCCGCTCATCACCTGCGGCGGAATGCGCTTCCAACACGGATGGGACGACATCGAATTCAGCACCAGCCCAGCTGACGTTCAAAAGAACCTCGAAGAGTGCGTTCACTACGCCCTCGACCGAGGTATCAACCACTTCGAAACCGCTCGCGGCTACGGTCCCTCGGAGATGCAGCTCGGCTGCGTACTTCCCAATATCGACCGCGACCGCCTCATAGTACAAACCAAGGTCAGCCCAGAAAATGGCCCCGAGAAATTCGCCGAAGACTTCGAAAAATCGATGTCGCTCCTAAAACTCGACCACGTCGACCTGCTAGGTTTTCACGGCATCAACAACTCAGAGGTTCTCGAGCAAGCCAAGAAATGTTTCGATATCGCCAAGCAATATCAAAAGGAAGGACGCGTTCGCCACATCGGCTTCTCAACTCACGCAGATACTCAAACAATTCTAGATACAATCAACACAGGATTTTTCGACTACATCAACGTTCACTGGTACTACGTCAATAACCTCAATCGGCCTGCTATCCAAGAAGCCCCCCGCCGCGACATGGG
>CAWVWU010000320.1:0-2843 GCA_963933925.1 uncultured Puniceicoccaceae bacterium
GGATTCGAACCCTCAGGACGAAGTCCTGATTTCCTCGAAGAGGAAAAGCGAGCGGGTTTGTGAAGCGAAGCGGAACGGCAATCGCGAAGAATGAGTGATTGGGGCAAAGCCCTGAGTCCGCAGCGCGGAAGAATCAATCCCGTCTCCAAAGGATCCTGAGCAACGTCGAACGGATCCACCCCATATCAGCGAGCGCCCCATCCCCCCCCCCCCCCGAAACGGTGCACTAGTATAAACGAACGTTGAACCTCTCCACTAACCGATGCGTTCCGACTCATGGTGTAGATACAATCCCGGCGTACAGCCGACATATCGCTTAAAGATGCGATAAAAATATGCCAAATCCTGAAACCCCGATTCGTAACAGGCGTAAGCAACATGCCCCGTCTCGCGCAAGCGCTCCTTCGCGTGTTTTATCCGCAATCGATTCACATAATCGATCAGAGTGAACCCCGTAGTCTCCTTGAACAACTGGGTGAAACGCCGCTTAGATAAGCCACACTGAGCGGCCAACTCATCCAAAACAATCGGTTTATCAAATGAATTCTCCAACCACTCGACCAAACCGTTAATAGCTGCCTGCGGCCCCTTCTCCTCCACACCATCACTTTCCGCACCACGCAACAGCCTAACCATCAATTGAGCAAGGATACCCTGAATGAGAACTTCAAACCCAAGGGAACCACGCGACTGCTCACGCAACATAGAATGAAAGGCATCCCGAAACGAATTCAAATGAAAGACGCTACGTGCTCGGATCGGCCAAACAACTGGAAATGCCCCACTCCATTTCGGATACAATTGAGCTAGCATTCCCCTCCCTTCAAAAAGCCCCTTCGCCACACAAACGATCACCAATGCCATCGGCTCAGAGGGAGCGTCGACAAATCGATGTGGGAGATCCGCGGGAACTAATGCGAAATCATTTCGCCTCAAAGGAACACTCCCCCCCTCCAACTCTAGTAAGCCACGCCCAATCCCCACCCAGCACAATTTATGAAAAGGCCACACACCCACTGGCATATGAAACGATGAGTCATGATGACTTTCTAATATGTAGATACCATTCTCAGGCATCGGAACCTCAACCGGAACCACACGTCGCTTTTTAACAACCTCACTCATATTCTCGATCTACAATACTCCCACAAAATCAAACCCTATAGCCTTTCACCAAAATAGCCATTAACTACTATCATTAAACAACTTAAAGCACAACAAGAACGAACAACACCAACCAATCACCATATTGTCCAATAGAATTTTGCCATATTGACTAAGACGCGACCAGAATGATTCCCTATAGTCGGAAATCATGCCCCACACAAACAAGGAAACCTTAATCGAAGTTCTGGAACTCTCATCCATCCTGAACGAAGAAAAGCTCCTTATCAGCATGGGAGTTCCCAAAGGCAAGCCAGTCAAAAAGCGACTCTACCGACACATAAGCGAAGCTCTCGACGCCGCTGCCAAGTACGCCAAACCAAAACTCATTTGGAAAATTGGCCCCACCGATTCGATTCGCAATGAGTTTGGACCGTCACGCCGCTTAGACCGATATCTCAAATCCCCCGAATCCACAGCCCTAGTGGCTGGGACTGCAGGACCGGAGTGGGAAAAGCTGATACACTCCAACGAAGATCCGATGAAAGCCTACGTGCTAAACGTAGCCGCCACCGCTCTAGCACGCGACACCCACTCACAAGCAAGACGCGAACTTGCCCACCGATACCCAAATCTCTCGATTAGCGAATCAATCTCGCCCGGCACAGCTGCATTACCACTCAAACTACAAGCCGATCTCATCCGTCAACTCCCGATCGAAAAGATCGGCCTTCGCTTCGATGTGGAAAACCTATTCATGCAACCCCTAGCCAGCATCACAGCCATAATCGGCTTCGGTGCCAAAGTCGAGAGATCCGCTCCAATCGAAGATTGCGACGAGTCCAGACCGCGCTGCCCACGTTGCCCAGATAGCAAATGCACTTTACGCGTCATGCCTTTCCAGCCCGAAATTCTAAAAGACAAACTTCAGCTACACTGAAAACATTAATAAACTGATACACCCAATTACGATATGATGACCTCAAACGAACTCATGAACAAAGTCCTAAAGATGGAAAAAGGGGACCGAATCCCCTTCTGCCCCGCCATCTACGAACACAAGGGATTTCTCATCGGCAAGACTCCATCCGAAATCTGCCGCGACGCCGACCTCCTAGTCGAAGGGCTGTTGGCCGAATACGAACGCTATAAACCAGACTTTCTTACCGTCGGTATCGACGTGTACAACGTTGAAGCCGAAGCGCTAGGATGCAAGATCGTCTACTTCGATGACACCCCAGATGTTCCCGGCGTAGAAGAATACCCAGTCAAGACACCCGCAGACTTTGATAAGCTTACCGTCCCCAACCCCAAGACAGACGGCCGCATGCCCCTCTATCTGGAAGCTGCCAAAAAACTTAAGGAAAAAGTCGGCGACAAGATCCAGATCCGAGGTGCCATAACAGGCCCCTTTTCTTTAGCATCCGAGCTAATTGGTGCGGAGAACTTCATCGTAATGACGATGCAGGATCCGCAGTTCACTGTAAAGCTCATGAACTTCACCGCTAAGGTTGCCGCAGAATTCGGCAAAGCCTTCCTCGAAATCGGCATCGAACCAATCATCTTCGACTCCCGTGCCATGCCCCCACTTTGCTCGCCTCAAATCTTTCAGGACATCGTGGCTGGCGTTTACAAGCGCAAGCTTATCCCAGACCTCAAAGCCGCCGGAGCAAAGAACGTACCGCTTATCATAGGCGGCGATACTACAGCGATTTTGGACGCCATCATCGACACGGGCG
>CAWVWU010000321.1:0-2833 GCA_963933925.1 uncultured Puniceicoccaceae bacterium
TGATACGAATTACGGATGTTAGTGAGCCGAGTTTGGCTTTGCTTTTGGTTGATGATCGTACCGCTGACACCCCGACTGTTCTGGTGTGTCCTGGCGGTGGGTATCGCTTACTGGCTTACAATAAGGAGGGAACTGATGTGGCGGCATGGTTGAACTCTAAGGGGATCAATGCGGTAGTCTTGAAATATCGGGTGCCGGGGGATCGAACTGCCGCTTTTCAGGATGTTCAGCGCACGATGCGGGTTATTCGGTCTTGGGGCATCGATTCAGCACGTATTGGCGTATTGGGATTTTCGGCGGGTGGCCACTTGGCGGCGCGTTTGAGTACCGGATATGCTGAGGAGATTTATGAGCGGGTTGATGAGGTTGACGATTTTAGCTCACGACCCGATTTTTCCGTCTTGGTTTATCCTGCTTATCTTAACCGCGATGACGTGCTTGCTCCGGAATTTGATTTATCTGCTGATATTCCGCCAACCTTGTTGATTCATTCAGAGGATGATACGCGTTTCAACCGAGGGACTAAATTGTACGATGCTGCATTGGAGAACGCTAAGATTTCTCATCGGTTTATATTGTATTCGACCGGTGGGCATGGGTATGGGTTGAATTCCGATGGTGAAGCCCGGGAATGGCCTCAACGAGCGATCGAATGGATCAAAAGTCTGCCTGCTTTGTGATTATTTCAAAATAGGCTCTAAGTGCTGGGCTTTTATGAATAAGTGACTATGGGTGGTTAACTTATCTTTTATTAACCTATTCACTTACCCTGTTATGTTGTTGAGACGAAATTCTTGGTTTATTGGTTCTATTGTTAGAACTGTTATTGTTGTGTTTGCTATTGGTCTTATCGGAGACGATTTGCGGGCGAAAGAGCAGCCTAATATTGTCTATATTTTGGCGGATGATCTGGGGTATGGGGATTTGAGCTGTTTTGGTCAGGAGAAGTTTGATACGCCGAATGTTGACCGTTTGGCGTCAGAGGGGCTTGTGTTTACTCAGCACTACTCGGGGAGTACGGTATGTGCTCCGTCGCGTTCGTGTTTGATGACGGGGCTGCATACGGGGCACACTCCGGTTCGGGGTAATTATGAGATCAAGCCCGAGGGGCAGTTGCCCTTGCCTGCCTCGTATGAGACCTTGCCTAAGATCCTCAGTGCTGCGGGATATTCTACAGGGGCCTTTGGTAAGTGGGGGTTGGGTTACCCGGGATCAGAGGGAGACCCGATGGAGCACTTTGACGTATTCTATGGCTTTAACTGCCAGCGCTTGGGGCATCACTATTACCCGTATCACTTGTGGGATAATGAGAAGAAGGTGATGTTGAAGGGGAACGAAGGGATCGCGAAAGGGGAGTATGCTCCGGAGTTGATACACCAGCAGTCTTTGCAGTTTATCGAAGACAATAAAGATGGTCCGTTCTTTTGTTTTATTCCTACCATTATACCTCATGCGGAACTTGCCGCTCCTGAGGAGGATATGGAGAGGTATCGTGGGACGATGGAGGAGAGAAAGCCTTTTGCGGGGAATGACGAAGGACCGGAACTACGATTGGGACAGTATCAGAGTCAGGATGAGCCCCATGTGGCGTTTGCGGCTATGATGTCGGTGTTTGATCGCCATGTGGGTGAGGTAATCGCGAAACTTGAAGAGTTGGGAATCGCGGATAATACGCTCGTGATTGTGACATCGGATAATGGACCGCACTTTGAGGGAGGAGCTGATCCGGAGTTTTTTAATAGTAACGCAGATTTTCGGGGTTATAAGAGAGATCTGTATGAAGGTGGTATTCGCGTACCAATGATCGCGTACTGGCCAGGGAAGGTTGCAGGCGGAGAGCGGAGTGACCATCTCTCTGCATT
The DNA here is from genome assembly GCA_963933925.1 of uncultured Puniceicoccaceae bacterium. Lineage (GTDB taxonomy): Bacteria > Verrucomicrobiota > Verrucomicrobiia > Opitutales > Opitutaceae > JAKYXN01. The sequence continues at coordinate 1,863 of CAWVWU010000321.1, forward strand.
CTGGGATGTTCTGCCGACTTTCGCAGAACTCGCAGGGGCGAAGGTTTCTAAGAGTATAGATGGGCTTTCTATGTTACCGACATTATTGGGCAAAGAGAAGCGTCAGAAGAAGCACCCGTATTTGTATTGGGAGTTCCATGGGCAAGGGGGGCGTCAGGCTGTGCGGATGGATAACTGGAAAGCAGTGAAATACGATGTTTTAAAAACTGAGGGACGCTCGATAGAGCTTTACGATTTGTCGTCTGACCCGAGTGAGTCGGTGGATCTCGCAGGGTTTTATCCGGAGGTCGTAACTCGGATGGAGAAGATCTTGGAAGAGGCTCGGACGGACAACGATGTGTTTACGTTCTCTCAGAAAGGGTTTGCTCCGAAGATTGAAGATTGAGGGGTGTTTCCAAGTAATTGGTGCAATGTTTTTTAGGAACCGCGTACCGAGGATCTCACTATTGTGTGCTCTTTCTAACCGCAAAGGACGCTAAGGTCGCAAAGGATGATGATGATGATGATGGATAGAATGGGGTTGTGGGGTATGATGAATTTGGTGCAGTTCTACAATGACGTCAGAGGATAAGAAGAAGTTGATATGGAGGAGGGTCGCAGCTGTCGTTGTTGATAGCGTTTTAGCCTATGCCGTTTTTCTTCTTTTGGTCATGTCTGGTTTTGTTTCATTCTTGATGAGCTTGTTGGACTGGGACTACGTTTCTCTTTATGTTTTTTATAATATATATTGGGCTTACTCTGTGTTGGCTCAATGGATGTTTGGATCTACTTTGGGGAAGTTCGCCTTGGGTCTGCAAGTGACTCCAGTGCTATCAGGAAAAAATGGGTTTATACAAATTTTGCTTCGAAATATTGGCCCCGTTGTCATTGGGGTGTTGTTCACTGTGTTGTCTTACCTGACGGAAGTGGGTTTTGTTTGTAAGCGGTACTAAATCGACCACCTTCCCGAATTTCCTTAGATAGGATAGGAT
>CAWVWU010000322.1:0-2817 GCA_963933925.1 uncultured Puniceicoccaceae bacterium
TTTTTTTTTTTGGGGGGGGGGGGGGGATTGTGCTCAGGCTCGCTCCCTATTAGTCGACAAGTGTGTCGATTGGGAGAAGGGAATCGCTGAGGGTGTGTATCGATAAGATACGGTGCTGGGGGAGAGGATGCTCGAGGAGGTCTTGCAGGGCAGAGACGTCGATGAGGTCTTGTTTTTTGTGCTCTCCGTGTTCGAGCGTGACGACGCGGTAGGCCATTTCTCCGGCTCGAAGGCGGCGTAGCTTGGGTACTTTCTTGGGATTGGGGCGTTTTTTAGCCTTGGTGGCTTTTCGCTTTAGGGTAGAGGGTAGCGGCTCCTGAGGGGGCTCAAAGGGGAAGCGTTGACCGAGGATCTCCGATAGGGAGGATTCGATCTGACTGAGACGCGACAATTCACTTTCTCTCTTGATGAGGAGAGAATTGATTGCGACTAGCTCGTCTATGGGCATGTCTGGCGTCATGGTATCTGGGCGCTTCGGAACTGGGATGGCCTAGATTTGAGACTACTTTTTGTCTTCTGAAGTATCTTCTTCTTCAATACTTGTTTCTTCTTCGTCGTCGATGTCTTCCTCTACGTCTTCGTCAACGATTGGTTCGGCGACTACCTTTTTAGGAGCAGGCTTTGCAGTCTTTTTCGCGGGAGTCGTTGCGAATGCAGATACTTCTGCTGGAGGGCTCGGGAAAGGGAATATTCCTTCTTCGCCGACGATGGATTCGACTTGGTTTTCGAGTTCGGCGATGCGTTGGTAGGCCGCTTCGCGTTCGTCGAGGAGTCCGTCGATTTGAGTGCGTGCTTCGAGGGCTTGGCGAATGGTTTCGCTATCGCCACGTAGGACGATTTCTGTGAAGCTGAGAGGTTCTAGTTTTTGTATTTTCTTAGCCATGATCTTTCTATTCTTTGAAGAAGGTTAGTATTTTGTTGAGTATTTTGCGGCGTGATCGGTTGGGTTGATCATCGTCGTGTGACGGTGAGTTTTGAGGGGTGTCCTCTTGTTCGTCGTCAGGTTTTGAAATGGTAGGGTGAATACGTTGGTAGAGGGCTTTTTCAGCAATCTCAGCAATGTCTTTATTCGGGTCGTAACTGAGGGTGCGTAATGCTTGTTCGGGGATGTTGGGGTTGGAGACGGCTGCCTCGCGTACTTTTTCGCAGTGATCTTGGCTGAGAGTTAGGATCATTTGCTGGGGTTGACTGAGGGCGAGGGCAGCGAAAGCACGCAGGGATGGATTTTCGCTGGTGGCGAATTTTTCGGCGATGGTGGTTTCGATATGTGGGTATTCTACTCCCTGAAAGGCGATGTGTTCTGCGACGGTGCTGTCTTGTCGTTGATTAACGAGGAGTTCCCAGTGGGAATAGTTGAGGTCGTCGCGGTAAGCGACGAGGGTCGCCACGTCTGAACTTGGATGGAGGCAGAGTTGGGAGATGACCTCGGGGCTTGTTTTGGGGTTTTTCGCAAGGACGGAGCATGCTTGGATATCGTGCGATGCAGCGATGCGCTCTGCGATATTTGGTTCGAGCTCGGTGTTTTTTGCGAGGTGACGACGGACTTTTTCTGATGCATCCTGAGCTAGGATACGTTGGATAGCTGCGGGGATGTTCGGTTGCTGTGCGAGATAGGTCCGGTCTTCGCTATAGTCAGACTCGGCGAGCCAAAGCATCTCGCTCGCTGAAAGTGAATTAAGGTCCATGGCCGCAAAGCGCGGGCTTGGATGTGTCGAATAGCGGATGGAATTGAGAACTGTTTTCGAGTGATCGTCCTTGCGACGTAACAGGAGGTGCTGCGTGACTTCGTCGTCTAGGTCGGCCCACAGTTGAAAAATTTCCGGTTCCAGTTCTCGGTTGTTGAGAACAGCTGTTTTGACAAGGAAGCTCGAGTCGCGTGAGAGGTGAAAGGCGACGTCGAGGTCGAGATTGGAGCGTCCCGCCAGAGCAATCTTTACGGCCGGTTCGGCATCATCTGCTAGGATGAATTGGAGATAGCTGGGAAGTGAAGGATTTTCGGCAACTGAGGCACGAACGAAAGCGGATTCGTCTTGGACGAGGAGTTGGCACTCCTTGGGAGTAATGTTGGGATTACGTGCGAGCGTGAGTCGAACAGCGGCGGAGTTGTGTCCGCAAAGTCGATTGAGGGTTAGTTGGGCTGAGCGTGGATTGCGAGCGAGGGCTTGTGCTATCTCGACTTTTTTAGGATCGAGGTCGCTTGCAATTGTTTCCGCAAGTTCGGAGGGAACGAGTGGGTATTGTGCTAGAAAGAGTATGAACGCGTCTTCGTCGGGATAGTGCTTGTAGAGGTCGCGCAGGGCGAAGCTGGATATGGGCTTCTTTCGTGTTGCCTTGATGATGGCTTCGCCGCCGTGTTCTTCGAGGGCTTCTACGAGTTCGTTGATTGATAGGAGGTCCATGGCGGATTAGCGTTGTAGCTCCTCCGGGCTGATGAAGATTTCTCTTGGAGTGGAACCGTTTTGAGGACCGATGTAGAAGCGGTCTTCCATTTCCTCGATGAGAGTAGCTGCTCGGTTGTATCCGATGCGGAGGCGTCGCTGTAGGTAGCTGGTACTGGCTTTTTGGGATTCGGCGACGATGCTGAGTGCTTCGAGGAAGAGCTCGTCTGCCCCTTCGTCGAGAGGGTCGTGGTTGCCGTCGCCTTCACGAGCAAATTCTGTGAGATCGACGCGGTGGCGATTTGCTTGGTCTTCTGAGATTTTAGTGACGACGCGAGCGATTTCTTCGTCTTGAACCATTGGGCTTTGGATACGTAGGAGACGTGCGATGCCCGGCGGGTTGAAAAGCATGTCACCTTGGCCCAGGAGGGATTCTGCT
>CAWVWU010000323.1:0-2812 GCA_963933925.1 uncultured Puniceicoccaceae bacterium
ATCCTATCCTATCTAAGGAAATTCGGGAAGGTGGTCGATTTAGTACCGCTTACAGAAGTGCCACATTTTTGGTAAATGCAGAAGTGGAGTTATTGGTTCACTTCGATGTGTCTGGAGAAATACTTTGGGAAAAGAGCCCAGTTGTTATTCGATAGGTAGCTAGTTACTGCTATACTAAACGACTCTGGTCAGATACTGATCTCAGAGTTGTTCTGTTTACCAGAGAGAGATCGCCTTGATGCGTTTTTCGTAGAGTTGTGCGATTCGTTTTGGTGCGAATTGCTGACGGATACTCTTGGCTGCGTTGTAGCTTATATAGCTGTAGTACTTTTTGTCCTTATAGAGGCGGCCCATCATCTCTGCGGCATGTTTAGAGTCAGGATCAGCCCAGATTTGTCCCTTGAGGTAGGGACCGTAGTTCTTTTCCAGTTCGATGAGTTTACATCGAATGGGGCATCCGTTGTGTCCCTTGACAAATTCGGTTGTGGCGGACCAATCCGTCGAGAGGACGGGTTTTCCAAGATACATGCTTTCAGCGACTGTTAGCCCGAATCCCTCGGAACGATGGAGGGATACATAGGCATCGGTTGCTCGCATTAGGCCGTAAACAGCTTCTCGGCTCAGGGTTTGGTCGATGATGTAATAGTTTTTGATACCCGTAAGCGCTTCCTTAAGAAGCTCAAATTGTTCACGGTTGTTTTCAACTGATTGAGTTTTTATAACCAGCCCGACTTTATCCTCATATTCAGTACCGGAGAAAGCCAGTTTGAAGGCCTTTATGGTAGCTAGTGGGTTTTTGCGTTCTTGGTAACTATTTAGGTCGTAGATGAATGAAAATAAGAATTTGTCCTTCGGTAGCTCCAGGCGAGAGCGCCAATTCTTATCCGGTTTGGGGAACTGAATTGGGTGAGGCATCGTCAAAACGGGAATTGGAGATTTGAGGGCGATGGCATCGCGGACGAAATCCGATGGCGTCCAAATCTCGTCGAAGTACTTGAAATATTTTAGCCAAGCATCTGGAAATTCGGGGAGTTCCCATGCCCAGTAGGCGATGTTGTAGCGGTCTTTCCGAAAGTCCTCTCCGTGGTGATGGTCGATATCGCCACACTGTGCGGGATCGATGTGGAAGATATTTATGGGGTATGGGTTTTCTGAAGTCAGTTCTGCGAGCATCGAACTGTCGTTTTGGGAGGCGAGACAGTTTACTTTTAATGGGACGAAACTGGATTTCAATGAAGAGGCTTTTAGGGCCTTTGCGGCAAGTCTTACGGATTCTCCAATACCGAGTTGAGCCTGGTACCAACCGACTAGGTTGATTCCTAGGTTTCCGTATCGTCTAATGAAATCGAATACATGAGGTGAGCTTGGGTCCTTCTCTGTATCGAGAACGTCTTCGTTGTTTAGGCGGAGCTTTTGGATTTTAAGGCGTTTGTTGATTCGCTTGTCTTTATAGGTGGCAAGGAGAGCTTTGTAGGATTGGGGGATGTAGCTTTTGTTTTTGAGAACGCGCCCTAAATAAGCGTAGAGGTCGGTGAGCTGGGTTCCGATGAGAGAGATTTCGATATGGTTTTCTTTGCCTGCTAGTTTTGGCAAATTGTTGAGGTGAATGTTTATCGGACCATTTTTCAAGGGCTGATAGATCCGTGTTTCGAGGTCGTTGATGACGATCTTAAGGCCGAGCTCACCGCTTTCTTCTGAATAGGCAGGGTCTGCCTCTAGTAGGGTTCCCGATAGCGTAAACGATTCGATAAAGGATGCGTCGGGTAAGCGAAGGAATGCTTTTTCTCTAATCCAATAACCTGCTGAGTCGTGATCGATTCCTGTGAAGCCTTCTATGGTGAAGATATCGTTGAGTTTGAGGATTTTTCGCGTGTGGTCTGTTTCTTTTATTTCGTCGTCAGTGAGCCCGTCGAGAAGGGATTTCCAGTGGCGCTCATTGGCTGCGAGTTTATTTGCTGCGAGACGAATCGCGGTAGGAGCTGGGCTCTTTTTTAAAGGAAGCCAACGGACGAGTGCTTCTTTGAGGAAGGCACTGTTGAAGGTATTCGGAGCGTATCTGATTAGGGTTAGGTAATGGTTTGGCCAACTGTAGGCAGCGAAACGTAGAATATCGTCTTTCCATCTTCGTTGGAGGTGTCGGAAGTTCTTTTCTTCGTTGAGTCCAGCTTCCTTACGAGTCGCACTGACGTGGTGCTTTACGATGCTTTGATTTGCGACGTAGACGCGATGGCCTTTTTTGAGGAGCCGAAAACAGAGGTCGATGTCTTCGCAACCGTTGGTGTAGGCTTCGTCGAGTCCTCCATTTTCTAAATACACGGTCCTCTTGATTGCACAGCATGCTCCAGTGATCGCGTGGAATTTCGAGTACTCGGGTGTTCCCTTCCAAGACTTGTTTTCGGTTTGTTTGTGTTTGAGACTGGCGTCCCAATCTATGAGGTATCCGGAGTGGTCGATTTCTCCTGTTTTGAAATCGAGTTGGATGTTTCCGACTATTCCTGCATTCGCCTTTCGGCGAAATGCATTGACCATGGGGTCGAGCCAGTTGGGAAGAAGTTCGAGGTCGTTGTTTAGGAGAAAGAGAATTTCGCCCGTGGCATGGTGTGCACCTGCGTTGTTGGAGAAGGCGTAGCCGCGGTTGCGGTCGTTATGAACAATCGTTATATTTTCGGTTTCGAGCTCTTTGAGTTGCTCGAGGGTTTCGCCGGTGCAGCCATCATTTACGATGATGATTTCATACTCATAGTCGCGAACTGTCGCACGTAGGCTGTCGAGGCAGGCACGTGTGAGTTCGATTTGTCCGTATACGGGAATT
>CAWVWU010000324.1:0-2793 GCA_963933925.1 uncultured Puniceicoccaceae bacterium
TCCTGATGTGAGTTTATTCAATTCTGAGGCTCAAAATATGGGTGCTGACTTTGGAGGGTATCCAAGTTCAAAATTATGGTCGGTTGGATTTAAAATAGGTTTATAGATGCGTTCATTAGCTTATTCTATTCTTTTTTTATTACTCCTTACAACGGGTTGTAAAGATTTTTTACAAGAGGAAAATTTGTCCTATTTGGATGAAAGTGATTTTTATAAAACTTCTGAGGATGCAGAGAATGCACTCAATGCAATTTACAATCTTTTGGATGATCAAGGTGCTTACGGGGCTTCCTACTGGACGGTTAAAGGACTGGCGTCAGATGAAGGTTTGTATGAAGGTAACTTTTCGGATCTTACGACACTGGCAAATGCCTCATATGGATCCAGTAATTCAGAAATTGAGAATGTTTGGAGTAGCTTTTACGCGGTCGCCCATGTCTCCAATATTGTGATTGAAAAAATTCCGAGTATAGAGATGGATTCGGCGAGAAAAGTCGTAATTCTTGCGGAAGCTAAATTTTTTCGTGGATTGGCCTATATGGAACTACAGCATCTCTTCAATGAAATACCTTTGATGCTTGAAGCCATATTTTCTGATTCTGAGACTTATTTTTTATCTCAGTCAAACAAGGCGTCTATACAGGAGCAAGTAGTCATTGACTTGAAGGATGCGGTGACTTCGCTGCCGCTTTCGAGTGATTGGGGACGACCCAATAGTTATGCAGCAGCGGCAATTTTATCGCGGTTTTATTTTTTGAATCAAGATTATGCTGAAGCCAAAACATGGGCTATGCTGGTAATCAATTCGACCACCTATTCTTTGGTCTCTGACGTTAATTCTTTATTCAAAAATTTGAGTGATGTTAATAATGAAACTATTTTTTCGATCACACGAAGTGCCAATAATTTGGGTGGCATTAATGAAGATTTATTACCTCCATCTTTGGGTGGCTCAGGTGATTATAAGGTTCCATCCTCCTTTTTAGCTGATTATGATACACTAGATCGTCGATTAGAAGTTTTCTTGAAAGAAGAAGAAGGGAGCTATTATGTGACCAAATTTTGGGATGAGATCAATGAACCTGATGGGGGTCCCACCTCTGTAGACTTTCCAATTATACGTTTTGCTGATGTTTTACTGATGTATGCCGAATGTGAGAATGAGATGAATAATGGGCCAACTACTGAGGCTTATTCAGCGATCAACTTGGTACGTGCAAGAGCTCGACAAGCTCTCGTCGATGAGGTACTAGAGGTTAGAGTTATCTTACCCGATTTGACGGGATTGGATTATGACGCTTTTTCAGAAGCACTGCATCATGAGCGAAAATTAGAATTTTTATGGGAAGGACTTAGATGGGCTGATTTGGTAAAAAATAAAGGACTCATTGATGCTGTTTCTGAAGCAAAGCCAACAGCAATTCCCTCCACTCGAAATTATTATTTTCCCATTCCTTTGTCCGAGATGGAATTACATCCGGATTGGTCTCAAAACCCAGGTTATTAAATGGTCTCGTGACAGATAGATACAAATCAAATTATGATAAATTCCCAGTCGTTGTAATAGATGAACGAGAGGTAATCATCTCTGGGTGGGACCGAATTATTTCAAAAATAAAAGAAGTTCAATCTCAAAGCATAGTAATCGAGTGTTATCATGGGGTAGTTGTAAACCTAATTATTTCGAAATTGGAATTATACTTCTCCGAGGGTAATATATTCAGCACTGAAAGAGGATTTCGACAAGAGGCCTTGATGGATGACTTCCTAGAGCCATTTTTAAGTGAAGATAGAATTTTTGGGCGAATGAATGATTTGAACTTAGAGGTTTATTTCGATGATACGGAACTCAATAAAATGAGAAAGGAGTGGCGTCAGGCCAAGGGTGTGAAAATAGCGATTGGAGTGGGGGCCTCACTTTTGTGCCTTGATCCAGATCTATTTATTTATGCGGACATGCCACGGTGGGAAATTCAAAAGAAATTTAGGAAGGGTGTTTTAGGGAATATTGGTGCGATTAATGCAGGTGAGGATTTTTTTCGCTTGTATAAAAGGGCTTATTTCTGTGATTGGAGGGCTTGCGATAGAATGAAGCAATCGACTTTTTCTGGGTGGAATTTTATTCTAGATACGTCCCTCGATGAAAAGCCAAAACTGTTACCTGTCAAGAGTTTAATGATGGGATTGGAAAAATGCGTCCAACAACCCTTTCGCCTGGTGCCCTTTTTTGATCCAGGTCCGTGGGGTGGGCAATGGATGAAGGAGGTTTGCGATCTAGATCGTTCAGTGAGCAATTACGCTTGGTGTTTTGATTGCGTTCCTGAGGAAAATAGTTTGCTTCTTAAATTTGGAACTGATTATATAGAAATACCAGCTATCAATTTAGTTTTTTTCCAATCGGAAAAACTTTTAGGAACTCATGTGATTAATAAATTCGGTAAGGAATTTCCGATACGGTTCGATTTTTTGGATACGATGGATGGGGGAAATTTGAGTCTACAGGTGCATCCTCTAACTGGATATATTAAAAAACATTTTGGTATGGATTATACTCAAGATGAAAGTTATTATTTTCTTGATGTCGGTGAAGATGCTCATGTTTATCTGGGGTTGCGTGATGGAATAGACCCTACCGCAATGATGGAGGATTTGGAAAATTCTCAAAAAGGGAAAATGGTATTTCCTACTGATAAATATGTAAATAGGTTTAGTGCTAAAAAACACGATCATATTCTGATCCCAGCAGGAACCATTCATTGTTCAGGTAAAAATTCAATGGTTTTGGAGATCAGT
>CAWVWU010000325.1:0-2745 GCA_963933925.1 uncultured Puniceicoccaceae bacterium
CCACCAATAGCGGAGAGAACATAATCAAACCATCGCAACAAGGCGTTGCACAACGAAGCCGAATCACTCATGATTCGGCTTTTTCATGGAACGCTACCGTTACAAATCTCCCATCGGACCTCTACTCCTTACAGCGACGAGCCAAGGAATCAACAGACTCGAGTTCCTAGAAGAGGACGACCCTCGGATTGACGAAAAGTTTCCGGAGCCTAAGAACCGTCACCTCAAACAAGTCATCGAGCAACTCGACGCCTACTTCGCCAAAAAGCTCACCACGTTCAGCTGCCCGATCGATGCCACCGGAACCGACTTTCAACAACAAGTCTGGCAAGCACTCACCCACATAAGCTTCGGCTCAACATCGAGCTACGGAGCCGTCGCCACAACAATTGGCCGCAGCAAAGCCTCGCGGGCCGTCGGCGGAGCCAACAACCGCAATCCCGTCCCCGTCATAGTCCCGTGCCACCGCGTCATCGGCAGCGACAGAAAATTAGTCGGCTATGCGGGCCAACTCTGGAGGAAACGCTGGCTCCTAGAACACGAAGGCATCGCCCTCAAATCTCCATCCACTTCTACCACCATTAAAAGTTCAAAATTCTCTCTCTAAATGGACCTAACCCGCTATTTCCAAGCGATTTGGCCTCACATCGGAACCCTCGTCGGTTTCGGCCTCGCCTTCATACTCATCGCTCGTTTGATGAGCGAAAAGCGGCGCCCAAGTAACACCTTCGCATGGTTCCTCATCATCATCCTCGTCCCTTACGTCGGCGTCCCACTCTATATCCTATTCGGCGGACGAAAAATCAGTCAACGCAGCCAAGACAAAAGCCGAATCAACCTCAGTGCCGAAGACCTTCACCATAATGCAACACGCACCGCCTTTGGAATACGTGCAGAAGGAAACCGCACCCAATTCATTCACACCGGCACCGACGCCTTCAACACCCTGATCGACCAAATCCGAGGAGCAAAGACTTCGATCCACATCACGACCTTCATCCTCAGCCACGACACGATCGGCCGTAGAATCGTACACGAACTTGCAAAACGTGCTCGAGAAGGCATCCAAGTCAGACTCCTACTCGACGCCCTCGGCTCCTTCGGGAAAAAAACCTTCTACATGAGAGAACTGGAACAAGCGGGGGGAACCATCGAACGCTTCATGCCCATCCTCCCCTTCGTAACTCCTAGCCGAGCAAATCTCCGCAATCACCGAAAAATGGCCATTTTCGACAAACGTCGCGCCATTATCGGCGGCCACAATATCGGCCGCGACTACATGGGACCCGTCCCAGCCAGCAAACGTTGGAAAGACTTCGGAGTCCTCGTCGAAGGCCCCAGCGTACACCAATTCAACACCATTTTCGAAGCCGACTGGAGCTTTGCCCAAAAACGAATCGCTCTGCACAACAACCAAATACCAAGCTTCCCAGAAGAAACTAACACCCACAACAGCTCCATAGAAATCATGGCGAGCGGCCCCGACACCAGCGGCGACCCTCTCTACGAGAAAATCATTTCCGTCATCCAAGAAGCCCAGAAATCCATCACCATCGTCACCCCCTACTACATTCCAGACGAAGTTCTGCAGCGCTCCCTCATAGTCAAAGCCCGCTCGGGAAAAAACGTAACCCTCATCGTTCCGCGTAAATCCAACCACCGCATCACCGACCTCGCTCGCGGCCATTTTCTCCGAGAACTCGTCACAGCCGGGGCCAACATCATGCTTCACATGGAAGGCATGGTACACGGCAAAATCGTCTTGGTCGACAACGCCATAGCGATGACAGGCTCAGCCAACGTCGATTTTCGCAGTCTCTTCGTAAATTACGAAATCGGTGCCTTTTTCTACACAAAATCAGATATTGAAGAGTTCGAGAATTGGATACAGGCAAGGCTCGAATCCTCAGTCCCCTACAACTCCATCTACAACAAGCCACGCACCCTTCTCCGCGAAACAGCCGAAGATCTCAGCCGCCTTCTCACCCCCCTCTTATAATCTCCTTCTTCCAGCACCCAATCACCATTGACGAATTCCTCTCAACCCTCCAGCATTCCCAGAAATGACAACCATGAAACGCTTCTCCACCCTTCTACTAATCGCCGCAACGTCATCGACTTTCGCACACGACGCCAGCTTGCCTCACGTCCATCCACACGCAGCAGGTAGCGATTCTAGCACACTCATCATTGCTAGTCTAGCGGGACTCGCCTTTATAAGTGCCCTCCTCCTTTTCCGCCGCGGAAATCGCTCTAGTCAACGCTAATTAGTAGCGGAGTCACACCAACTTCCCACTAATGTCAGACACACCACTCGAACGCCTCGAATCGTGGTTCACCACGATCAACGGCAGCCTTACCGCATTTTCGGGTGGAGTCGATTCGGCCTTAGTACTCTATCTCGCACACCGATTCCTCGGTGACCGAGCGGTCGGCGTCATCGCCGACTCTCCCAGCCTAAAACGCAGCGACCTCCAACAAGCGAAGGACTTTTGTGCCAAATTCGGAATCCAGCTCCGTATAATCGAAACGCAAGAGCTCGATAAAGAAAGCTACGCCAGCAACCCCTTCAACCGCTGCTATTATTGCAAGGATACCTTGTACGAAACCATGAACGTCCTAGCAGACGAATACCCTGGCTTCACGATTCTCAACGGCACCAACACCGACGACCTCGGCGACTACCGCCCAGGACTCCAAGCCGCCAAAGAACGCTCCGCACGCTCCCCTCTCGCCGAATGCCAG
>CAWVWU010000326.1:0-2656 GCA_963933925.1 uncultured Puniceicoccaceae bacterium
CGACTAGGGCTCCTCCGAGGTAGACAGCGGCGATGGCTTCACTATCTCGAACTTCTGGGCGTTTGCGTTTCCAGGATCGGTAGAGGAGTTGTCCGAGACCGAAAGAGATGTTGGCGACTTGCATTAGGGCGAAGCCGATCCAGAAGGACCCGCTGGGTTGGCTAAACTTAATGACGACCGCTCCGGAGATGGAGAGGAGGGCACAACCGAGGAGGTGCCATTGCCAACGACGTTTTATGAGGTCGTGGGCTAAGGCGATGTAAAGGGGTGTGAGGACGGTAAAGAGGGCGACGAGGTGGGAGGGGAGGAAAACGTAGGATCGCATGTAGGCGATGTACATGAGCCCGATTTGTAGTGCTCCGATGCCAATGAGTTTTAGTAAGTCGAAGCGTTGGAGCTTCTTGGGGCGGAAGAAGGGGAGGAAGCAGATGAAGGCGATTCCGATTCGGATGGCCGCACTAAAGTTGGAGTCGAGTCCAGAGAGACGCGACCCAATGATCCCGAATGAGAAAGCCCAGAGAATGGAGACGGCGATAAGAAAAGGCATGGGAAGAGGATGTGTTGCTGAAGTGGGCGACTTTGCAAGCCTTGGGATTTGGTGTGAGGGATTTTGGAGTGGAGGATTGGTGGGTTATTGAGTTTTGAGGGCTCTTGTTGGGGGTTGGGTCATGGCTCGTTATTCAAGGAATGCCCTATTGGGAGCGAAGCGAGTTCGTGACTGTGCAACCCAATCAAGTGCGTTTGGACTGGGTTTGAATCGCATAATTTGTCGTTTTATTTGAAAAGGTAGAAGCAAGAAGCTCTCGATATTTTCGGTGCTCCGGTATATCTAGCTATGATTAAAAAACTGCTTAACTGGATCGCCATGAATATCCGTGTATTGGCTTTGAAGGTATTGATCGCGGGAGTCTTTTCCGTCGGTGCTCGTGCTGCGGAAATTGATGTCGTTTTAAAGGATCCACCCGAAGAAGGAACGGTTGTGATTCTATTCTACGATTCCGAAAACTCATTTGGTGATTTGCGTGATCCGTTTCGTGTGGAAAAATTCACCTTGGACGGGCGGGAGTTTTATAGAGTGAGTAAATTACCGGAGGGCAATTACGCTATGCTGGTATATTTCGATGAGAACGGGAACGATCAGATCGACAAAAACTTTATAGGTATTCCAAGAGAGCCTCTCGGCTTTTCGAATGGCTACCGACCTAAGGGACCTCCTTCGTACAGTCGGGCGGCCTTTGACGTAGGCAGTGATGAAAAACAACGGTTTGAGGTCGCACTGTATCGACCTCTTGGGAAACTTGGTCGTGTGGGGGTCGGCGTTGGAGTGATCGGACGCAGCAGTCCTTACAGGGGTTATGAAGGCAGTGTGAGCAAAGTTATTCCTGCGATTACTTATACCGGCGAGAAACTTCGGATATTCGGACCAAATCTAGAGTACGGAATTTTTGGCAGCGGTGATGTGCGATTGGCCTTGAACGGCCAGTACAGGCTGGGTGTCTATGAGGAAGACGATAGTGCTTTCCTTGCGGGCATGGGAGATCGCGAAGGAACATTTATGGCGGGGTTATCGCTTAATGCTGAATTGGATGGTGGGTTTGAGCTTTCGCTCGGCTATCTGCACGATGTACTTGGTAAGATCGGTGGGGGAGAAGGAAAGGTCGGCTTGAGCAAATCGTTCCAGTTTGGTGTATTTCGACTATCGCCTTATCTCGCAGGGAATTGGATGAGTGAGGATTTAGCGGACCACGACTTTGGGGTGTCCGTTGAAAATGCATTGATTGAGCGTTTCGCCTATGATGTGGGGTCCGTCCTGAGTTATGAAGTTGGAACGGGTGCGTTTATTGAAATCACAGAAAATTGGTTGTTTGTCATGAATATCGGATACGAATTTCTACCTTCTGAAGTTACAAATAGTCCGATCGTTGTTGAGGAACACGTCGTGAAAGGATTCGGTGCTATCAATTTTGCGTTTTAAAGCGGTGGGGGTTAGGGCGTGCTTCCAGCTTGGAATTCTTGGAATTAGGAGTGTGTTATTGCTAGTGTAAGGAACTTCTTTTATTGATATAGTTGTTGTAGAAGTTGCTTGGCGGATGGACGTTGTCCCTGTTTGAGTTCGGAGCAGTAGCGACTGATTGAGGAACCTGCTTCCATATTAAGGTTTTGGTTGATTCATGGATTTTTACATAGCATCTTTTCTTTTAGGTCATAAAGCCCATTAAAGTGTAACCTATGTCTTCGGCCTAAATGTTATCAATGTCCCCGGTTCGTACCTACACGCTTCGCGTGATTGATCCGTCTACTCTACGATACGCCGCGACAAGGTGAGATTGTTGATGTTATGACGATGTCGCTACGCTCGGTACTTGCTTCGCTGCGTTGAGGTGTCGCGTTGCTCGGTAGAAAATTGGAGATGGCCCGTGCGTCGTCCCCGCAAGCGGGGCTATGCAGGGTTCGAGTATAACTCGAAGAAGAGTGGATGAGGTGCCAGTAGAGAAGCTACTTTGTTTCGATGGTTACGCGGAAGAAGAGGGTGGTGCCTTCGGGGCAGGCTACGGTGCATTGCATTGTTTGGCCGTTCTTGAGATTTTGGGAATCGACTTGGGTCCAGGTGGCTTGAGGGCCTAGGGCTCCAGCGGATGAATACACGGTGTAGGTG
>CAWVWU010000327.1:0-2569 GCA_963933925.1 uncultured Puniceicoccaceae bacterium
TTGTAGGTACTGTTGGTTATTGGTTTCGAGAGTTATGAGGCGAGTGAGGGCAATCTCTGCGTGAGTCTCGTCGACGTATGCGGCAGATTGGGCGTACCAGGATCTCGCTTGGGCGGAATTGCCACTCGCTAGAAAAAGGTCGCCGAGGGCGAGACCAGGTCGAGCAGAGGGGCGTAACCGATTCCAGCGGAGAGCGGCGTCGATAGCACCTCCATAGTCGTTTGAGCTCGTTTTGAGCTGGTAGATTTTTTTCCAGGCTAGAAAATCTTTGGGGTCAAATTCAACGTAGGCATTGAGTGTTTCAATTGCGCTTGAGATTTGGCCTGATTGTTCTTGGTATTCGCCGAGTTTTACGAGGAGAGATTTTCTGAGTGGGTCGAGCTCGATTGCTGAGCCCATGGCTTCGGCAGCTTCTTGCCATTTCCCGCTTTCGGCTAGAGCGTCGGAGTAGGCTTCGAAGAGAGGGGAGCTCTCTTTGTGTTTTTTGATGCCTTTGGAGAGGATGGACAGGGCCTTCTCTTGATCGTTCTCAAAGAGTGCGTTTTCGGCCTTGCGGGCGATAGCATCGATCCGTTCTTCTTCGGTTGAGCACCCTCCGAGAAGGAAGACTATTCCAATAAGGGAGCTTAGGGTTATGAGATTGTTTACGAGTTTAGATGACCGCATTTAAAAGATTTTTTTTCGGAACGATAGAGGAAAATTAGGTTAATTACTGGATGCGGAGCTTTGTCGTTACTTTTTTTCAAGCTTGGTTAGGTATATATCAAGTAGAAATGGTAAACCTTTTGGAAAAACCGATGTCGCAGCGGGATGAATGAGGTGTTTCTGTCTTTAACGCTACGTTTTTATTTGAGCTCTGTTTGATGTGCTTTGTTAAATTTAGAGTCGTCTACCCTTTCCTATTCTGTTTATTATTAATAATAATGTACCCATTTAGCGTATTGAGATTTTTTCGCGTCGTATCGCGGGTGGCGGTTCTTTTTCTAACAATTTGTGGCTGTTGTGCCTTGAATGCTCAAGCGTTGGACGAAGCACCGAAACCACCCTCTAATCGCGTTTATTCGTATGATATGAATGATGGGTTTGGTTTGGAGAATTACGAATCTGCGGTTGAGAGTGTTCTTGGTTTGTTCGAGGAATCGAAAGGTGAGGCGTACATGCCTCAAACAAAGGGACGGGTTGGGATTAAAGTTTATAGTGATTCTGGGGCTGGATTGAGTACTCCCGAAGCATTAGTAGAGGCTGTGGTTGGTGCTTTGGAGCGGCGGGGCTATGAGCGCTCGCAGATCTTTATTTTGGGATTGAGTGGACATACCTTGAGGGATGCGGGTTTTCTACCTCCGTTGAGTCGGCGTTCGGTTTATTTCAACCAAGTATTTGTCGAGTCTCTTGATACGGGGCTGTATTACCATTCCGATTGGTTTTATGATAGTCCTTTGCCTTCACCTTTCGAAAACCTGCAGATCGAGGTTGATGAGGATAGTGGTCGAGTTTCTGGGGTAAAAGAGAGGGTAGAGCGTAAGAGTTTATTGCCGATGCCTTTGATGCACGAAGTCGATTTCTGGATCAATATGCCGTGTTATTCTGACCATCCTACCCTTGGCGTGAATGGAGCTTTGATGAATGCTACGATGTGGAATGCGAGCAATACCATGAGATTTCTAAATAATCCTGCGTCGGCATCCGTTGCGGTGGCCGAGATGGGGGCGATCCCAGAGCTTAGGGAAACGTGGGCTCTCAATATCGTTAGTTTAGAGCGCTATCAGTTTATCGGTGGTCCGATTTTTAATTCGCTGTATACCGTCTCTGAGCCTGTTCTGTTGTTGAGCGACAATCCGGTAATGTTGGATTCTTTAATGAAGGAAAAGATCAATATACATCGCCTGAAAAATGGGTTTGCTCCTTTGGCTAAAGAATTGAAGATACTGGCATATTCCGAGCAACTTGGTCTAGGTGAACGCGATACGAGTCGAGTGAACCTGATTAAGGCAAATTAACTCATTTCAAATTTTTGAATACAACAGTGTCTCAAACGAGTAAGATTATCGTGGAGGCGGCGAATGCTGCTTATCCTATTCATGTGGGGAGAAATCTTCGAGCGGGCCTAGCGGCTGAGATCGCTGAGCTGAGTTCTAAGGGCTTGGCCCTTGCGGTGGTGACTGATGCTTCGGTGCGTCAGGCTCAAGGTAGTCTTTTTGAAAATGAGTTGTCGGGACTTCCTTTGTTGGAGATCCCAAGTGGAGAGCCGAGCAAATGTTTGGAGTGGTTTGGCAAGGTGCTCGATTTTTTGGCGGCGTCTAAATTGGATCGCGGCGGAGTTGTAGTGGCTGTTGGTGGTGGCGTTGTTGGGGACCTAGTTGGGTTTGCGGCGGCATCTTACTTGCGCGGCGTTCGTTTTATTCAGGTGCCCACGACGTTGCTTGCGATGGTTGATAGCTCTGTTGGAGGAAAAACGGGGATCAACATTTCAGCTGGGAAAAATTTGGTAGGTGCTTTTCACCAGCCGATTTCGGTTTACGCTGATATGGATTTTTTAGAGACCTTGCCGGAGCGTGAGTTTGCGGCGGGG
>CAWVWU010000328.1:0-2559 GCA_963933925.1 uncultured Puniceicoccaceae bacterium
TATGACTACGAATATATTGTGTTAGATGTTGGTTGGTTTTATGAAACTGGTGAGTGAACACAGATTTGTTTTTGAATGAGGTTGTTGAGTCGGCAAGTATGAATCAATAAACGTACTCGTGTTGGTCTCTCTTCGGTTTGGGGTGGACTTGGTGTGCTGTACTATCAGTCTTTGTGGTATGTTTTCAAAGGTTCGGATATCGGTTTTAGTGGCTTTGTTGTTTGTACTTTGTGGGGGATGTACTCGTTTGGGAGAGCAGCCACGGTATGCGTTTGCTCGTTTCAAGAAAGCCGTGGATGAGGCAGATGGGGTGGCTGTTGGGCAGGAAGTTGCCAAGGAGTCGGTGGCTTACCTAAAGCAGTTGGATTCCTGGGTGCTCCGGGGGAAAGCGGAGCAGGTTGAGGGCTTACCTTTGTTTGATCGCTTCTTAGTTCTTAGGGTGAGGATGACCCAGGCTGACTGGGACGAGGCGGAGTGGATGCGGTATGCGGAATCAGTTTCTCAGCGTGAGGAGAGGGCTATTGGCGAAGCTTGGGTACCGTTGATCCAAAACCACTTTTTGAATTTTCAGTTGGGTAAGATAAAATTTCACGAAGGGATCGCCGGTGGGCCGCTTTTGCTGGGAACAAAGGAAGTCGATACGCGGATTCGTTTTTCGAAAGAGGATGTTTGGAAAATCGATTTGATTGGATTTCTTAGGGATGAGTTCGATGCTTTGATGGTGGATTATATGGGGGATGACTATCAGAATCGAAATCGAGTGGATGCGTATTTGAAAGCTGAATTTGGGGAGAGCTTTCGTAAGGATCTGTATCGAGAGCGGGTTGGGGTGTTGATTGAAGATTAAGAATTGAAGATTGCCTAGTTTGTATTTTTTGCCCACGAAGTTCACGAAGGTTTTTAAGGTGGTGATAAGGTTTTTATAACCGCGGAGAACGCGGAGTTAGGAGAGTTTTGGGAATGCGAGATGTATCGAGCGTATCTTGCGACAAGATCACAGGCATTGATCCTGAGTGTGGTTGGAGGCAGGTTGGAAGACTAGTGCTGCCTTGGTCTGAACTCGAAGCAGTGATTTGAGAAGGAGCCCTAAAGCTTGTAGAACTCTTCCCAGCCTTTTCGTGGCGCAGGGTCGAGTAGGTTATTGGCGTCTGAATTATTGGTGATCTGTTTGGACGTTCTGTCGAACTCGATATTTAATCCCGTTCGTTGGGCAATGATGCCGAGGTTGAAGACTTGAGAGAGGGGACCACTTATGTGGAAAGGAGAGCGTGACTCTTCCTCTCCTTTGCATGCTAGAAGAAAGTTGGCATAGTGGTCGGAGTTCTTCTGAGGGAATCTCGGAAGTGAACGTCGTATATCCATATACTTCTCTTTGGGAATGATGGTGAGCGGACTGCTATGTGAGTCGCCCTTGAATACGTGGTCTTTTGAGTAGATTATTTTCCCGGGGGCCTTTAGTTCGATTGGTTTTCGCGACGAACTCCCTTCGACGAGCTCACCGTACTCCTCTTCGATTTGCGGCTTATTGTCGACGCCATCGTACCAAGTGACTTCGCATGGGGGCATTTCGCCGCGTTTAGGGAAGTCGAAACGAATGGTAGAGGCTTGTGGGTAGACAAGGGGGTTCGCTCCTTCGAGTCTTAGAGCACTTATTTTCTCAGGGAGTCCTAAGTTGAGGAAACGATGAGAGGTGTCTAGTATATGAGGACCCCAATCGCCAAATGCTCCACTTCCATAGTCGAACCAGCTGCGCCACTCTTGTGGGTGAAGCTTTTGGCTAAATGGGTGTTCGGGGGCTGAGCTTGTCCATGTATCCCAATCGATATACGAAGGCATAGGCTCATTGGGGAATTCTGTAATATTAGCGCCCCAGCCGTGCCAGCGTCTCGCCTTGTTCATGTGAGCGGTGATCTTGGTTACATCCTTAATGATTCCCGCTTCGCTCCAGGCTTTAAATTGGAAGTAGTTGGCTCCGGAGTGTCCTTGGTTGCCCATCTGAGTCACAACAGCGCTTCTTTCTGCGAGTGCTATCATGCGTTCGGACTGGCCGAAGGTGTGAGCGAGAGGCTTCTCTACATAGACATGTTTTCCGAGTGACATCGCCAGCATAGTAATAGCGAAGTGAGAATGGTCGGGCGTAGCGATTAGAACGGCGTCTATATCATCTGCCATTGCGTCAAACATTCGTCTAAAATCGTTGAATACGCGGGCTTTAGGATAAAGGGTGATCTGGGAGTCACTATTTTCCTTTTCGATCGTCTCTACGATGGGAGCGATTCGGTGGGCTTGTCGTACTTTTAGGTTAAATTCACTTTCTAGGTCGATGTCACATAGTGCGACAACGGTGCAAAGACCCGAGTCAATCATCTGTTGTCGAACATTCTTTCCTCGGTTTCCGATTCCGACGACTGCGAGATTGATTCGTTCGCTTGGCGGTAGGAGTCCGTTTGAGGCACTTTTTCCTAGGGCGATGTGCGCTGGCAAAAAGGTGAGTGCTCCAAAGGCTGCAGAGGACTTTATAAATTTGCGGCGGGAAAGGCTTTTTTTAGGGGTGTGCAT
>CAWVWU010000329.1:0-2556 GCA_963933925.1 uncultured Puniceicoccaceae bacterium
GATAGTAGTTGAAAAATCAACGTTGCCCGTGAGAACGGCTGAGTCGTTGAAAATTATTTTAAGTGCGAATTCGCGTCCGGGCTTGTCCTTTCAAGTACTTTCTAACCCTGAGTTTCTTGCAGAAGGAACAGCTGTTGAGGATTTGAGTAATCCTGATCGCGTATTAATCGGTGGCGAGCAAACACCAGAGGGGCAGGAAGCTCTGAATACGCTTGCTAGCGTCTATGCTCGCTGGGTTCCTGAGGATAGGATCATTCGTACTAATTTGTGGTCTTCCGAATTATCGAAGTTGGTTGCAAACGCATTTCTTGCTCAACGTATTTCTAGCATCAATTCGATCTCAGCCTTGTGTGAGGCGACGGAAGCAAATGTGGACGAAGTGGCGTTTGCGATCGGTATGGATTCTCGAATTGGTCCCAAGTTTTTGAAAGCTTCGGTTGGATATGGTGGATCTTGTTTCCAAAAGGATCTGTTGAATTTGGTATATCTTTGTCAGCACTTTGGACTTCCTGAAGTTGCTGAATACTGGCGTAGTGTCGTCTCTATGAACGAGTGGCAACGTAACCGCTTTACGCAGAAGATTATTGATTCTCTTTTCAATACAGTGAGTGGAAAGCGTATCGCCATGTTTGGTTTTGCGTTTAAGAAGGATACTAATGATACTCGTGAGTCAGCGGCGATCTACATCGGGCGCGATTTGATTGAAGAGCAGGCGAACATTGCGATTCATGATCCTAAGGTTTCCAAGGATCAGATCTTTAAGGATTTGGGGCAACCAGAGCTCATGGAGGATGGTTCGCCAAATCCACAGGTTCTCTTGCATGAAGATCCATACGAAGCCGCAGATAAGGCTCATGGTCTCGCTATTCTAACCGAGTGGGATTCCTTTAAGGAATTGGACTACAAGCGTATTTATGATTCCATGCTTAAGCCGGCCTTTATTTTCGACGGACGCAATGTATTGGATCACGACAAGCTTCGCGAAATCGGATTCAAGGTATTTGCTATTGGGCGGTGTTAATGCCGAAAGGCTTTAGCGTTTAA
Source organism: uncultured Puniceicoccaceae bacterium (assembly GCA_963933925.1). Lineage (GTDB taxonomy): Bacteria > Verrucomicrobiota > Verrucomicrobiia > Opitutales > Opitutaceae > JAKYXN01. Next base: position 1,045 of record CAWVWU010000329.1, read on the forward strand.
TTATTTTTGTAGAGGCGGTTGATCGAATAGGTCAATCGCCTCTTTTTTTGTGCCGTTCCTTGTAAAAGCAATTGTGGGACCTAGCGGAGCTTGGGAGTTGCGATAATGCAGGTTACTTCAATCGCAGGGATGCACAGAAAATGAGGAAGCCATCATTCCGATGACTGTTTCAGAAAATCTGAAATCAATTGATCATGGTTAATCCAATGTCTGTAGTCAGAAAAGTGATTACAGATAGGATTAGAGTGATGACCATTAGTTCTTTATCCTTCGAATGCTTCACGGTGATTAAAGCGATCCCGTAGCCTAGGAATCCACTAATAATAAACTGGATGATACTAGAGACATATAATTCTCGGAGGACACTGGTGTCTTCCATTATATTTAGCTGTGTAAAGTAGTGGCCGACACCCTTAACTAATCCGAAGAGGACTGCAGCTAGAATGGGCTTTTTGCTTTGGTTTCCAGTGACAGCAAGAACGATTAAACAAAGGAGGTTTAAGAACATGGGAGAGGGGGCTAAGATAGAAGGTTGTTGTTATTTAAGGATTTAGCCTTTGTGAGAGCAAGCATTATGTGGTTTTGGCACTCGTCGTGCCAAAACCAAATATTATAAATCTCTGCTGGATTAACTTGTTTTTTCTACTTTCTTGGCAGCCTTTTTAGCTGCTTTTTTTGCAACCTTTTTGACTACTTTTCTAGCAGCTTTCTTGGTCGTCTTTTTAGCTGCTTTTTTGGCTGCTCTTGGAGGAAATTCGAAGCCTGTTTTGTTATCCGCTTTTAGAACAAGGTAGGCGTCGAATGGGCGTTTGGTACGCTTGGACCAGAACTTGTCGATCAGGTCTGTTTTTCCGGTTTCGAGGAGTTTTATGAATTGGTCGCGCGGGATTTCTCTATCGAGGATCTTGCGACTCACCTTGATCGGCATCGTGGCTTCGCCTTTTACTTCGAGACGTACGAGGTATGAATTTTCAGTTTCATAGGCTTGTCCGCCTGTGCGTGGGCACGTTGCGAAAGACTCGAGTGTAGTGAAATCGATGTTCGCTAGATCGTCGCCGCCATTGCCGAAATCGAATTTCACTCGTTTGGTTTCGTCGTCTAGGATGAGGGTAGCACTGTAGCTCTTTCCTGTCTTTGATCTAAATTCGTCTATGGGGCCGATTTGCTTTTTCTCTAGCAGTTCTTGGATCTCCTCTTTCGACATTTTTCGGTTGCCGATGATCTTATAGACTGCGAATTCCTTGTCTAAAGTTCTGTAAGCTCTCAGGGACTCAAATAGTGGGTCTTGGGAGAATGGGCATTTTAGATCAGTTGGCTCGAGGTCGGCTTCCGTCTCTTCGTAGTTTTTGATGCGGTCTACGATGCCTTTGGTCATCTCGACGATGTCCTTTATGAAGTCTTCCTTTTTGAGTTCGCCATTTTCGATTTGGTGAAGGCGGTGCTCCCAGATGCCTGTGAGTTCGGGCTTAGTGAGTTCTTCAGCCTTAACGATGGAGAGGAAGTCGAGGAGGG
>CAWVWU010000330.1:0-2531 GCA_963933925.1 uncultured Puniceicoccaceae bacterium
TTGTCGGTTATCTATCCAACTAAGCCACCTGTCCAGTTTTCGGGGTCCACTTCATCGTTCCTCAAAGTGAGTTGGACGAGACCGAAGAAGAGGGTGATTGAGTCTCTATTGACTCGCGGCGCGGCGTAGTCGGTCGTTGATCGCTAGCCCAAGATTCAGTTCGGGGGCTTCTTCGGCGATGATCTTGGAATAGGACGCGTCGTCCAAAGCACGGAGTTGACCGTAGAGGTTGCTCGCAATTTGGGAGAGTTCTCCGTTTTCGGAAAGCCAGTGGATATTGGGGCCAAATTTGCCTTTTGGCTTTGTTAGTAATAGGTAGGCCGTGGAGTCGGGGGCGTTCGTAAGTTCCTCGGTCGAGATCGCGATGTTCTTGAGGTGGAGGGGTGTTCGTGGACTGTAGTGCTTTGGAAGAGCTCCAGGTGCGAGGGCAGCTTGATGAGGTTTTAGATCTGGCGACGGTTTTTCGATGGCGAACCCTATTTCGGTTTCGATGTCCTCGGCTGGAAGCGAGCCGTAGCGAAGAATTCGCGGAGCTGAGGGATCGCGTAGGTCGAGAATTGTTGATTCTACGCCGTGTTGGCATGGGCCACCGTCTAGGATATATTCGATTTTTTGGCCGAGTCCGGCTTCGACGTGGTCTGGAGTCGTGGGACTTATGTATGCAAAGGGGTTGGCACTTGGAGCTGCCAATGGAAAATCGCAGCCTTGGATGAGTTGCCGGAATGCGGGGTGGCTGGGGCAGCGTACGGCGACCGAGGGAAGTCCCGAGGTTACCTGGTCTGGGACAATATCCTTTTTGGGGAGGACGAAGCTTAGAGGGCCTGGCCAGAATCGTTTGGCGAGCTTTTCCGCGAGCTCGTTACTGTGGCAGATCTTATGAATGTCTTCATAGGAGCCGACGTGGCAAATGAGGGGGTCGTTGGATGGGCGGCCTTTCGCTTCGAATATTTTCGAGCAGGCTTCGGCGTCTAAAGCGTTGGCAGCTAGGCCGTAGACGGTTTCCGTCGGAACGGCTACTAGTCCCTGTATACGCAAAAACTTACGCAGTAAGCGTAAGTTTTCATCGGTAGGTTGTAATATTTGAGCCACGATTGGTAGGTCAATAAGCAGGCAACCTCACCCGCGATAGTCGTTAAGCTTCTTCGCAGGGAAGAGGCTTTACTTCATCATCAACAAATTGCGGGCACGCTTGATGGTCTTCTTGACCTTGCGTTGCTGTGCTGAAGACAGGCGAGTCATCTTGCGAGGGATGATCTTACCAGTTTCAGTAACGTAGCGGCTCAGGATATGAGCATGCTCAACGTCCATGTTTTGTGGGACTAGGCTCTGTGTTTTCTTTACTTCTGTGCTCATAATTGGAAGGGGCAAAGTAGGCTTCGACCTACTCGTGTCAATAACGGAAAGTGATTATTTGGGAGGATTTTGGTCCGGCTTCTCTTTGATGTGCCGGGACAGTCTTCGTTTCTCGCGTGGCTCGGAATGAATTAGAAGTGTCTTTTTGAGTATTCTCTTCCTGAGTGGCTCTTTATGTAGCGTTCGTAGGCGATTGCTTTTTCACGACTGTCGAAGCTGATGGCTGTCTGGATTTTCCAAGGTCGATACTTGGATGTATGGTGAACTTCGCCTTGGTTGTGCTTTTGGAGCCGCGTTTTGAGTTCTTGGGTGAAACCTATGTAGGTGTGGTTTCCTTCGGTCGAACGCAATAGGTACACGTAGTAGAAAGGCATCGTTTGGTGTTTGACTGGCTTGCCCAGGCGTAGAGGAGAGCGGTTTTGGTTTTGGGGAGGATTTTGGTCCGGCTTCTCTACGATACGCCGGGACAGTCTTCGTTTCTCGCTTCGCTCGGAACGAAGACTGGTAGGGCCAACGGGAATCGAACCCATATCTAGCGTTTAGGAAACGCTTGTTCTATCCGTTGAACTATGGCCCCTAGTGTTGATTACTAATAACTTAACTAAATCAGTATCTAATAAGCAATTGTATTGAGTTGCACTAATCTGCAAAAACAAGCATCAGTTATGGCAATAATTGGCAATAATCAAAGACTGACTTATCACGGTTAGCGACCTAGCCTGTTCTTGTAGATGTGGAACAGAAGACAAAGAGTAGCCAATGAAGCATTAGGCAAGAAAAACTTTTGAGCTAGAGCAGTGAAGACTAATGTCCTAAAAGGACGACGGACAGGGTACCCCAAAACAATAATCCAAGGGGCGGGGGATGCCCCAAATAACAAGACGGGGGGGGAGGTACGGGGGGCTGATATAGAGAGCTCTTTTGTCCCTTGGTTTAATCCCCCCTTCCAAACGTACACCATTTTTCAAAATCAGGCATGCTTATTGAGACAGGCGTATCAATAGTGTCTAGTAGTGGGGTGTGATGTGCTCTGATGCTATCTGGAGAGGTGGGGCGGGTATCGGTACAGCCCAACACAAACAAGCGAATCCGTTGGGATTGATTCTAAAATACGTACTTACACGTATCAAGAGGGACGGTTCGGGCGGGGGTTCTAAACGAAGAACGCGAAGCGGGAA
>CAWVWU010000331.1:0-2472 GCA_963933925.1 uncultured Puniceicoccaceae bacterium
CTGCAGAAGCGGGAAACCACCTTTTTATTTTAACAACTTATGGGACTCTTCCCACAATAGCGACGTGCTGATTGAATCAATGGGCCTAAGAACATGTTCGTGAGACTACGTAGGTTGACGCTTTTTAAAAGAAAAAATGCTCAGTGTTTACACAAATGATCTTTCGGAGTTTTCCTTTTTAAAGGATCCGGCGTGGTATGATTGCGTTTAGTAAAATGGGCCACTGTCGTGGACCTTTTTGACTAAATTCGAACGGGGATTTGAGCTTGAGCGAGTCTCTCTTTTGCTTGAGCGATTGTGTATTCTCCGAAGTGAAAAATGGATGCTGCGAGTACGGCGTCGGCCTTGCCTTTTTCGAGGACTTCGACGAGGTGATCGAGGTTGCCGGCTCCGCCAGAAGCGATGACAGGAACTTCGACAGCTTCTGATATACGGCGGGTGAGTTCTACGTCGTAGCCGGTCTTTACGCCGTCACGGTCCATACTGGTGAGAAGGATTTCCCCGGCACCGAGAGATACGGCTTGTTTGGCCCATTCGATCGCGTCGAGTGGTGTGGGGTTACGACCACCGTGGGTGTAGACGCGCCAACTCTCTCCGTCGCGTTTGGCGTCGATGGCGAGAACGATGCATTGGTTACCAAACTTCTTAGCTGCGTCGAGGATCAGGTTTGGGGTGTTTATGGCAGCTGTGTTGAGACTGACCTTGTCTGCTCCGCTGTGGAGCATTTGGCGGATGTTTTCTACATTGCGTAGTCCACCACCGACAGTGAGAGGCATAAAGCATTCGGATGCAGTGGCTTCGACTACCTTGTGCATGATGGGGCGTTCGTCGCTGGAGGCGGTGATGTCGAGAAAGACGAGTTCGTCTGCTCCTTGTAGGTCGTATGCCTTGGCACAGGCTACTGGGTCACCGGCGTCTCGAAGTTCTTTAAATTTAACCCCTTTAACGACACGCCCGTCGTGTACGTCTAGGCAAGGAATGATGCGTTTGGCTAGCATGTGGAAAGTCTGATGTTTTTCTGTGTTCGTAATTGTTAGCGATAAAAGGAGAGAGTTTTTAACCGCTAATGAATGCTAATAAATGCGAATTTTATTTATGGAGGAAGGAAGAATGGTGACTTCTTTGTCTTCGTCTTTTTGAGCCATAAAAAAAGGCGACCTCTATGGAAGAGGTCGCCTGGAAGATTTTTTCTAGCGAACCCTTATTCGGTGTCGCCGACCTTGATTATATCCGGATCGAAGGAAACTGCGAGGCGGTAGGTTTGCCCGGGACGCATTACGAGTGGATGATCGCGCTCTAGCGTTTGCAAGTAATGCAAGTTACCGTGGTTTGTGCGGTAGATACGGTCGTTGGTAACGACTTCGGTTTCCTTCCAAGTTCCTTGGAAGTCGTCCTTTTGTACTGCACAACGGAGACCTTCTGCACCGAGTTGCGGCGATGTGCCGATACGGTAGGTGGAGTGAGGGGCACCGATTGCTAGTACGTAGCGGAAGCGGTCAAGAGTGACTTGCTTCTTTACGGTGTAGATGAATTCGCAGCCGATCTTGTTGCCAGCGAACGTCCAGTTAACCTTAACAGAACCAATGCCAGGAACGATCTTTTCTTCTGTCGTTATTAGTTCGTTTTGCTCATAGCGGAAGTAGAAAGAGCGCTTCATTCCGAGACCAGTTGTACACTTCTTGCCGTAGAAGGCAGGAATGAATACGTTACCGTCGATCGTAAGCTCTGGGAGCATGATCGGAAGGTAGGTGTCGTTTGGTGCGTCGAATACTCCAGGAGAGTGAGGGAAAGGCAGGCAATCTGCGGTTGCTTTTCCACCACTGGAGATCAGTGGCATCTGGATTTGCAAGTTGGACTCAACGTTGCGGTAAAGGAGGAGGCCTTGTTCCTTCTTGTTGGACTTGTCAAAGATGACGAAACGGCACCCTGACTTGAATGACTCAACGTTCTGGGCTGGTGCCTTGATCGATTTCGAGAGACGTGCCCACTGGCTGAGGTAACGTGCTCCGTCGAAGTTGGCGAGGCGTGTTGTGTGTCCATCGAGAGAGGTGCGTTCTTCGTCGCGAATGACGAGGTAGCCGTGCTCTTGGTCGAGGTAAGTCGCGTAGAAGAAGTAGAAGAGGCGACGGAGGATATCGAAGTACTTCGATTGTTTGTCGTCTGGAATCCAGCCATCACGGAAACCTTGGAGGAGTAAGCTGATCAAGTGCATCTGGCCGTAAGCACCGGCGCTTGATGAGAATGCCCAACCGAGTCCGTCTTCACGAACGAGGTCTGGAAGCATCTTGATGTACTTCTCTGCGAAGGTACGCAAACTTGGAAGTTTGCGATCGCGGAGACCTGGATTGCTGTGAAGCTGTAGAGACTGGCGTGTGAAGACGAAAGCCATCACTCCGTAGAGTGAGAAGTTTCCGCCGATGCCGTCTTCTTGAGCGTCGTCGAAGAAACCAGTCGAGCTAGTCGCTTGGATGC
>CAWVWU010000332.1:0-2464 GCA_963933925.1 uncultured Puniceicoccaceae bacterium
TCTATATTTTTGGATTTTTGATTTCACCGCCTGAACACCTTGCTAGATCGCCGAGGGGCTATAGACTAATACGCTCTCCGCCTACGCTGTACCCCTGCCGCGGGGGCGTCCGCGCAGGGTATCCCAATAGCGTATGAGTTCTTTCGAAGAGGAACAGGAGAGGGGCGTATCACAGTAAACCCTCCGAGAGACGCGATGATACCAATGGATTGGCTAGCGATTCTAGTACTGGGGGGCGGTGCACCCTCTGAAGCCATATTGATAACCCAGTATGGAACGCTGTCGGAGAATAGATACTAGAAGGATCTCTCCTCCATAAAAGCATCAAGATCGACTAATCTGATCACGATACGACTCCCGAATCTAGTGACTCTTAAAGCACCTGAGGCTATCTCAGACCTCAGCGTGCGCTCGCTTATAGTGAGATACTCTGCAGCTTCTCGTACATTTAGGTTTTTGGGGGGATTCGCTCGTATAGAATATACTGCAAGCGACTGGGGTGGTGTGTCCGTGTTTTCCATACTAGGCAAAGGAACACATTCGCCAAGGACTTGCGAAACTAAGCTATGCAAAGTTATGCATAGTTGTTGCGAAGTTATCCACATCTTACTAAACTCAGTCTACCGAGCGTATCAATTTCACCCAGGGGCAAGGTATCGTTTCAGGCCTGAAAGCGGAATACACTTAGCCCCATACTGTAATCTTAATACAACTACTGAGATACTTATCTCAGCGTTGACAAACAGAATATTCTGCCGTGAATAATTTCCGCATTACCTAGAATTGGTATACTTAAGCACTGGATCGTGACTGTTTGATCGTAGCCGTCATGCCCCATTCTCGCTTTGCGATACATCAAGACAGTTACCAATCACCGTGATTTATCCTACGAACTCCACTAGTTTAGATTCCGATTTAGGCGGTACAATCGAGAAGAAGGCTTCTCCTTGCTCCTTGGTGGCTAGGGCTCGGTAATGATCGAACAATACCTGATCGTTGGATTTGTGCCCCATTTGAACGGCAGTCTTTATGGGATCACCGTACAACGCAAAATGATACGTGCCGAAGCTATGCCTAATGGCGTTATTGTTCCAGGTTGAAACCCACCCCCCTTTATCGTTCTTTTTAGAGAATCCCGCATGAGCCCTCATTGTTCGAAACATCGTATCGAAATGATTCTTGTCCCTGAACTCAACGACCCTCCCACCTCGGTCCTTTATGAGAGTTAACCAAAGAACAGCATTCGGAGGAATCTCAACGTTTCGAATTCTCCGCTTCTTCGCAATCTTGGCACTTATCGTAAGGTAAGGCTTCTCTAGCTCATCGTGAACGTCTCTCCACTCTAAACGCTTTGCCTCTTCTGCCCGAACGCCACAAAAGAGCGTAAGAATGACATATCCCAATAGACCCAACTCCCTCAGCTCCAACGCAGACTTGAGAATACGCCGCGCCTCATCGATCGTCAGCACCTCGACACTGCCAGAATCCGTAAGCGATCCAGTGAGAGCTTTTTTCTTTTGACCCCTCAATTCATTTAGGGGCGAAAACTTCACATAACCCTCATCCATCGCGTAATTGAAGATTTCCACGCAAACGCGCCGGTAATTCTCATTCGTTCGGCCTGATCTCCCCAAGCTTTGTATCCAATCGATAACTCGATTCCTTGAAAGAAGCTCAAGTGTCACTTCTCCAAACTCCTTGCTCATCTTCCGCGCTCTATACGAGAAGTCCTCAAGACTGACGGGTCTAAGGTCACCCATCGATACCCGATCTTCCTTAAGGCTTATCAACTCTTCTGAAACGTCGAAAAACGTACGGTCTTCCTTCTCGCCCACCAGATGCTCAACGCCGAATTCTACGGCCCTTTTAAGCCCCAGCTCATTAGCCTCCAAACGTTGAAGCTCTTCCGACAATTCAGAAAGAGAGAGCCCAACTTTTTCCAGCTTCAAGATAAAACCCTTCAGATCGTCAATGCTCTCTCCTGACTTCTCAAGCACAGGCACCAACGCAGCGATGTCATTTTGTTTTTGAGAGTCCAATCGAAAGAAAGCCTTTCCACGCTCCCCCATCCCAAGGAACTGCTCGCGAGCGAAAGCCTTAGCAGCCTTCAGCTCCTTAAAGCGTTTGCGAATTCTCCCTCCTTTGCCTCTCCCTCTCACCTTGGCAGGAATCAGAACATCATAGGAACCGCCAAAGACGTTACCCCCTGAAACGTTCAGAACCTCGCTTATCAGAATCCCCGAATCCTCTGGAAACTCTACCGTCTTAAGACCACTTGATTTCTGTGCAGGCATATGCAAAGAATGTCCAAATAGTGCATTCCGGCAAGCTCAATCTGCCAATAATTGGCAATAACAGATCTGCTTCATGAAGGCGATTTACGCAAAATACTAACAAGCAATAACTTCCCTGGTGCCCTCGCCGGGAGTCGAACCCGGATTGCCGGCTTCGGAGGCCGGTGCTC
>CAWVWU010000333.1:0-2355 GCA_963933925.1 uncultured Puniceicoccaceae bacterium
GGTAAAGTTGATTTATTTTGGGGTGCTTTGTAACTCCGTTTTATTCAGTACCGGTGGTACAATCTGGGGATATAGGTTACACTTATATCAGGCGATATGGCCTGGAAGAGCGAATCACCTATGGATCAGAAGCAACAATTCGTACACCTTGCCAACAGCGGCAAGTTTCATGTCTCGGAACTATGCCATGACTTTGGCATAAGCCGTAAAACCGGTCATAAGTACCTCAAGCGCTACGCCGAGCATGGAGCCTGTGGACTTTAAGAGAGAAGCCGCCGTCCGCATAGCTTCCCAGGGGGAACCGCCGCTGCTGTTGAGAAGCTCGTTCTTGAGCTCAGGCGAAAACACGCCACCTGGGGCCCCAAGAAGATACGGCAAAGCTTAGGGACATTTATTCCAAGGACGTTTCAAATCGCTAATAGTAGAGCCGGGCAAGCATTGGACGGATCTGGTGGACTATATCCGTGTGGAACCTATGTCCTCAGATCATACCTCGCGACTGGCTTCGCGCTATCGCTTGATTATCGCCTTCGGCTCGAAACGCAGTTGCCATCATCTAGTTCTTTATCTTGCATTTACAGTTCACGAACATGGGACTTTCACCCAATTACAACGTGCCCATGCTGGGCACACACAAAACGATGGAGAGGAATTCGAGACAGCCGCGCCGACTTCCGTATTTACGATTACCCTACTCAATCTCAACCCCGTCGATTTGAGATTCTAGGGTCTCGAATCCATCATCTCGACGTTCTCTAAAAAATTGACATGACGTACGTTTTTATTTTTCATACGTCATGCAAGCTAAACTAACACTTAGAGTCGAAGAAGCCCTGATCAGGAAAGCGAAGCAACTAGCCAGAAAGAGAGGAACTTCCGTATCCCGCATATTTGGCGATTTCATCTCCGCACAAGGCGATGAACTTCCGAGTGACGACCTCCCACCAATTACTTCCTCTATGATTGGAATCTTCCGAAAAGAAGGAACGGAAATCGACGAGAGCGACTACCGCAAACATCTGGAGGACAAGTATCTATGAGAGTTCTACTAGATACAAACGTCATTTTGGACGTCTGGTTGGCAAGAGAGCCATTCTGGAAGGACTCCGCTGCAGTGTTAGCAAAAGCTGAAAGGAAAGAAATCGAAGGATGGATTTGCCCTACGACAATCACAACACTTCACTATCTGGGCAAAAGGGTCCTAGGTGAACAAAAGACGAGATCGCTACTCGATCAGCTCATAACGATCTGCAAAGTCGGAAAAATGTCACGTCAGACATTCAAAGCCGCTCTGGAAAGCGAAATTACCGACTTCGAAGATGCGGTGATCGAAGCGGTATCCATAGGTAGTGGTGTCGATATGATAGCCACCAGAAATATCGGTGATTTCAAGAAGTCTAAGATCCCTGCCAAGGAACCATCTCAAATAAAATAGAGAACAATTGACTCAGGAACGCCTTGCGGAGCTTGCTGAATTGAACGTACAGACAGTTCAGAAGATCAAGGCAGGCCAAACGGAATATTCTGATTACCACGCTTATGCGACTGAGTAGGTCTCTGGGCGTGAAATCGGACGATCTTCTTGGTGGGGGTTGAACTGTTGGCAATAATATCCGTCGTGAGTCTGACCGGATGCATTCACTGATTTCGCTTTTTCGAAATCCCCAACATATCCAATTCCGCAGCATTAGCTAACTCCACTCTTTTTAAAAGTCGCTCAGAATCGCTCGGTGGCCCTAGGAAAAAATAAGGCGAAAGGGTGAGGGCTTAAAGGTCGTCTACTTCGCTCATTTGGGAAAATCGTCGATTGGGGAATCGATGACGTAGGGCAAGAGGAGATAGGTCGCTGCGACGGTGAAGGGGCATGCCAGCAACAGGTGGAATAATCGGTGCGATGAATTGGCGGGAGAGGCGGCCAACGGAAAGATCAAGGCAGTTTAGGCTTCTTTTAGTGGTTGGTTTTTTTCCGTTGGAGTGAACGAGGTCATCAAGCGGACAGTGGGATGCAAATGACCGCTTCCTTCTTTCTCGATGAAGCTGTAAGCGACTGCTAAAGCTTGGGATCTCGTAGCGTTGCTGGAACCGATTTGCTTTCCGTCGACGGTTGCTCGCCAAAATGTGACCTGTGATCTAACAGATGTCATAACTAGATTTGGGGTGGGTTAATAACAAGGGACCTTGGAAGCCCCTTGTGAAAGAAGGGTTAAAAGATCCAGATAATTGTTATTGGAAGTCAATTAGATTTTCAGGGCTCGAACCATTGCGTTTCCACGTGAAAAGAATATCCCGAGGTGAGACGTTATTGCCAGATCCTCGACTTTTCGATCGAGAAACGAAGGAAGAAAATCAATTTGC
>CAWVWU010000334.1:0-2349 GCA_963933925.1 uncultured Puniceicoccaceae bacterium
ACATGTTGGGAGCAGAGTTGGTATTGACTCCTGGTCCTAAGGGAATGCCAGGTGCGATCGCTCGTGCTAAGGAATTGGTTGAAGAAAATGGTGACAAGGCATTCTTGCCACAACAGTTCGAAAATCCAGCGAATCCTGAAGTTCACCGTCAAACAACTGCGGAAGAAATCTGGGAAGCGACCGAAGGTAATATTGACGCATTCGTAGCGGGTGTTGGAACCGGAGGAACGATCACGGGTGTTTCTGAAGTAATCAAGAGCCGTAACAAGTCCATGCTATCTATAGCGGTTGAGCCGACTAATAGCCCCGTTATTTCGGGTGGTAAGCCAGGTCCTCACAAGATCCAAGGAATTGGTGCTGGATTCATTCCTGTTAATTGCAACAAGGACATTATCGATGACGTAATCACGGTTGATAATGATATTGCTTTTGAAACTGCTCAAAATTGTGCGATTCAGGAAGGTATCAGTGTTGGTATCTCTTCTGGAGCGAATATCGCGGCGGCTATCGAATTGGCTAAGCGTCCTGAGATGGCGGGCAAGAGAATCGTAACGATCGCTGCGAGCTGCGGTGAGCGTTATATCAGTACTCCTCTTGGTGAGCGTGCTCGTGAAGCAGTCGCTGGTGCGAGTGCATAAGTTTTCCGATTAGGGGAATATTAATTTCTAAGCGGAGAATCGAACGGTTCTCCGCTTTTTTATGCCCAAAATGGAGGAAGAATGGGTTATTTATGTGCTATATATTGCGAATGAATATTATTTACAAAATAAAGCGCAAAAGTACTTTGTCTTTGTGGACTTTAATGATTCTTTTGAAAAATCAGATACGAATGCTCATAGCTATCAGTGCTATGAGTTTGATTATCAGGAGTTTGAGTCAGGCCTTCATCTACATCAGTACTATGAGTTAATCTTTATTTCGAGGGGACGGGCTCGGTTGCAGTTGGGAGCGAATGAAATCTTCGTGGAGGCAGGGCAACTGGTTCTAATTGGGCCTGGGGTGATGCATTCGTATTCTGTAGTTGATTCGGAGAATGGCTTTGCGGGAGTGGTCGTGCATTTCGGAAAGAGTGTGGTGCCAGCTGGCTTGTTGAATCTTCCGGAGGCGAAGGCCGTCAAGAGCTTGCTCTTAGGCGCAGAAGTGGGGATTCGAATTGTGGTTGAGGACCGGGAGCGAATTCGTTTTCGAATGCTCGGCTTGATTCGTTCTCGGGGGATGTTTCGCTTGGCTCGTTTGCATGTCTTGCTGGATTTGTTGGCACGTCAATGGAATGGGGAAGTCTTTGATGATGTTAGAGATGAGAGGGGATTGTCTCCTCGGAATAGGGCTCGTTGGACTTCGGTGCGTGGCTTTCTTGATCGTCGTTGTGGGGAGGATATTGGACGCCCGGATGCGGCCGATTTTTTAGGGATGGAGGCCAATGCATTCTCTCGATTTTTTCATGAGGTGGCGGGCGTTTCGTTTGTGGAATATTTGACACGATTGAGAATTCAAAAGGCTGCTCGTTGGTTGTTGGATCGGAAGGATTTTTCGGTGACTGAGGTGGCTCTAAGGAGTGGGTTTCGGACTCAAAGTGCATTTAATCGTCAGTTTAAGCGGAGGCTAGGGACGACGCCTTCTGCGTACAGAAATGCGGCGGATTTGGAACCACTGGAGCCTTAGGCACGAAGGAGCTATTTTCGCCTCTTTCGAATTGCTTGAGAAGGATTGGGTCTGCATGTTTTGCGACCTTCCGAAAAACCTACATATATTATGGGAAAATCCTTATTCGAAAAAGTATGGGATGCGCACACCGTTAAGACGCTTTCCAATGGGCAAACTCAGTTGCTAGTCGGCACTCACCTCATTCATGAGGTTACGAGTCCACAGGCATTTGGTATGTTGCGTGACCTTGATCTCAAGGTAGCCTATCCGCATCGTACCTTCGCGACCGTCGATCATATCGTACCGACGGATCAGCGTGTGGAGCCATTCGCCGATCCATTGGCGGATGCAATGATCCAAGAGCTTCGCAAGAATTGTGCGGAGTTTGATGTGACTTTCTTTGATTTACCTTCTGGTAAACAAGGGATCGTTCACGTTGTTGGACCAGAGCAGGGGATTACTCAGCCCGGTACAACAATCGCTTGTGGTGACTCTCACACGTCAACTCACGGTGCTTTTGGAGCGATCGCATTTGGAATCGGCACGACTCAGATTCGCGATTTATTGGCGACTCAGACGATGTCCATGACGAAGCTTAAGGTACGTCAGGTTCGGGTAACCGGTAAAGTTCGTGCGGGTGTGTATGCCAAGGACGTTGCGTTGCACATTATTCGCCAACTCGGTGTTAATGGTGGAACTGGATAC
>CAWVWU010000335.1:0-2326 GCA_963933925.1 uncultured Puniceicoccaceae bacterium
ATGATATCGTCGTGAACGAGGGTGGCGAGATGGACGGTCTCTACTACTGTGGCAGCTTGAACGAGGTCCTTGTTGACGGATCCTTCTGAGTTCCAGCCGCTGAAGAAAATGAGTGAGGGGCGAATGCGTTTTCCGCTGGTGTCGATACAGTAGTCTACAAAGTCGCGTATTTCCGGTTCGAAGCTAGCGATTTGCTCGCCTAGGTAGGCGTCGAGAGCCTGCATGTGTGGCTGCAGCATTTGAAACAGCTCGGGCAGGAGTTTCGTATTGGAAGCGCTTGATGTGTTCGACGGGTTTGGCATTTGCTTGTGCGTAATATGAGATTCGCGTGGGAGTCTATTGGGGGCACGTCTGGGATCGAGCTTTGAATGCGGTTTGAGGCAAGTCTTTGCCTTAAACCATGCGGACCTTGGTGAGATCTTGACCGTCGATTACTCCAATTGGCTTGTTGTCGGCATCGATGACGATGAGGTCGTCTATGTTGTGAGTCTCAAATATTTTGAGGGCTTCTGCAGTCAGCGAGCCACTGGCGATGGCAATCGGCTGGCGGGTCATGACGGTTTTGACGGGCTGTTGGAGAAAGTCGGGTTGGTTGAGGATGAGGCGTCGGATGTCTCCGTCTGTGAGAACTCCGCTGAGTTGACCGGCTGCGTTTGTGAGAGCGATGGAGCCGCAGTTCGGTCGAGACATGAGGGTTAGGCAATCGCGACAGCTGGAATCTTCAGAAGTGATTGAGAAACGTTCGCCTTGCCTCATGACAGCGTCGACTCGAGGGATGAGTGTTTTGCCAATGCTGCCTCCGGGGTGAAAGCGGGCGAAGTCTTCTTTTTTGAAGGCTCGCATTTGAAGGAGTACCATGGCGGCGGCGTCACCGATTGCCATCGAGGCGGTGGTGCTGGCTGTGGGGGCGAGTTCGAGGGGGCAGGCTTCTATAGGGGCTGCGTAGGGGAGGATTGCGTCGCAAAGTTTTGCGAGGGAGGAGTCTTGTTGGGAGGTTACTGCGATGGTTTGGATTTCGAATCGTTGTACGAGGGTGACGATGCGGAGGACTTCTTCGGTTTCACCTCGGTTGCTGAAGGCGAGGAGGAGATCGCCTTGGCGGCAGAGTCCTAAGTCGCCGTGAAGTGCACGGACGGGGTCGATAAAACAGGAGGGGGCTCCGATGCTGTTGAAGGTGCCGACGAGCTTTTCGCAGATGTGGGCACTTTTTCCGATGCCGGTGAAGATGAGCTTTCCGTTGCGTTCGAGGCAATCGTTCATGGATCTAACGACATTAGCGAACTGGTCATCGATGAGTTGCGAGGTTGCGGATATCGCGTCTCGTTCGATGGTGAGGCAACGTTGTGCCTTAGTTATGATTTCGCTGGTTTGCATAATCCTTTGTATAAGCTCGTTTCGTTGATTTCGTACTTGGAAAGTGTGCGTTGTATGCACTGTATTTGACCAAGACTCTGCTATTAATGAAATTCGTTACCAAAGCTTCCAGACTATTTTTTCCTCTCTGCTTGTTATTTATTCTTGGGGCTTGTTCCGAATACCGTTCGATCGAGGTCGCGGACGAGGAGGATGAGCCTACGTATCGTCGGGCAAAGCAGTTGATTTCGAGGGGGAAGAATGCGGAAGCGTTAGAGAGTTTCCTCAAATTGATCCAGGCCCGCGAGGGCGATGCTCCGGAGTCTCATTTGGAGGCGGGGCGTTTGTATTTGAATCATATCGAGGATCCTTATTCGGCGATTTATCATTTTAACCGCTTCAAGTCTATGATGTCTAGCCGAGCCAATGTTCCTTCGGTGAAGCAGAAATTGAGTTTTGTGGAGGATCTTAAGAAAACGGCGATGAAGGGGATCATGTCTTCGTTTGACGCGAAGGTTTTTCAGGATCCATTGGAGCGTCTTAAGCTCTTGGATACTATTGATCAGCTTCGAACGGAGAACGATGGAATAAAAATGGCTTTGGGGCAAGCGCGCCAACGTTTACGTGAGGCAGGTATTGAACCTGATAGGTCGATAGGCCAAGTGTCTTCAGAATCGGTGGAGGAGACTGAGTCTCGTTTTGTGGACTCGGTTGAGCCGGCACGGTTGCCGCATCGCGAGCGCCCGAATCGGGTTGCACCAGCACAGGCTGAGTCTTCTCTGGAAACATCCAGTTCGGTAACCTATTATGTGGTGAAGAAAGGGGATACCTTGGCTTCCATCAGTCGTAAGTTTTACGGCACGAGTGCTCGGTACCGGGAAATTTTGAAGGCGAATCGTTCGGTGACGGCGGAGAACCTCCAGATTGGAACTTCGCTCGTTATCCCTAAGGATTAAGAGCCCTTTCGAAGGGC
>CAWVWU010000336.1:0-2313 GCA_963933925.1 uncultured Puniceicoccaceae bacterium
TCAACGTAAACGTGTAGACTGGAACGATCTGTTTCGGAAATTATCCCCAACTCCAACTGGCTTCTAGGTGAGACTTCCGGTAACGGATCACTTCCCATAAAATAGCGTGCTAGTTTTTCAAAATCTTCTTCACCATAGTATTCTCGGTCTAGTACCTGTCCTCGGTCAGTCATCATAACCGATACCCAATCATCATAGACCTGAACCCAATTTTCAGAATCTGCCGTTCCGTCGAAATAGGATTTTGCTTTGGCAAACGCCGCTATCCCAATTTCCGACCCCATAGTTCGCCCTCGCAAATCATCCGCCCACACATGAATGCCTCCATACAAGCGGGATATGCCTGCTTCATCTGCCGCATCAAAATACGTCGCCCAGGTCAGCGTAATATCTTCTTCAGGGCCCCTTTCAAATTCGAGAAAGTCATCGGCAGGGGCTGAGAAAGAACTAATCCCGCCAGGAAAATATTCATCACCGGTGATTGCAGTCAAAACTTCGGCTCCCGCACGACTGAAGGTGCTGTGCCCAGAGGTATACGCTCCGAAAGGAGGCGTCACAAAGGTGTTCCGCTGGTATGGCATCCACTCGACTGCACGGATCCAACCAACGCCTCCGTATTCAGATTCTTGATTATCCGGAATCCCTTTCCAGGAAAGCACCGCTATTTCGCCCACATAAGCACTCAAGTGCTCGTGCTTTTCTCCTATTGCAGTAGAGGCCACCGAAATCACTTCAACCAAACCTGATTTCAAAGGTAAACCTTCAACATCATAGGAAGGTCCATCGGGGGCGGAGCTTTGCCCCTTCCCACCCATGTAACGAATCATACTGATCGGCCTCACATAGTCATATTTCCGCTTTGCATCCCAACAGGCAATAGCCGCATCCGACACAGCAGCATTCATGGAAAAATATAATTTAACATCCCACTCCAATGGATCAAGCACGGGGCCCTCCCCTTCAAAACGTTTTTCTAACAGTTCATGATCCGACACGTAATTTCCGATCGTATTCCAATGACCAGGGGGAGTTTCTGAGTCAGGTCCATCCGCCCAAAACTCAGCCAATATCCGACCGTAGTCAGCACGTAAAACGAGATTCTCCTCGTAAGACTCTCCTGTGTAGGGGTTTTTAAGATACCCTAAACCGTTGTTTGTTCCCAACGTGTTATTATGACGAGATTTCGGAGAAACATCGATCACTGTAGAATCCGATGGATCGAGCCAACTGGAGAATTCGATAACTTCGAGAGCCGCATCCTTGAAGTCTTGGTCGGTATCTGTCCCCAGATAGGGAGGAGCCCCGGGGTCCATGTATACATAACTCCCTGAAAGACGAGTCAGTGCGAATGGAGTCACCCCTCCCCAGTTAGGGCTTAGGAATTCCTGAATAGCCTCTCCGACCACCAATCCATTTTGTAAGACCAAATGGTCAAACGCGAGGGGTTGCCATACATTGGGATCGCGAAGTACCGTACCCGGCGTTTTAAAAACCAGCGGACTGTTAATGGCTACATATCCCGTCTGATCCGCGTAGTCATAACTCTCATTCGAACCATCTGACCACCCAAACGCCAGTACCTTCAATGCGACACGATTGCCAATGGCTGCTGGTGAATTTCCTTTCACCGTAACATCGTCGGGATCATAACCCAGTATCTCCATCCTCTCACGGAAAGCTGGCAGGGAAATCTCCACGTTCGGCGACAAGCGGAATCGACTACTCAACACGCGGTAGGCCGCGTAACTAATTGCCTCTGAGCGCAAGGCCTTCACCGCCATAGTCTCATCAGGTATTTCTGGATTCTCATCAGCGATATAGGCTACGGCTAAGCCACCACCATCATAGGCAGCCCACGCGTCCCACATGGCCGTTGAAACACTAAACAAATTCCTCGAGTGAACAGTCGGCGCCGGATAATCGACACGTATCGCATCGAGCAATTCATCCATCCACTGGCGAGCTACTGAATTGCCATCGAATACATCATCGGAAGTGGATGCAGCACTCTCGCCTAGATCGATTTCTCCTTCTGCCTTGAGGGGCTTGTCAGACAGATCAAACATCACTGCAAAAACAACCAAAAGATATACCCCTATACGAAAAGAGATTCTCATAGGTCAAAAATTGCCACGAATATCAAACGGTAAATCGAATTAGATTTTTTCAAACTAAGCCTATGCAAATCGGTTGTCGGTTACTCTAATAATACCTCGCTCATTTTTAAGCGTTAAGGAGCAGTTAATAAAAGGTTCGTCGCACTATAGTCCAATTGGAGAGTTACACTTCCTTGATCAAGACCATTCTTGCTGG
>CAWVWU010000337.1:0-2304 GCA_963933925.1 uncultured Puniceicoccaceae bacterium
GTCGTTCTCGACCACTACCGGGAAATGATGGAGAAGATAATGGAGGCCGCACCCAACATCGACTACATGACCATCTGGTCCAACGACAGCGGAGCGGGGTTCGAATACACCGCGTCTCTCTATGTTGGACGCAACGGAGGCGGTTACGAAATTCGGGAATGGAAAAATGACGACGAAATCGTCGAGGCCGCCGCCAACAACATCATTCGATTCATGAAAAACCTCCGCACCGCCGGACGAAAAACGAATCCAGACTTCCGCTGCATCCTACGAAATGAAACGTTCTACGCCGAGCAAAACCACCTGCGAGCCAATCTAGAGCCAGGATTGGAAGTGGAAACAAGTACACTCGCGACCAAAGGTTTCGACCTAGGGTATCAACATCCCAAATACGACTGGGCAAAGGATTTCATGTTCACCGGCTTACACAACCAGTTTGCCGACAAAGAGCGCCCGTTCCTCGACGCAATCGAAGAAAAAGGCTCGAATGCCCACATCTATCTTAGCCACGGAAATTTCTGGAATATGGAGCCGATCAAAGCCGTCCCCTATCCCAAGCTCCTTTGGGAGAAACTGAGAGACCTACGGCAGCAACGCGTCTCCCACATTTCCGCGATCACTGGCACCACCTCCGAATCGTTCGCACCCTACAACATCAATCAAGAAGTTACCCGCTCCTTCCAAAACGAACCGGACCTCCCGCTGGACGCTGTACTGCGACGTGCTGCCATCCGCTGGACCGGAGAAGAAGACGCGGACCAACTTCTCAAGGCATGGGAATTTGTCGACGAGAGCTACCGCAGCTATCCGCCGCCCGTGAGCGTACTCTCCTTCTGGAGCAACTGGTACCGGATCCTCGTTCGCCCCTTCGTACCCAATTTCGAAGCACTGAGCGAAGCCGATCGTGCCTACTACGAAGACTTCCACCTTGGACACGCCAATAACCGCGTCCGCGTAGATTTACGCCGCGAGATCAACTTCGACTTCTGCACGCCGGAATACGCAAACAAGTGCCGCCATGCGATTTTTGAAAATGTTTTACCGCCCCTCGAACAAGCGATCGAAATCGCTCGTTTGAGACGCGATCGTGCACCCGCTCAATCAGAGCTTCGCACCGTATGGGCCACGCACTACGACCGCTTCTACTCCATGAAAAACTGGTTCCGTACTCAGAAAAACGTGGCTGCGTGGATCGAAGGCGTACACGGCTACATAGAATCCGACGACCCGAAGGAAAAGCAACGTTGCCGCGACCTAACTCGAAGCACCGTACTCGACGAAAAAGCCAATGCCAAAAATTTCCTCGACCACGTACGCAGTGCCGAAACGGATTGGATGATCCAGTCCGAAGTCAGCGAAACCACCTTTATCTACGGCGACAACTTCGCTGAACTCCTAGAGAAAAAAATAAGTCTAATGGAAGGTCGAGAAAACGACGAACCGTTCGTCGATCCCGACTACATGTGGCGCGTACCAGGCATCAATTGCTAAAACGAGACAAACTCAGATACGGACCAGATTCCATTCCATCATAACGAAAAATGCTTTCCCCTTCTAATTTACTGGATACTCCAGATCTAGACCCCCCAATGGGGGATCTTTTTTCTTTTCGCACCCTCTCTGAGTGTCGTTCCACTTGGACCAAGCCGGGTCCTACTGAGAACGAAGCTCCTGCACGACGAATCATTCACAGTCGAGCGTTTACACCAAGTGGCAAGAACAAGATAAGCCGTATCGGATTTCGAAACGCCCAAGGATACCACAAGTGCGGGAGCCACCAAGAAGACGACTGGATAGTAGACCTTCGCATCCTCACTTTGGATACTCCTAAAAGCGAATGGCGAGAACTGCACTACCTGCGAGATCTCCAACCACAAAAGGCAGACGAGCTCCAATGGATAGAAACCGGAGAATTCACCTCCTACGGTCTCATTCTCGAAATCCGTCGCTGCGGAATCGACAACTGGTGGACTCCGTGGAGCTTGGCAGCCAATGCCTTCGAGGTAGAAGGAGAATTGGAAGACGCTATTGCTCCGCGAAACGAGTCTCTGCTCCAGTGCAGCCATATCGATCTGGCTGGGCTCCCAAAAGGCCTTCAAGCAAAAGAAAAAGATGGGCAAGTACGCTTTTCCTCCGATTTTCTTGAAGTAGGATTCTTTATTAACCGGACAGGGCTATCCTACCTGAGCATCGACCAAAAAGGAAACGGAGCTACCGCCGAAAATCTACTCCAAGTGGGTCCAGGCTCCTTTCACCAGGGCAGCATGCTCAGCCCCCTCGGCGATATACCAGTCGCCGACCCCG
>CAWVWU010000338.1:0-2260 GCA_963933925.1 uncultured Puniceicoccaceae bacterium
CCCCCCCTGGGTACCATTGGAAGACGAAAAAAACCTCCCTTAAACAAGGAGGTTTTTTTGTGTCTTCGCCACTTTCCGATTAAGAACCCAATAGCCAAGACTTCGCCCCACCTGCCGGACTCGTAGCAAAAATCCCCGCGTCGATATCAAATCGTGCCTTGTACGCTGTAGCGATCGCATCGGCTACCGCCTCTGCATATTCCGATTTCAAAAACACGATCGCAGACCCCCCAAACCCACCACCAGTCATTCGACTCCCATAAACGCCCTCTTGCTGACGGGCAAGGTCGGTAATAAAATCCAATTCATCGCAACTCACCCGATAATCCTCACTGAGAGAACGGTGGCTCTCATTCAAACACGCTCCAACCCGCTCAAAGTCACTTTCTCCCAAAGCCTCAATCACTTCATTAGTGCGAGCGATTTCCGTAATAACATGACGCACACACCCAACTTCATCAACCGGATCAAGCCTCTCATCCTCAATTAACTCAAGGCCAGCATCACGATAAGATTTCAAGCCGAGTTTTCTCAATGCACGCTCACAACTACTGCGGCGTTTTCCATACTCCCCATCCGCCAAGTTATGATGAACACGGGTATCAACCACTAGGATACTCACGCTAGAAGCATCAAAACGAACATTCGAAATCGATAAATCCCGACAGTCCAACTTCAAGAACGAGCTCTCCTCACACAGAACAACCGCCGCCTGATCCATAATCCCACACGGCACGCCTGCATACTCATGCTCAGCCATCTGGCACATCAAAGCCTTCTTCATCCCGTCAAGTTCAAGCCCCAACAATGTCTCGATCATCGTGGCAATAATAACCTCCAACGCAGCACTACTACTCAAACCACCTCCCACTGGGATATCCGAATGCAACACCACATCAAAACCGGGGATCTCTACCCCCATCTTACGAAATTGAGCCACAACACCCGCTATATAGTTACTCCACTCCCCCTTGACCACAATCAACTCACGAGACAACTCGATCTCACAACTCGAATCAAAATTGACGCTGTACACGCGAATACGATTGAAATCATTACGCCCAAACACACCAATGATCTTTTTTTCAATCGCTGCAGGCAGCACAATTCCATCGTTATAATCGATATGCTCCCCAATAAAATTCAGCCTACCAGGAGCACTCGCAGCATGAGTAGGATCATTTCCATAAAGATCTAAAAACACTTCGGTGCATTCAGCAAGGGGGGCGAGTGCGATAGAATCTGAGCTTTGGGCTACTTTTTTCATAATATACCTCACACAATAACAAACCAATTGACCCAATATCAATGAGTCTTTAGGTCTCAAAATTAAGAAATCAGGTCATCTTACTTTCATGCCCGAACGCCGCAAAATCGCCCTCCTTATCGAAACTTCCCTCGCATCAGGGCGGCAAATTATAATGGGCATCGGCGACTACATGAGAGAAAACGACCACTGGTCCGTCTTCCAACAAACCGAAATCCTCGGAACTCTAAATCCGCAAGCCCTCGAAAACTGGGAAGGCGACGGCATCATTGCCCGTATAGCTAACCAGGAATTTGCCAATATCGTCGCCACAAAAAACATCCCCATCATCGACGTCCTCGGAAATCTCGACCAAACCCCATTCCCAAAGGTCATCTGCGACGAACAAAAACTCTCCCAACTCGCCTTCCAACACTTCCAATCAAAGGGTTACCAAAATTACGCCTACTTCGGCCTAAACGACGAAGCCTGGTCCATCCGACGAGGAGATTCCTTTCGAAATTTGGTCGATCACGAAAAAAAGAACTTCTCTCGATTCACAACCTCTCGCTCCTCACGTAACACCCAAGGCTGGACCCACTACATCACCGAAATCGCCGCATGGCTCAAAATCCTTCCAAAACCAATCGGCCTCCTCGTCTGTAGCGACCAACTCGGAATCGATCTCCTCGAAGCCTGCTCACAAGCCAACGTCTCCGTCCCGAGCGAAGTTGCCCTCCTCGGCGTCGATAACGACAAAACCTTCTGCGAGATCTGCCGCCCAAAACTCTCGAGCATCTCCGCCAACCACCGCCAAATCGGCTATCAAGCCGCCGCCCTCCTCGACCAACTCCTAGACAACAACGCCCCAATCCCCAACGAGACCCACATCAAACCTCATTCGATTACCACTCGCCAATCAACCGACTCAATCGCCGTCGAAGACCCCCACGTCGTCAAAGCCCTCCAGCTCATTCGCGACGAAGCCTGCACCGGAATCGGAGTCGACGAACT
>CAWVWU010000339.1:0-2237 GCA_963933925.1 uncultured Puniceicoccaceae bacterium
CTCGAAAACGGAAAAGCAAAATAGAGCGAAAAGTCGCTTAAGTGAGTGCCATTCACCTCTGACCCAGATGCAGAGTGGATGGGACTCGCCAAGTACTTCAAGAACACACCC
Organism: uncultured Puniceicoccaceae bacterium; assembly: GCA_963933925.1. GTDB lineage: Bacteria > Verrucomicrobiota > Verrucomicrobiia > Opitutales > Opitutaceae > JAKYXN01. The sequence continues at coordinate 112 of CAWVWU010000339.1, forward strand.
GCATACAACTGCGTATTAGTTAACGGATACGAACAGATTTTCGGTGATGCACAAGGCGACATGGTATCGGGAGAAAACTTCGACTACGCAGACGGCATATTCGAAGCCGGTTTCGGAGAAGAAGTTCCTGGACGAGACGAAAAGCTTTTCCGCGAACGCGGACTCTCCACCCTCATGGAAGACCGCCTTCCCGGTGTGAGCCACCGTCGTCAGATCTTCTTCGCAAAACCTGATTTCTGGATCATTCGCGATACAATAGCTGGGCCCAATGTCGAAAGAGCAGAACAACTCTGGCATTTCTTCGATGGAGCAATCGCTCCAGTAGGCGGAGATCAAGGCACATGGTCCACCGACTTCGACGACTCCAACCTTATCGTCAAAACAATTGGTGACGGCGAAATCACTGCCAATAAATACGAAGGCCAAAAAGAACCTTTCATCGCAGGATGGCATTGCCCTTACTACGATATCATTCGCCCCGCACCTGAACTTCGCTTCGAGCAAAAGGCAAAGGACGAGATCGTCTTTCACACTCTAATCGCTCCAGTAAAAGGCAAGGTCAGTAGTGCTCCTATATTTACCTTCGATGGTTCTGCCTACCACGTAAACGTGGATGGAAAAGAAGTCACCATCAACACCACAGCCGACGGTCCTTGGACCATCGCTTAAGACAATTCAAAACCGCCTCAAGCATACTCTGCCGAGGCGGCTTTTCTAGATTCCCCAATCATTCCAAAAGTAGAACTCAATTGATTCTAATTAATCATGTATAAAGAAATCGATATCTCCTCAGGCTGGAGCCTCTTCTCACAAGATTTGGACATGGGCCTCTTCGGTCACCTAGGCCGTGCCTACCAACGCGACTACGTTCCAGAAGACGCTGTTGAAGTAAGTCTCCCCATAACCGCACCTGCAGCCTACCTAAATGCAGGTCGTATCGAAGACCCTTACTTCGGCATGAATAGTCGAGACATCACTTGGATGGAAAAAAAGGAGTGGTGGTATCTCAAAGATTTCGATTTGCCACGTACCGACGGGCAATACCGCATCAGCTTCCAAGGAATTAACTACCGTGCAGAAGCATGGCTCAACGACGTACAAATCGGCGTTTGGGAAGGGAGCTTCATTAACCAAAAAATCGACCTGGATCCAGCCCTTTTGCTCGAAAAGGGTAACCGCATCGCCATTCGCGTCCGTGCACAAGAACGCGCTTGGGAAGATGGAACACAAGAAGACCCACGCGGCTTCCAAAACAGTTCCGCTCACATCCGCACCCAGCGCCCAACTCCACAGTACGCATACGGATGGAACTGGTCACCACACATGATCGCAGTTGGCATCTGGCGTCCCGTAGTACTCGAATGGATGGACTCCGCACGTTTCGAAGAAACGCGCATCGACTCCAAACTAAGCGACGATTTTAAAACCGGCGAAATATTCTTCGAAGGAGAAGTCAAGAACCTGACTTCAGCTAAGCTCGACGCGGAAGTTCAAGTCACAGTTACTGGACCGAAAAAGACAAAGATCGTCGAAACCATACCCGTTAATGCACTGCGCAAGGGTGGCTCCAAAAACATCGCCACCTCCATCGAACTTCAAAACCCAGCCCTCTGGTACCCCAATGGCTTTGGTTCCCAACCGCTTTACAAAGTTTCCGTAAAGCTTCTCGTCGACGGAAAAGTCTGCGATTCACGCGACCGCAAACAAGGCATTCGAAAAATCGAGTTCATCCAAAACCCCAACGCGGAAGCCGTCCAAGAAGAGTCCGGACAAACCAACCGCATGTGGTCCATCGTAGGTAAGCCCTACCCGTGGACAATGGTCGTCAACGGTGTGCGCATTTTCTCAAAGGGATCCAACTGGTGCCCAGTAGACAACCTTTACCGCAACCGCGACGCACACGTTCGTCGTCAACTCGAACTGTCACGTGATGCTCACTACGTTTTCATGCGTGTTTGGGGCGGAGGACTCACAGAGTCTGATCACTTTTACGATTGCTGTGACGAGATGGGTATCGTCTGCCTCCAAGAATTCTGGTTCGCCTGCGGATCTGCTCCAGCGATGGACTACAAGATTTTCTTGGACAACGCAGCGAGCGAAATCAAGCGCCTCCGCGAACGTACCTC
>CAWVWU010000340.1:0-2233 GCA_963933925.1 uncultured Puniceicoccaceae bacterium
AGGCGGCAGTGAAAACGACAGTAAGGTTCTGCGAACCGATCGAGTTAGCCGCCCCTGTCATCCGGACGAGGGACCGCTTCAAGAAACGACGCGGCACATCGCGTCGGTTCTGCAAATTGCGGGACCCGTTGCCTGGCGAGGACGTGGACGAAGTGACGCCCACGAACTTTAACGCCGACGCAAACGCCATGGGCAACGACCCTAAAAAGTCGTGCCACGGCCGTTTAACTGCAGCGAGCTCGGAGTCAGATGATGACACCGCCGACGAAAAAGAATTTTGGACAGAATCGTCCACGGAGGCCGATGATGGCCAACCGCCAGCGGACGAACGGATTGACACTAGCTGTGAAGAGGGCTACAGCCCTCCCGCAACAAACGAAGCGCGAGACGCGAGCTATGACTCAGACGGGTTGTGCCCGGGTCTATTGAGTGCTTCGGATAGTGAAGATTCATCCTCTGATGAGGAGTCCGGAGACGGATCCCACGAGGACGCACGTCCTACGGTGAAGAAAAGGAAAATTGCGGTTAAGGAACACTTAACCGCAACAACGTTACCTAAACTAGCACCAGACGGTCTGGTTTACGCAACGGAGGAATCCTGGCAACGCGTAAGAACCACAGTGTATGTGGCTAACCCTGATCACAAAGAGACAATAGTCTCGAGCGCGGCGATCCACGGACTATGCGACGAGATGGTTAAAACAAAATCATCCGCGCTGCCGGCCGCACGAGACGAAATTATGCGAGCACTTAAGGTGACTCGTATGGTGCATACGCATCATACTCGCACCAAGATCAGGATCTTGCAAGGAAATACTGATGAATTGGCAAAGAAATTCATCGTACTACGCGAAGCAACGGTTCTAATAATCGATTCCGACGTTCCCCTCGTCCTTTTGGGGCGGGATGCACTCGAAGAGATACAGATGAGAACGGATGAGAACCTCGAAATGAGCAGCTCGCGGAAAGCAGCTGAAGAAGATAACGAGGAAATAATCCGATTACTCGAAGAAAGACTCGATGAGGCCAAATCAAACGGCCTCACCGAATGGGAGGTCAAAGAATTAGCCTCAATGGTGCTGACACGTCACTTTGACGTCTTCAGACTTCGCCTGACGCCAGGTGAAAGTGCGAGTGTGCCACCACTGGAAGTACAACTCCAGCCGAACTCACCTCCACCTCCAAGGCCGTACCAACGACGATACTCGAAGGAAGAAACTGAGTTTTTCATTGAGGAAACCGCGAAACTCGAGGCAGCTGGCGTTATACGCCGAAGCAAATCGCCTCATTTATTACCGTGCAATCTTGTGAAAAAGAAAAAGGGGCCAATCACACTGGCCGGGCAATACAGGTTGATCCTGGATGCGAGGCATACGAACAAGCACACGGTACAGGATTACTACCTAATCCCGCGATTAGAAGACATTGTTTCCCACTTGGTGGGAAGCAACTCTTACGCGATGTTCGACGCCCTAAAGGGCTACTGGCAATTTATGCTACATGAAGATTCGCGAAAATACTTCGCGTTTATCAGCCCGTGTGGAGCGTGGGAGTACTTGAGAGTGCCTATGGGTGCTATAAACAGTGCGCCACATTTTCAACGAGCAATGGAAGAGGTCGTAGGAGACCTTCTCTACAACGGACTATTGCAGTACGTCGACGACACGTTGATTTACGCAAGAAACTTCAAAGAGCACTACATGCGGCTGGAGCAATTCTTTCTACGTTTAAAAATGTTTAACGTGAAGATCCACCCGGGAAAAATGTGTCTCTACGCGAAGAAATTGGTGTGGGGCGGACGCGAATTGTCCGCGAAAGGACAAACAGTCGACCCGGCAAGGGTGCAGACGATGCGAACCATGTCCCCGCCCACGCGACTCGACGAACTCATGACGTTCGTGTACAGTGCCAACTGGCACAGGAAGCATATCCCTGATTTTGCCAAGATCGCAGCACCTTGCTACGATCTAATCAAGGAAACACTAAAGGACAAAAAGTACGCAACGAAGTCCGCAGCGAAGAAATTCGACTTGGTCGACCTGCCTGAATGGGCGGCGAAGGCGAAGCAGAGCTACGACAACATACGCGAAGCGATGATGAACGCAGTGGTTACCGCGTTCTTTGACCGGGAACAACTGACATGTGTCTTCACTGACGCAAGCGATGATTTCTGGGGGATGGTTATCACCCAGATCCCACCTAAGGAGGAGGGCCTACCCGTCCACGAGCAGAC
>CAWVWU010000341.1:0-2207 GCA_963933925.1 uncultured Puniceicoccaceae bacterium
CCAGGGATGTCGGAAAGGAGGTCGGTCGCGAGTTGTAGATCGGCCTGGGCGATCGAGCGCATCGCACCGCGAGCGTTAACGCCCCACATCGAGCCGTTGTTACTGACGGCCATGATGGCTTCCCAGGAGTCGGTAGGGTTTGTTTTTGCCCAGCCCTTGGCGGAGAGGGAAATGTAGCGGAGGCGGTCGCGTCCGGTGAAATTTTGGGCGAAGGCGAAGGCGGATGGGCCGTCGATTTCTCCCCATTTGAGATAGAAGTTACGGAGGAAGCCGCTGGTTTGGGGACTGGAGGGGAGACTACTGATTTTCTCGTAATATTCGAGGGCATTTTCGGAGGTCATGCCTTTGAGGTATTGTTGGAATTGGTAATTACGCTCGTGTTCATTTTCGATGTCAAAAACGGATTGAGCGTCGAGAAAGGAGGAGGTCGATTCGGAGGTGGGGGATTGTGGTGTGCGGGTGTTGTCGGCGGTTGCTGTTTGTACTCCTTGTGTGGGGGGTGTGTCTGCTTGCGGGACATGTGTCGTGTCGCTTTGGGTGAAGGTGACTCCTAATTGGTAGCCGATGATTGCTATGACGAGGTAGCCGATGATGTGAAGGTATGCTGTTTTCATAGTCGGGTGTTGGAGCTGGGTTAAAGAAGAGGTGGTGAGAATGACTACATCCGTAGTCATTTCGGTCAATACTAAATTGTATTTAGTTTACTTGCCTAGGTAGTAAACTGGGGTGAGGGTATTCGGAGAATACAGGGAATATTGAGGATAATCATATGTAGACGCGAAAAAGCCGCATTCGATTTGAATGCGGCTTCTTGCAAAATTGATTTAAGGCAGTGTGTTAGGCCTTCGTTACGAGACCAGCTTTAATGGCCTTAACGCAAACGTTCATACGTTTGACTTGTCCGGATGGGAGCAGAACCCTGATACGTTGCAAGTTTGGACGAAACTTACGTTTCGTCGCCTTGGTTACGTGGGTACCGATACCGCCACTCTTTTTAGACTGACCCTTACGGTGGATGATGCTTCCGGTTGTTGGTCGTTTACCTGTGATTGCGCAAATTCTGGACATGGCTGAAAGTGTTAAAACGCAGGAAAATGGAGCTGTAATCGGGGTTGGCAAGAGAAATCTGATAAGGGACAGTTAAAAAAGTCCGTTTCGTTCGCCTTCTCGTTCTGATTGAGCTCAAAATTCGTTGTCTCACTTCGCAATACCCTCCGGGTATTACTCTGATCGAAAACTGTATTTTGATCATCAATCATAATTTCGTAGTCTCCAACGTGACTTATTTAGCTGTCCCTACGTTTCATGGGATTAACTGAGGTTTTAGGGCGGAGAGGACCTGGAATTTTTGGCCCATCAGGCTGGGGTGGATGAGTTGTTTGAGTTGGGAGCGTTGTTTTGAGAGGGCGTCGAACCGAGGACTTAGGCTGTCAGCCAAGAGTTTAGGGGCTCTGCGTATGACAAAGGACTCTTGGCTCTCGAGGATGAGCTGTTGAAAATTCTGTTGATTGAGGATGTTTTCGAGAAAATCCCAGCAGATGTGGCAGGTGAGGTCTTGTTGGCCGGCGTCTTCGAGGATATTTGGGATTTGTTGGTGGTTGCGATAGGCACGAGCGGTGCCCTGTGGTGTATCGTAACAGAGTGCTTGCCAGGTTTTTCCGTAATCGAAAGCGATGAAGAGCCCGTTCCAGGGCTGGGTGGCTATTTGTTCGAGAAGAGGGATCGTTCTCGTGGGAATATCTATGGTGTATCCTTCGGGGGCGACTTGGGGAACGCGGTCGAGGTAGGGGGTGAGCTCGGGACTAATCTGGCGGCGGTTGATGAATTGGATGCCGTCGTCGAGCAGCTGCACGCAGCGTTCCTGCCAGTGACCTTCTATATATAGAAGGGTATGGAAGGGTTGGGCGTCGAAAAGCTCATTGGAAAAGACGATGCAGTCGCCGGAGATTTCGATGTTGTCGCTGTAGCGGATCGCTTGGCAGGTTTTGAAGGGAGTTTTTTTGCCGGCCATGAGAGCGGCGTCCGGTTCTGCTCCGATTTCGACCCAGTTGAATTCAGAAAGGGGGCGTCCGGTTGCGGCGAGTAGGGTTTCGGTGGCTTCTTGGAGAATTATGGCGAACAGGTCGGAAAAGCTGGATGCAGTGAAGAAGTCTGTGCTGCGGTCGCGTCCGACACGTTTACGTTGGCGAGCGTAGTAGCCTTCCTTG
>CAWVWU010000342.1:0-2180 GCA_963933925.1 uncultured Puniceicoccaceae bacterium
GTGGATACGGGCACTCTCTTTGGCGAGCACGCGTCCTTCTTTGGGATCCCAGATTGGCTGGCTGTAGGAATAGGTGATGACGTGCTGCCCAAGGTTTAGGAGCCATAGTGGGTCAATGGCAGCGACGGTACGGGCGTAGAGGCGGCTCGTTTCGACAATCTCGGCCGCAAGAATCCACTCGGGGCTGAAGGTTTTGTCTTTCGCTTGTTCTTCTTGTTTTTGAGATTTGGTCTTCTTTTTCCCGAATGCCGCTTTTCGGTTGAAGAGTCCTGATCCAGGGAAGATCATTACTTTACGGCCGCCGGTGGCACGATAGAGGTTGGGCTCGTCCTTGATGCTTGGATTGGAGAGGAGGCCGCTTATGAGGCAATGGTGGATCGAATTGTATTCGTTGCCTCCGTATGTGCGGTTTTTTTCGATTTCTTCGGGTGTGAGTGAAGACGGGATAGGAGGAGACGTATCCTTCTTTTTATGATTTTGGTTTAGGGCACGTTTCAGTTGGTCGTAGACGTCTTTCCACTCGCGCATGCGGAGGTAGGATAGGAAGTGTTGTCGGCAGAACTTTCTGAGTTTGCTTTGGGTCATTCGTTCGAATTCGCCGTGGTAGGATTCCCAGATGTTGAGGAGGGTTAGGAAGTCGGACTGTTTGTGAACGAACGGTTTGTGAGCGAGTTTTGCGGCTTCCTCTTTTCCTAGAGGACGCTCTCTTGGGTCTTGGATAGAGAGGGCGGCGGCGATGATGAGGATTGGCTCTACGACGTTTTCTTCTTCCGACTGGAGAAGCATGCGGCCGACTGTGGGGTCGACAGGTAGGGTGGAGAGTCGTCGTCCTATTGGGGTGAGTGTCTCGTTTTCGTCGATGGCTCCGACTTCATGGAGTAGGAGGTAACCTGCTTTAATGGCGGCTGGGCTGGGGGGATCGATGAAAGGAAAGGTTTCTACATTTCCCAGCTTTGAGGCCTTCATCTTGAGGATGACCTCGGCAAGATTGGAGCGTTGGATTTCGGGGGTGGTGTATTCGTCGCGGCTTAGGAAGTCCTCCTCTGAATAGAGTCGAATACAGATGCCGTCTTCGACACGTCCGCAACGTCCTTGACGTTGGTTGGCACTGCTTTGGGAAACTTTTTCGATGGGAAGGCGTTTGGTACGCGTCCGAGGATTATAATGACTTGTGCGGGCAAGTCCGGCGTCGATTACGAAGCGGATGCCCGGAATTGTGAGTGAGGTTTCGGCAATGTTGGTTGCGAGGATTAATTTGCGGAAGCGGGATTGGGAGAATATCTTTTGCTGGTCTCCGCTGGAAAGGCGTCCGAAACAGGGAAGAATCTCCATGGCGTGGCCGAAACGTCCGTCGAGGACATCCATAGCTTCGCGGATGTCTTTTTCGGTCGGGAGGAAAACGAGGATGTCTCCTTGGCCGTATTCGTCGATAATGTTGGCCGTAGCGGCAGAAATCCCATCGATGTAGGTGAAGTCGCCTTCGTTTTCGAGAAATTCGTCGAGCGGCGCGTAGACGGTGGATACGGGGTAGAGACGCCCGGAAACTTCTATGATGGGGGCATCATCGAAGACCTTTGAAAATTTGTCCGTATCGATGGTCGCCGAGGTGATGATTATCTTGAGCTCGGGGCGTTTGCTACGGAGTTGGTTGAGATGTCCGAGGAGGAAGTCGATGTTGAGAGAGCGCTCGTGGGCTTCGTCGACGATGATGGTGTCGTAGGCACGCATCATGGGGTCGCCTTGGACTTCGGAAAGGAGCATGCCATCGGTCATGAATTTGACGCGAGTCTGGCGGCTCGTTTTGTCGTCGAAGCGAATCTTGGTACCGACTTCGCGACCGTAGTCGACTTGGAGTTCTTCGGCGACGCGTTTGGCTACAGATAGAGCGGCGACGCGGCGGGGTTGGGTACAGGCGATGGTGCGTTTGCGACCGAGGCCCGCCTCGATGCACATCTTTGGGATCTGGGTGGTTTTTCCCGAGCCCGTTTCCCCGGCAACGATGAGGACTTGGTTGGCTTTGATGGCGGCGATTATTGATTCGCGGCGTTGGCTAACGGGAAGGTCTTCCGGGTAGGTGATTGCTTTGTCGGCCCAAGGATCCTGTTGCTGGGGCTTTTGAGGGCGGGGGGGCTTTGAGTTGGAAGGTGTAGACTCGGAAGGATTCATTTATCGGATTGGTC
>CAWVWU010000343.1:0-2146 GCA_963933925.1 uncultured Puniceicoccaceae bacterium
CCTCCTACCGAGCCCAGAGGGCGACACTCGCGGAAAAAAGTGACAAGACATGTCGTCATTTTATTCCTCGGCACCCCATTCAATGACTTGCCGTCATCCAGAGAACGCGAATAGTAGCACCCAATGAGCCTACCAACGCATTCAACCGCCCTTGCTTACGAGTCCTACGGAAAAGCCAACGAAGTCCTCTCCCTCAAAGAGATTCCTCTCCCTCCGCTTCAAGCCGATCAAGTTCTCCTCAAAATCCTCTCCGCCCCAATCAACCCCGCAGACATGGGAAAAATCGGCGGCAGCTACGGCTCTCTCTCCGCCCTCCCCGCCGTTGGCGGCATGGAGGGCATCGCTGAAATAGCGGCCACCGGCGACAACGTCACGACCTGGAACATCGGAGATCGCGTAATCGCCCCCACCGCTCTCGGTAGCTGGCAAACCTACGCCGTCGCCAATGCCGCCGACATCTATCGCGGCCCCCAAGAAGCCGAAATCGAGCAGGCGGCCATGGCATGGGTCAATCCAATGACCGCATGGAAACTCCTTCACGCCTTTGCCACCCTAAAATCAGGCGACTGGATCATTCAAAATGCAGCCACCTCCGGCGTTGGAAAACTCGTCATCCAATTCGCCCACAGCCTCGGCATCAAAACGATAAACCTCGTCCGAGACCACAGCCAAACCGAAAAATTAAAATCACTTGGCGGTACTCTCGTTGTCATCGAAGACGACGCATCCCTCAAAGAAGCCTACGCCACCCTAGACGGCGACAAACCCAAGCTCGGCCTCAACGCAGTCGGAGGCAGCAGTGCATACCGCATCATCAAAAACCTCGCCGACCACTCAACCCTCGTCACCTACGGCGGCATGAGCCGCGACCTCGCCCCCTTTCCCACCCGCTACCTCATTTTCAACGACATAAGTCTGAGAGGATTCTGGAGTAACAAATATTACAATACAGCCCCACGAGAAGAGATCGAACCCCTCCTCGAAACCATCTTCCAATTCATGGAAGTCGCCGGCATCAAAGTCGACGTCGCCCAGACCTACCCCCTCTCCGAATTCCAAGCCGCCCTCACCCACGCCAACCAAGGCGGCAAAACCGGAAAAGTCCTCTTTTCCATGACCTAAGAGATAGCATCCCATCACCAACAACGACGATTCAGGCCACACGGCCTCGCAAGTTTAGGTTTCAATTACCTAACCTTATGTGTTTTATATGATTTTTGTGGTTCCAACAGAGTTTCTAGGATGAAAGACAAGCCCTACCATTTTAATCGGCGTGCTCAAAACCTCATAGCCAACCTTCGAGGCATACCCGAAAACTACGACCACGTTATCCAGAAACGCGAGCTGCCCATCGACACCATAATGGACCGCATTCTCAACCGGTACAAAATCGGCGTTGAATCAGTCCAAGACCTCATTACAGCCAACTGGACAACAATAGTAGGGGCTCAAAACGCAAGGCATTGCTCACCCAGCCGCATCGAAAGAGAGCACACCCTCATAATAGCCGTATCCAACCCCGTTATACGCCAAGAACTTCAATTCAACAAATCCATCCTCCTCAAAAACCTTCACAAAATAAAAGGTGCCCACAAAATCCGCACCCTCATCTTCAAATCCGGCTAAACAACAACAACAACAACAACCATCCAATCCCTAATCCAAACAAACAGAGCAACCAAATCATTCGCATCAATTTGCATTCAATGCTTCGCCCTCTCCTCAAAAACCTCCCGTCCTTCGCCGCAAAACAAGCACAACCAAATCAAATAAAAAAGCTCCCCGTTCTCAGCGCCCTCAGCGGTTAAACAAAACACCCTGTCAGCCGAAGCCCAGCGGGCGAAGGTTGAAACCCAACGAAGTCCGCCACAGATCGAAGAGCGACGGAGGATCAAAATCCGTTCATATCCCGCGTCAATCCGTGGTTCAAAACAACTACAACCCTCTCAATGCCTAAGCTAACCCTCATCGCCGCCCAATCCCTCGACGGCTTCATCACCCACCACGACACCCCCGGCACCTCCTTCTGCTCTCCCGAGGACCAAGCAGCCTTCATCGGCTTCCTCAAACAATTCGACAGCCTCATAATGGGCCGCCCCACCTACGAGCTCAGTCGCAACGCAATCCGCAACGCCAAGGCCACTCA
>CAWVWU010000344.1:0-2123 GCA_963933925.1 uncultured Puniceicoccaceae bacterium
GGTGATCACCTTCTTTGACGGGTACGCCGTTAAAGTTAACGAAGAGTTCATCAATACGAGCCGGAAATCGAGCGGTGAGCGACTTCACCTTTGTCTCGTCGTAGTCGAGCTTGCCGACGAGGCGAATCTCGGCCTCAGGAAAACGTCGCTCTACAACAGTTGTTTGAATGGCGGCAAGGGCTCGGGAACTTTCGCTCATGCTAAGGGTTCGCGGTCCGTCATCGGCTCCGCCATCTATGATCAATGGAATTAAATCCATCCCACAAATCGGACAATCCCCCGATTCGGGCTGCTGAATTTGCGGGTGCATAGAACAGGTCCATGTGCTGGGTTCTTCTAAAGAACCTTCATCAGTTCCATGGTCATGGCCAGCATGCGAGTCAGTCGACGACGGCATACTACAACGCCCTAGAAGAAAGACAACGACCAGAAGGACCAAGCCTCCAATAATTAGATACGATTTATTTTTCATGAGGAAATTATGTTACAACCACAAAGAATCTTATGTCTTGAGTGGTTTTATTATTAATTAAATTTTGTGCCTCTTGTGCTTTTTGTGGTTAAAACAATCAGCCTATCTTAGTTAAGCCAGAGTCCTCCTGAGAGAGTAGCGAGTTTCCAACGAGCGAGCCAGGCGTCGGAGGCGGCTCGCCAGTATTCCGTCTCTAGTTTGAGTAACGCTCGGTCGGTATCGATGAGATCAAGAATACTTGCCGTGCCGGAACGATAACTTGATTCCGTAATTTCCTGAGCCTGACGAGCAAGCGGAAGCAGCTTGGTCCGATAGCGTTCTAAGCGGCCTTGGGAATCGTCTAGCCTAGCGATCCATGAACGCCCTTCTCCCTGAAGCCTAAGCTCTATGTTCTCGATTTGAGCACTAATGGCCTCCTTCTCCAATGAAGCTTGAAGAGCGATCGCATTATTAGATTTACCCCAAACCGGTAGAGAGACCCCCACCATGACCGCCCACGGATCCGTTCCACTCCCAGGAGTAGAGGAGTTGAGGGCATCGCCAGTACGGATGTAGTTCAGTCCCACTGAAAAGTCAGGACGCGATGCCAATCGAGAAAGACGTTCCCGGGCTTCCTGACTATTTTCAATCGCACGCAGCATCGCTATCTGAGGCGATCTCTCTGAAATAGAGCTAAGCCATTTATCGCTATCTGAAACGATATTTGTGGGTGCCTCCCATTCTAATAGAACAGTTGCACCAGCCGTTTTTCTACCGAGCACACTTTCTAGAGCCGAGGTGTCGACGATTCGTTGGGTCGATTGCTTAGCGACAAGATCTTCAAAGCGTTCTATTTCCACTTGTAGCCTAAGAAGATCACTCAAATCACCGCCGACTCTGACCTTGTCCTCCACAATGCTTTCAAGACGTTTCAGCAAAGAGATGTTCTCATGGGTGATATCGATGGCCTTGTCCAGAAACGCGATTTCGAGGACTTGTTTGGATACTTCATCTACCAGTCGAAACTGCTCCACTGCATACGCATGCCAGAGGGCGTCAGACTTAGCACGGGCCATATCCCGTTTACTACTGAGCTTACCAAGCCAAGGAATGGGCTGCTGTAGTAAAATGGCTTGTTCCTGCGGTCCCGTTCGCGTTTGCACGGACTCAACGAAATGCGTCAATTGAATCCTTGGGTTGGGTAAGGCGCCCACAGAGTCGATGCTCTGCCGTGCGGCAAAGTAATTTCTGTCCGCAGCCAGCAGACCAGGATTATTATGCAAGGCTTCGGCAATGTAAGGCCCCACGATACCCCGCGTCGCGAGACTTTGAGCACCCTCAGGAAAAGGCTCCTCCCCCACCGCATATAGGGTTGAGACAGCAGCGAAAAACAAAACAGCAAAGCCGCCCTTGAATGGATGGAGAAACGCCTTCTTCAGGCGTATTTCGAAAGAAATCATAGAGATGTGAGCATTTGTTGGTCGCTAGGACCAATTTGAAGAAATACCGAATGACCTAAGGCCAATTACGGTTCGAACGAAGCATCGTCGCTCCGTGTAATAATCTTCTGGCTGCCATCACTGCGAAAATCGCAAACAGCCTATTGCTTACATCAAATCAAGTAGACACAATAAGCCTGTGCTATCGGTGTCGTCGGTATCTGTACGCCGTC
>CAWVWU010000345.1:0-2070 GCA_963933925.1 uncultured Puniceicoccaceae bacterium
GAAGAATCGAATTACTTCGTTGGTTCAATTGGAAGAACTGATGGAGTTGACTGAGGACGAGCGAATCGGTTGTCAGCATGCCAATAGCAAGTTGGCGATGGCGATTACTCCGTATTATTTTAACCTGATCGATCGGGAGGACCCGAATTGCCCGATGCGCAAGCAGGTGATTCCTCGTGGAGGGGAGATGGTGACGACCGTGGACGAGATGTTGGATCCGGTGGGCGAGGATAGTCATTCGCCGGTTCCTGGGTTGGTGCATCGTTATCCGGATCGCGTTTTGTTTCTCGTGACGGACCGTTGTGCGGCGTATTGTCGCTATTGCACGCGGAGTCGATTGGTGAGCAATGCACAGGATTATAATTTTCACCCGAGTTTTGAGGCAGGTTTGCAGTATATCGCGGAGCACCCGGAGGTGAGAGATGTTTTGATCAGTGGGGGAGATCCGTTACTGTTGTCCGACAAGAAGTTGGATTACTTGTTGGGGCGTTTGCGTGCGATCGAGCACGTGGAGTTTATTAGGATCGGGACACGTATTCCGGTTTTTCTACCTCAGCGTGTGACTCCGGAGTTGTGTGAGGTATTTAAGAAGCACGGTCCGATATGGATGAGCATTCATACGAATCACCCGAAAGAGTGCACGCAGGACTTGAAGGATGCGTGTGAGCGTCTTTCGTTTGCGGGAGTACCGTTGGGTAATCAGTCGGTATTACTAAAGGATGTGAACGATGACCTGGATATCATGAAGGCGTTGATGCACCGGTTGGTGCGGATGCGCGTGCGCCCTTACTATATATACCAGTGCGATTTGATCACGGGGAGTTCACATCTGCGAGCGGATGTCTTGAAGGGAATCGAAATAATGCGTGGGCTGCGTGGTCACACGACCGGTTATGCGGTGCCTCAATTTGTGATCGATGCTCCTAATGGCGGCGGAAAGGTGCCGATTAATCCTGAGTACATCGTGAAGATCGATGATGAGGCGATTTCGTTTAAGAATTTCGAGGGCGAGTTGTATCGCTATCCGCTGAAGCCTGGAGCTCCGGTGGAGGAAGGGGCTCGTTTGGGACCGGAAGAGATTTTGGTGTAGAGGGGTGGAGTAAAAGTGAATATGTGAAATATGGAGGGTGACTGATAGTGCCCTTCGTCTCAATGGAGATGTATAGGGTGTGTGGGTGTGGCGGGTGTATGCAATTCGCATCGAGCCACAACCTGAAGGGCTTCCACTAATACCAAATCGATATTTGAGTCTGAGGCGGAAAGTATCGCGACTTACTAGGATGTCGGTTGGCCATCGGTGACGGTGCGTCGCTAGCATTTGGGAATTAATCAGCTTCTGGCTGCGGGCGAGCCTTTCGACGAGCTCAAGACGATTACGGCGTCACGGCCTACCTTTGGCGTTACTTTAAGGAGGCCGAGTGTGTTGCTGGGTCGAGGTGAATTGGGGACGTGGCTACTGAATCAGGGACTGTGAATGGGGAGGGGTAGAGTTGGTTGCGGTAGAGCCATGATGGGAGGTGAGAATAGGCGAGAGCACGGAGTGCGTGTTCAGGGATTTCCGAAGTGTTGATTTCTAGGGATTTCGTTTTTGGGTCGTAGGTGCCAAAGGTGGGTGCTTTTTGAGGGCTTAGGATCGCGACTTGGTTGCCTTCCATTAGGCAATAGTTATCTGCGAATTGCATGAATGCACGACCGGGGGCGGCGGGGTCCTCTTGGGAGAGGTCTCGTCCGATCATCGGATGTTGGGCACTTATTCCCATGAGGGAAAGCATTGTGGTCGGGAGGTCTACGTGGCTGGCGACGGTTTTTATTCTTTTGGGGGTAATGTCAGCACCGAGAATGAGGCCGGGAATGTGGAAGTTTTTGATGGGGACAAGATCTTCGCCGTACGCTCGTGTGTCGTGATCGGCGACTATGAGGAAGAGGGTGTCTTTCCAGTAGTCTTGCGTCTTTGCTTTTTCGATGAATTTGCCGAGGGCGTAGTCGGCGTATTTGACGGCGTTGTTTACCGTGGCCGGTTGAACGAAGCCGCTTCGCGGCATTTGGGGTAAGCTTTCATTTAAATTTGAA
>CAWVWU010000346.1:0-2048 GCA_963933925.1 uncultured Puniceicoccaceae bacterium
AGCTCGAAAGTTTATCGCTTTCTACTGCCCTACTTGCTATATACTAAACGTTAGACACAATGTTGTTCGCGTTGGTTGGAATAGCCTTATCTCGCACTGCATGTGAGCTTCAATGAAGGCCTTGCGAGATGTTTTTTAGACTATTTAACGATTGAAATCCGTCTCGTTACTAGGGCTTCTTCAGTGATCAGAACCAGATAATAGATTCCTTCGGCAATTTCTAAGTCCAATTCGTAAAGCCCTTGTCCCTTGAGTCGATCGGTATATACCGTCTGTCCGCCTGAATTATAGACGATTACATTGAGGTTATTATCTTCATTTGAAATGATAGTGATGAGGCCATCACTAGGATTTGGATAAACAGCAAAGTCTAACATGGATTCCTCCAAGGTCGAACTAGTAAGATGATCACGGTACACGCGTGCTCTTCCTCCGGGGGCAAATCCAAATGAGCCAATTATAAAAGTATTTCCATCTGAACTGAGTTCAAGTGCTCCTGCATATTCTCCGCTCTCCGTACCCAATATCGGAGCACTTATCTCGAACCATTCCGAACCATTCCATTCGTAGACTATGGCTGCACCGGCATTGCCTGCTATCGGATCATTATTGGTCAGATTCTGAGCCGAAACACCCAAACGCATTCCATCGTCACTCAAGGATACAGCCGTTCCAAATGCATCAATCGCTTCGATGCTCACCAGGTCTTCTCCTCGCTGTATCCATGTCGCCCCGTCCCAATCATAGACTCGTACTTCTCCAGTGACATTAGCAGATCCTACTACATACCCTGGTGCTCCTACAGCTATTGTATTACCATTATTGGCGATGCTCACTGCTTCGCCCAGGTCATCCCCTTCCATGGTGCCAAGGATATCCTGTCCTTTCTGCACCCAAGCAATCCCATTCCAATCAAACACCCGGACCACACCGAGTTCCTCAAAGAGGTTTCCAAGTCTAGGACCTCCAATCGCCACGATCTGTCCATCATTACTTATACTTACTGCCTTACCAAAACTCATTTGCTCTGCTTCACCATATAGATCCATTCCTCTCTGAGTCCAAGCACTGCCATCCCAGTCAAAGATCTTAGAATAACCTGGCCCTGCTAGACTCCCGTCATCACTCCATTTCTCTGGACCCCCTATGATTATTGCATTGCCATCATCACTCATATCAATGCCGTAGCCAAAGAAGGTGACAAAACCAAGTACATTGTCATCTCCTTCGATAAGGCCCCCACGTTGAGTCCAATTGCTGCCATCCCAGTCATAGACACGCACACTACCTGTCGAGTTATCCTCAGCATTAAACGTGTTGATCGAAGAGACCGCGAGTACATCTCCAGAGGCGTCAAGTGATACGTCATGACCACACCAACCGTATTCACTGGTCCCTAGTACAACTTCGCCTTTTGGCATCCATTCACCACTTTCAAGGGTGTAGACATTTGCTTCTCCTACACCCTCTAATTCATCAATAACTGCATTTCTATCACCCAAGACTATTGTCAGTCCATCGTTACTCATAGATACAGAGTAGCCTGCATATCCGTCTTCGGCCTGTCCAAGAATATCTTGACCGACTTGTTGCCATTGAGCAATTAGGCTAGCGTTCAAAGTGCTTAATAGGAGTGCAGTTGTAAGTAGAATTGTTTTCATCGAGGGAAAAGTATTTGTATGTGAATTTACCGCAAAGATGGACAAATTTTGTATCCAGCGCTTCACGCCTATGGGTGAAAGGTCAGGATTAGGAAATCGACCACGCTATCTACACCGGTTCTCCGAAAATCATGATATTGGCTTAGATGTGCTAGTTGGATAAATATTGAAGTAGAACAACACTTTGTGTCGAACAGTTGAAAATGAAATAATTGACGAACTTGGTGGATGAAAAAAGTGTCTAACACGATATATAGCAAAGAGTCGCACAAAGCTTCCCGCTCAAGCCGCTATTGCGTCCTTCCGCAGTAACTCCTTGCCATATACATGTTACGTTAGCAAACATTCTAAAAACAGCTCTTAACACTTGTTAATATTAATTAACTA
>CAWVWU010000347.1:0-1995 GCA_963933925.1 uncultured Puniceicoccaceae bacterium
CCACAGGAGAGTGCCGCCGAGGTCTTGGAGCAGAAGGTCTTGTCCGTTGGCGGCGTCGGTGGCTGCTATGTCTTGGCGGAGGACGCCCCAGACGATGATGCCGATCGCAAGGAGGTATCCTGAGAAGGATACGGCGATCGCTTTGTTGTCCTTGGTGGTTAGCTCATGCGAAAGTTTGTAGGGGGTGCAGAGGTCGTTGACGACTTTGCCGATCCAGAGGATGGCGATGGCGAGAGCCAGGAATATGATAGATTGGCTATCGAGTAGGGCGAGGGCTTCTTCGGTCCCGAATAGTGATTTGAGAGAGTCTGTATTCATATCTTCTTTCTCCTATTAGAGGGATTTATTTACCGCCACCGCGGTAGCTTGAGGTGGTGGATTTTCGGACGCTCGGTCTACTGGTCGATTTTGTGCTTTTGCTACCGAATCCTCCGCTCTTGATTTTTTTGGAAGGGTTGCGGGCTTGGAAGCTCTTTTGGGCGGTCGACGGGTTTTTGAGAGGGGCTTTGATGTTGGTCGCGTTTTTAGAGGCGTTGGGTGAGGCGACTGGTTTGCTAATTGTCGAGGATTTCGATTGGGTGTAGGTCGAGTTACGAGTGGTTTGGCTCATGTCGCCACGGTAGGAGTCGTAGCCTCGGGTTGGGTACGAATTGTAGTAGCTTGGGTAGCGTCCGTAGCCGTAGGGGGATCCGTAAAATCCACGGTTGCCGCTGAAGAGCCATGAAATGAGGATGACATCTGTTAGTGATGTGTGGCTGCGGTAATAATGATTGTTGCCGTAGAGGTGGGAGTTGCCGTGAGTTTGGATATTGGCGCCTTCGCTCGTTTTTTCAATTTCGATGGTGGCGACTTCCTGGGTCTGGTTGTCGGCGAGATCGACTGTGAGGGAGAATCCGCGGAGGTTGTCGGTGCCGTACTCGGTGACCTTGATGTAGTCGACTTTGTCGTCTTCGTCGAGGTCGAGGTTGTTGATGCCGACCTTGGAGTCGTTGAGTGAGCGTTCGAACTCTTCGCCGGTTTTGACCTTTTTGACGAGTTCTCCAACGGCTTGAAGATCGAGGCCTGAGGCGGCGTCTTGAGCGATGGTTTGCTGTACGGAGACGTTGTAGTTGTCGCCGTAAGAGGTTCGACTGCGGCTGCAGTTGGTGCAGCTCGACATAATGAAGAGGACTGCAAAGAAGCCTAATCCGATTTTTAGGAGTGACGTATTCATAGGTGGGATCCTGTTAAGAGGAGTGGTTCACGAGTAAGCGGAGGGAGGTTACAGAATACCTTTGGTTTCTTTCCACGCTTGGAGGTAGTAATTATAGATGCAAGGATTGGTGATCGTATTCACTGCTTGCTGATTGGATTCGAGTTGGTTTTTGCCGAAATGAAGGGAGGCTTGGATGAGTTGTGGTGTAAGGTAGCGCGTCTGTGGAGTCAAGGGAGGGATGGCTGTTAGGGCATCTTTGAGCTTTGTTTTTGTGTATATGGCGTCGCTTCCGCCGATCCACCACCCCCATTCGCCGAATGAGGGGACGTTGTCGTGATAGGGAACGGCGTTTAGGCCGGCACTGTGGAGGGTGCGTCCGATGCAGAGAAAGGCTTCTTTGGCGTGGTAGGGGGAAGTGCTTTGTTGGGCAAAAATGCCGTGGGCTGAGAGTCTTTGGCGGATGAAGCCGTAGAAGTGTTGGCTGTAGAGTTTGGAGAGTTCGACGGAGTTGGGGTCGGGGAAGTCGATGATGATGACGTCGTATTTGTCGGGGACCTGGGCGACGAAGGCGGCGGCGTCGAGGTTGAGGACGGAGATGGTGGCGACGGTTTCGGTGCTCTCGGCGTCGAAGTCGGTGGCTTTGGTAATCGCGAGGGAGGCTTCGCCGTTGTCGATGAGGGCTTTGTTTTCGATGGTGGTGACTCGCGTGGAGGAGAGGCTGTCGCTGTTGAGGCGTTGGAAATGAGGGTTGTCGCGGGCGAGTTCGGTCATGGAGGGGTCTAGGTCGACGAGGGTGACGG
>CAWVWU010000348.1:0-1978 GCA_963933925.1 uncultured Puniceicoccaceae bacterium
GACTCGAACCCCCACACCTCGCGGCACATGATTCTGAGTCATGCGTGTCTACCAATTCCACCACCTGGGCATTTAGTTGATGAAGGGTGGGAAAAGAAGTGGATTTCACGGGCTCGATCAAGGAAAATTTCACGGGTAGAGGAAATTGAGAATGGTCTCGCTGTATGAGTGTATCGTGATCGTTCCTAGACTGGTACATTAAACTCAATCACGTGATTAAGTTTATTGTATAGATTGCGCCTAGGATGATTCGAGAGATGGAATGTGTTTGAGAGGGTGGCGGTTGGTCGTTTTTACTCTTGGCTGAGGCTGGAAAGTTCTCACAGTGAGGCTGACCCTATGCTTCTCGACGTTAACGATCTCAAAGTTTCTTTTCATTCGCGCGATGGCGTGAATGAGGCGGTTAAGGGCATCTCGTTCCATTTGGAAGAGGGCAAGACTTTGGCAATCGTAGGGGAGAGCGGTAGCGGTAAGAGCGTGACTTCGATGGCTTTAACGAAGTTGTTGCCGCCTGAGCCGCTTTGTCGAGTGTCGGGAAAGGCGACGCTTGATGGGAAAAACCTCTTTGATTTGTCAGCGAAGGAGATGCGGGCGGTTAGAGGCAAGAAGATCGCTTACATTTTTCAGGAGCCAGGGACGTCCTTGAATCCTTACTATACGGTGGGGAATCAGATTGCGGAGGCGATTAAGTATCACCGTACGGACGTGCCGGATGTTTGGGCGGAGGTGGTTTCTTTGCTTGATCAGGTGGGGATTCGCGAGCCGGAGAAGCGAGCGAAGGACTATCCGCATCAAATGAGCGGGGGAATGAAGCAGCGCGTGATGATCGCGATCGCTTTGGCTTGTAGACCGCGAATTTTGGTGGCGGACGAACCAACGACGGCTTTGGATGTGACCATAGAGGCTCAGATAATCGATTTACTCAAGGAGCTGCGGACGAAGCTGAATATGTCGATCATTCTAATCACTCACAATTTCGGGATCGTGGACGAGTTTGCGGACGATATTGCGGTCATGTTTCGCGGCGAGATCGTGGAGTCGGGACCGGCTGAGTCGGTATTGGCGAAACCACAGCATCCGTATACGAAGGCTCTAATTAAGTGTATCCCGAAGATGGGGGCGAAACTGAAACGCTTGCCCGTTGTGGACTATGCGAGTCTAGAAGGTTGCGGTGTTTAAGGGTGAAGGGTGAAGGGTGAAGGGTTTAAGGATGAAGTATGAATGGTGAAATGGATTTAATTGAAGCGCCTTTGTTGGAGGTGCGGGACTTGAAGGTCACTTATGAGGCTCAGCGTGGGTCGTTTTTCAAGCATGTGGAGTATGTGCATGCGGTGAAGGGGGTGTCGTTCAAAGTCGCTCGCGGTACTACGATGGGGTTGGTCGGTGAGAGCGGCAGTGGCAAGAGTACGATTGGTAAGTCGATTTTGAGGTTGGCGCCAATGGCAGCCGGATCGATTAGTTATGATGGGCAGGAGATATCGTCGCTGAGCGATCGCGATTTCATGCCTTATCGAAAGAAAATCCAAACGATTTTTCAGGACCCCTACGCATCGATGAATCCGCGTCTGACAATTGCTTCGATCGTGGCAGAGCCGCTAATGGTGCACGCGAAGGAGATGTCGAAGACGCAACGTCTAGAGCGGGTGGCGGATTTATTGGAAAAGGTGGGCTTGCCAGCAGATGCGATGAACCGATACCCGCATCAGTTTAGCGGGGGACAGAGACAGCGTATCTGCATCGCCCGAGCATTGAGCTCGAGTCCTGAGTTTATCATTTGCGACGAATGCGTGAGTGCCCTCGACGTTAGCGTGCAGGCTCAAATCGTTAACCTTTTGCAGGATATTCAAGACGAGTTGGGAATCACTTATCTCTTTATCGCTCACGATCTGGCGGTAGTGGAGCACATTTGCCAGGAGGCCTTGGTGATGGAGTTGGGCGAAATCGTCGAACAAGGACCGACCGATGCTCTTTATCGATC
>CAWVWU010000349.1:0-1918 GCA_963933925.1 uncultured Puniceicoccaceae bacterium
CAAGTTTTTCTCGGTTATGACGTCGTCATTGAATATTTCGTTTGATCAGATGGAGAAGTACAAGGCTTTGACTTTGAGTGCGAAGATCGAGATCGCACGCACTCACAAGTTGGGCGAGCAATTTCGGGAATCGTATGACATGTATAAAGACCTTTTACGTTTGGATCTTCGAGCTTCCGAGCATATCGCGATCCATTATGAGATTTGTTATTTGTTGTTCGAGTTGGAGGATTATCAAAAGGGATTATCTCAGATGAAGTTGTTTTTGGAATTGTATCCTGAAAGTTATCACTTCTCTGAAATTCGATATTTGTTAGCGAAGTCGTACGAACGCTTGGATCGAAAACCTGAGGCTCTTCAAGAGGTGGTGCAGATCTTGCAAAGGGAGTCTGACGCGGAGAAGGCGCAGCCGGAAATCGCAGATTATTGGAAACAGCGTACGGGAAATGAATTGGCGAACGTCTTTTATGAAAAAGGTGACTACCGGAGTGCTTTAGCAATTTACCAGGCATTGGCTCGATATAGTGATCAGCCAGAGTGGCGTTGGCCTGCAATTCATCAGATTGGTTTATGCTTCGAACGTTTGGGCTTACCTGAGAAGGCGAAGATGGCTTATGCTGAAATTTTGGAACCGGCGTCTGGCCCTGTTGATGGTGAGGCACTGACTGATAGTTTGGAGTCCCTGCTGAGTATGGCGAAATGGAGGCTTGAACACTTGAATTGGGAAGATGATCTTATGGCTCGTTTGAACGTCTTAAGGACTCAATAAAATTTTACCTGATGGAAGCCGAGAAAGCAGAAGCAATTTTACGTGGACACATTCGTTTGTGTTCGGACTTACATGAGGTCTTTCTAGAGGAAGGAAAGATCATGCGTTCGACGAACGCACCTCCTGACGATGAGTTTTTAGAGCGCAAGGGGCAGTTTCTTGGCGTGATGGATAAGGGCTTGGATTTACTTCAGAGGATCAATGAAAATCCGGAGTCGTTTCCCCGAGCATTGTCTCCTCTCGTGGTCGAGGCTCGAGCTTTGGTGATGAAAATCTTAATGTTGGATCGTGAGAACGAGCGTTTGCTGCTTAAGTGTTCTTTGCCGCCGAAGATGAAGGATGCGTATAAGAAGCTCGCACCCGGTGTGGTGGCGAAGGCGTACGCTCGGTATACTTAAGACCTTCTTTGTCCGCATTCGTTGGGTACGGATGTCGTGTGTACAAAAAATGGCCCAGACTATGTCTGGACCATTGGAAATTGAATGGGAGCTTTCGGCGAGCGGTTTAGCTTGCGATTGCTTCTTTGTTGGCTTCGTGAGTTTCTTCTACGAGAGCAACAAGCTCTTTGATGTTAAAGGGTTTGGCTAGGGTCGCTACCAAGTTTGGATAGCGGAAGTGTTTCGCTTCTTCTTCGAAGCCGGAAATGATGATGAACTTCGTCTTGATGTTCTGCCACCCGGAAAGGAATTCGAGTACCATTTCACCTGAAAGGCGTGGCATCTTGAGGTCGAGGAGAACGATGTCGAATTGGTGATTCGGATCCGAAAGGACCGATACGGCGTTGTGTCCGTCACAGAGGACTGAGACGTCGTGATCTTCGCCAAAAATAGTGAAGAGGAGTAGGCGGATTGAGGGGTCGTCGTCGACTATGAGAATCTTCATTTTGTGAGTTGCTGAGAGTTCTTTTTTTTAGGGTGAAATGAGAGTAATGTTTGCTCTATAATATCGACCCAATTGCTTCGTACTAAACGTGTTTATGGCTAGTTATTGCCTGAGTAGTGCGGTTTGCTGCTTTGTCTGAATATTGGAGAGTTAAATTCTCCTAGGTTGAAGAGGCTGTGGTTAACCTTTCCGTAGTATTGTTGGACCATGGCATTCATGCATCGAGCGGTTTCTCGTATGGTGACGATGTCGTTGGGCTCGACCCAG
>CAWVWU010000350.1:0-1918 GCA_963933925.1 uncultured Puniceicoccaceae bacterium
TCAAGGTAGCGTCTGTCGTCCCGACGGACATATTCAAGTCCCAAACCATGTAGGTCAGAATGTCGAAGAGAGCCCCGTCAACGGACTCTCCTTCTCCTCCCAACAGATAACGCCTCCAACAACCAACAGAACACAGGCCCAACAAGCCACCCTGCATCATCCAATAATGCCCAAACCGAGAAGGAATAACGCTTTTCCAACTCATTCCCCCAACAGACACCGATGCAAAACAAAACATTATCCTTCAAACGGCCTGAGGCCAATCTCTCGTCCCTAGAACTTCTCGCTCGCGAGTATCCAAACGTCGACGCCGCCATCGCGGAAATCACCCGACTTGCTGCCGTGCAAACCCTCCCCAAAGGAGCCATACACGTCATCAGCGATATCCACGGGGAGTACAAAAAGCTTCAGCACGTCATCAACAACGCTTCAGGAACTCTCCGTCCTCTCGTGGAAGCTATGTTCTCAGAAACCATGAGCGAAGAGGAAATCGGGGAGTTTCTAAAACTCACCTTCTATCCCGCAGAAGTCACTAAACGCCTCGAAAAGTCCCTCACCGATCGAGAAGAGCTAAGAGCCTACGCCACCCGCACATTAAAGCCGCAGTTTGAAATCTTGAGACACTTGATGTCAAACTACAGCCTGCGCCTCGCAACCCAAGTATTTCCGGCTGAATACAGCGAGCTCCTCCTCGAAATCCTACACGCCCCATCTACCGCTCGTGGTCCAGAGTTTGTCGAAGCGATGATAAACGAGCTTCTCAATCGCGACCGAGCTCTCCATCTAATTCACCTCCTAGGTCGCCTTATTCGTAACCTCGCGGTTGACGAATTGATCATTGGCGGCGACTGCTGGGACCGTGGACCACGCGGAGACAAGGTCGTAGACTATCTCAGATTACAACCCAACGTCGCTTTCATTTGGGGAAACCACGACGCCCTATGGCTCGGAGCCTCCCTTGGTAACGAAGCCCTTATCTGCACCGTCCTACGTGTTTCACTACGCTATCGACGCCTTGGTCAACTCGACGAAGGCTACAGCGTCCCACTAACTCCCCTCGAACACCTTGCTCGAACCATCTACGCCGACGACCCCGCAACCCATTTCATCCCCAAAGGCGAAGGAATGCGACCGACCGAGCTCGTCGCCAGAATGCAAAAAGCCGTCGCAGTCATGCAATTTAAGCTCGAAGGCAAAATGATCGAGAGAAACCCACAGTGGAATCTCGACCACCGTCGCCTCCTTCACCGCATCGACTACGAAAAAGGAACCATTGAAATCGACGGCAACACCTACGATCTTCGCGACAACAATTTCCCAACCATCGACCCAAGCAATCCATACGAACTCACCGAAGAGGAGGCTCTGTGCTTGTCTCGAATGAAAACCTCCTTCCTCAACAGCCAAAAGCTACGCGATCAAATGCGCTTCATGGTCGGTCGAGGATCCATGTACCTCACCCGTGGCGAGTGCCTGATATTCCACGGTTGCGTGCCAAGCGATGCAGATGGAAACTTCCTCCCAATGACAATCGATGGCACCCCTCTCTCCGGGCGGGCCCTCTTCGAAAGCATCGAAACCGTAGTGCGCAGAGCCTTCGTCCACTCAGAGCAACCTGACCTCGACTTCCTCTGGTACCTCTGGAGCGGCCCGCTTTCACCTCTATTTGGAAAAGATCGTATAGCCACCTTCGAACGTGATTTCATCGCAGACAAGACACCCCACCACGAATCCAAAGACCCCTACTTCAAGCTCATCCACGAAGTCGGCTTCTGCGACAAAGTCCTCGCCGAGTTCGGAGTAGACTCCGAAGATGGCCTCATTGTAAATGGTCACGTTCCCGTAAAAGTAGAAAAAGGCGAATCACCGCTAAAAGACAGTGGCAAAGCAATCACCATCGACGGTGCCTTCTCAGAAG
>CAWVWU010000351.1:0-1882 GCA_963933925.1 uncultured Puniceicoccaceae bacterium
GTTGGGAGAGTTGATTCCGATATCGATAGGGAAATATGATGGGGTGACCTCGTCTGCCTTGGTGGATGGGAATGATTATACTATTAGCATTCTCGGCCTGAAATGTTTGTATCAGTGTGTTTACGAGTTTGGTTGTCAGGTTTGGTAGATCGCCGAGGCAAATGAGGATGCCGTCCCAATTGTCTTCGGGGATTGAATCGATTCCTTTGGTTAGACTGGTTCCCATTCCTTGGGAGTAGTCTCTGTTTTGAATACATTGGAGGTTTTGTGAAGCGAGTAAGGGCTTTGTTAGGGCGTGGTCTTTTCCTGTTATGACCAGTGTTGTCTTCGTGTTGGCTTCGCAAATCGCTGTGGTGACACGTTGGATGATTGGAACTCCGTGTACTGGGGCTAGTAGCTTGTTGGTTCCGGGGAAGCGTTTGGACGATCCGGCTGCGAGGATAATGGCATAAATTAAGGGATTGGAGGGAGCCATTATCCGAGGATTGGTTGTGGTCTATCGTTTTGTGTCTTTATGATTTCGGCCATGATGCTAATCGCGATTTCGGCTGGGGTGCGGCTGCCGATGTCTAGACCGATGGGACCGTGGATTCGTTTGAGGGTATCGTCGGGAAAACCGATTTTTGAAAGACGCTTTAGGCGGGCGGCATGGCTTTTTCGACTGCCTAGGGCGCCGATGTAGTGACACGATGATTTGAGTAATATGCTTAGGGCGTCGTCGTCGATTTTTGGGTCGTGCGTTAGGAGGGCGAAGCAGTCGGAATCCGTGATGTGGAATTCGTTGAGGGATTGGGCGGGCCAGGAGTTTATGAGCTGATCTGGTGGGGATGAGAAGCGTTCGGATTGGGCATAGGCTTGGCGAGGATCAATGACAATCGTCTGATAGTTGAGGGAGCGGGCAATCGTGACGAGGTGGGTGCTGATGTGAACAGCTCCTATGATAAAGAGACGTTTGGGATTTTGAAGTATACGAAAAAGAACGGAGCCCTCTTCTGTATCGACTTCCTTTGTGCTACGAGACTGTCGGAGGTGTTGGCGTGCTCGCTCGATTGTTTCTGGGGACCATTGGGATTCGTCGCCGATGAAAGTGGTTGGGTCGGTTAAGAGGGCTTGTTGATTTGGGCCGCTTATCCAAAGTCCTGATTGGTGGGTGTTCAGGCATTCTATTAAGCGTGGGGTGACTTGGGTATCGTAGCTAAAGCGTTCGATTCGGACTTTGATTTTTCCACCGCAAGAGAGTGCTACTTCCCATGGCATTCCTTGACTGGGGCCGAATTCGGCCCACCTTGTTGTTCCATCTAGGCTGCACGCTTGTGCTCGTTCGATGACTTCGCTTTCGACGCAACCGGCACTGACTGAGCCGATGAATTTCTTGCCCTCTTCGCAGATGGCGAGGCAGGCACCGATACCTCTTGGGGAGGGGTTGCGGGCTTCGACGACGGTGGCGAGGGTAAAAGGGGTATTGGATTCAACCCAAAATCTCAATTGAGGCCAGATTTCGTGCATAGTAGTGTTTTCTCTCTTTTAAAAATACTGTCCAGAGGATAAGAGTATCTTTTCTCTAATACCCCGGAAATTCTACCGCTAACATATTATGGCAATCGTATACCTTGAGATAAACGAAGAGAGACGAAAATTGAATGATGTCGATCCGACCACGCCGTTGCTGTGGGTGTTGAGAGATCATCTCGGTCTGGTTGGGACGAAGTATGGGTGCGGCAAGGGTTTGTGTGGATCGTGTACGGTTCATGTAGACGGGGTTGCGACTCGGTCCTGTGTATTGCCCGTATCTCAGCTTGAGGGGAGATCGATACGGACGATCGAGGGACTCGCGAAGATCGGAGGAGGTTTACATCCGGTACAGAAGGTTTGGGTGGATCAG
>CAWVWU010000352.1:0-1876 GCA_963933925.1 uncultured Puniceicoccaceae bacterium
TGTCGGTTATCTATCCAACTAAGCCACCTGTCCAGTTTTCGGGGTCCACTTCACTGGGTCGCTGGAAGATAGGATGTTGACGCTTGCAACGACTCCATCTGGTGCGACTGCTACAATTAGACTGACTTTTCCTGAGGCGTTTTTGTGTTCCTCGGGTAGTTCTGGAAGGACTACGGAATCAGCAAGTGGGATTGGATCAACTTGTTGGGCGTTCGATTGAAAAATCGCCACACTTAGAATGCAAAGTATTGCGAGTGAACTATTAAGTTTTCGATTGATCATGAGAGGATTCCGTTGAAGACGCTTATTTGTATATAAAGAGGGGGTATGCGTAGGCATATTTAGAATTTATTATCGTACGTGCTGAGCAAAAATTTAGATAAATCGTACGTAAACTGGGTTTTTTTCCCTAGGGCCGTCTAGTGTATGCCTACTCTATTAGTAGTCGTGTATCTATTTTTTGAATGTAGCAGGTTGTTTTTACGATGTGATCTATAGCTGATTTAATGAATATTAGCATCTTGTGGAGTTATGCTATGGGGTGCTGTGGTGAAATACGTTCAAAGTGGGGAGAATTCCTTAAGAGTGTCGGATAAATACCGATGCAATCCTATCCGAATAGTATCAAACGATCTGAGTCATTCCCTCGATCGAAGCTTGTTTGGAAGTAAAACAGATTTATTTTAGCAGCATAGACTTAGAGATCTCATGAAAGAACATCCTATATTCACGACGCAAATTAGCGAAACACTTGCTGGAGACAGTGCCGGTTTGGATGGAGCCTGGTTGGCATGGAACTTTTCGAAGGCGATTACGGAAGCCAACAGAATGCTCGAAGAAGCATCGACTCAATTGAGTTCAGGCGATACGCTGACGCCGTTCATCCACTTGATGGGTGCTCCCAATGTTTTCAAAAGAGCGGAGGGTTTGAAGGTCGAAGATTCGAAGTCTTGGAATGAGTGTTGTGAGTACTTTGGCTGGACTACTTCGAAGGGGCTCAAGAATGATCTCATCGATGTTTTTCAATCTGTATTTTTGAAAGGTGACGAAGCGAGGCAGCTATTGTTAACTGAATACCATAGCCGTATGAGCTCAAGCAAGACGCTTGAGGCTTTGGCAGTTATCAAAATACTAGAGGCGGAGCATCCCAAGGAAGATGCTTACAAAGCAGATTTACTCAGACTCAACAAACGATTGGCGGCTGAGTTGGATGCAGATTTGATGGAAATCTCTGCTGGAGTCGTTAGTGGTACCACAGCCGAAGAAGTCTACTTTAAATATGAGCAGGGTGGTTTCGACGAAATGGGTGAGGGGAATCTTGTCTCGAGTGTTCGTGAGACGATTTCCAAGTCTAGATATGAGACGTGGACTAAGAAACTCAGTGAAACTCACTCCATGATCTCCGATAGCTCGAAGTGGAAAGCGTGTGAAGGCTTGTATTTCGAGGTCCGTTACAATTTGGAAAATGGGTGTTTTTCAGAATTGGCCACTGAGGCTGATAAGAAGAAGCTTAAGGAAACGAAGGAGGCACTTTCTCGCTTTAGAGGTGAGCATGATCTAGAATTGCAGATAAAGGATGCTGATGAGGAATTTTCTGGTTCGAATTTGAATCGAAAGGAGAAGCAAGCACTCATTAATCGCATTACAGACCTTGTTGGGCATGGAAAGAAGTTGGGATACTCGCTTGATTATTCAATCTTGGATCGTGTGAATGGTGGTAAGGGAGGAGCTCAAAAGAAGCAAAAATCTAATGCTAAAGCACCGAAACCACAACCTGCAGCGAAGCCTGCAAAAGTCGCTAAGAAAGAAACTGAGAAGGCTGAACCCACCGTATCTTCTGGTGCAGAAGATAAGAAGGGCAGTAAAATGCCTTTGT
>CAWVWU010000353.1:0-1798 GCA_963933925.1 uncultured Puniceicoccaceae bacterium
CTTGTGGCTGGTTACTCCCGATGAGAGTGACGCAGACATTACAAACGATGACTGGGGATCTGATGCCGACATCGCTCTCGCACAAACTAAGGTGGGGTCTTATCAACTGGCCGAGGGAGGCAAGTCATCAGCCATTCTAACAACTCTAGAACCCGGTGCCTATACTGTGATCGTTTCGGGAGAAGACGGAGGAGAGGGGATTGCTCTT
The DNA here is from genome assembly GCA_963933925.1 of uncultured Puniceicoccaceae bacterium. Lineage (GTDB taxonomy): Bacteria > Verrucomicrobiota > Verrucomicrobiia > Opitutales > Opitutaceae > JAKYXN01. The sequence continues at coordinate 209 of CAWVWU010000353.1, forward strand.
ATAGAGGTTTACGAAGTTCCGGAAGAAGAGGCCGTGCCGATTTCGGGGGATGTGTTAGTGACGAGTGCCGGTGATGCGATTATTCACCCAGTGGACCATGCGGCGTTTGTGGTGAGTTGGGACGGAATTATGATTTACAATGATCCTACGGGCGGTGCTGCGGCATTTGAGGGATTGCCTTCACCAGATATCATCATGGTGACTCATGAGCATGGTGATCATTTTAACGCCGCGACAATCGAAGCGATTCGCAAACCCACCACGGTCGTCGTTACTTCCGCTGAGGTATATAGTAGGTTGTCAGCGGATTTGAAGGCAATTACGACGCAGTTATCAAATGGCGATTCGGTCGACCATTTTGGAGTAACGATAGAGGCGGTCCCTGCTTACAACGCTCGACATGCCAAGGGCGACGGAAATGGTTATGTGGTTACGATCGGTGGTAAACGTTTGTACGCCTCGGGTGACACCGAAGATATCGCAGAAATGAGAGCTTTAGAAAATATCGATGTCGCGTTTATTGCGATGAACCAGCCTTATACGATGACTGTAACCCAAGCCGCAAGTGCGGTGAGGGAGTTCCAGCCTAAGGTCGTTTATCCTTACCACTATAGAAATCAGGACGGAACGTTTGCGGATCTTGAGGATTTTAAAACTCAAGTAGGGACTGACCTCGGAATTGAAGTACGGTTTGGGGATTGGTATTAAGCGATGTGGGTGAAGCGATGATGTCGGACTGAAATGTTCTTTTTGCCTGCTCTAACTTTAGTTGAATACAAGCATGTTAGTCATATTTGATTGCGATGGGGTGCTGATCGACTCCGAACGGATATTGAATGATGTTTATCGGGAGTGCCTGTTGGAGGTGGGTCTTGAGTTAACGATGGACGAGGTGATTCATCATTTCAAAGGACGGTCGACAAAGGACTGCCTCGTTATTGCTGAGGAGATGTTGGGACGACCGATTTCCGAAGAGCAGTTGAATAGCAAATACGAAGAGGTCGGGGTGAGGAGATTTCGTGAAGAGATTGGCCCAATTCCAGGAATCAAGGAAGTTCTTGAAGGACTTACCCTGAGGCGATGTGTCGCGTCCAGTAGTTCTTATGAACATATTCACATGGGGTTGGAGTTGTCTGGGCTTCTTCCGTATTTCACCGAAGGTATTTATAGTGCTTCGGAGGTTGCTCGAGGTAAGCCTGCTCCTGATTTGTTTCTTTATGCGGCGGAGAAAATGGGGGTGCTTCCGGAGGAGTGTGTGGTTGTAGAAGATTCACCTCCTGGCGTGGAGGGTGCTATTGCTGCGGGGATGAAGGTTCTGGGATACGTCGATCTCTCTCCCGAAGAAGAACTTCGCTCTGCTGGAGCAGTAACGTTTGGAAGTATGTCAGAGCTGCCCGGGTTGCTCGATGACCTAAAAGCACAATAGTGGGCTGGGATTGGATGGAGTCGGTTCTCTTCGAGCCCGGTCTTGTCGCTTTGCTCGGAACTTGTCCCATCCGAGCACAAAAAACTGCATTCGCAGTCTTCTTTTTTAATGGTGCTTCCGTCGTCGCTTCGCTTTGCCGGACTATCGCAGGAAGGGATTGGTTT
>CAWVWU010000354.1:0-1797 GCA_963933925.1 uncultured Puniceicoccaceae bacterium
AGCAATTCGAGCCAAGCCTCATCGACCTCGTTTCTCAAACCAGCGAACTCGCACTCCTTATAGAGGAGCTTCCTACCAATCAGCAAACACGTGCCCTTAACCTAATCAAGGAATCGCACCCAGCAGATTGGAAGGATCTCGTCTTCAGCCTTCTTAAGACCTCTAGCGGTAAGTTCACAACGGATTGTGTTAACTTCCTCATCGAAAACGAGCTTACCAAGGAACTTCAAGATACCTTGAACCGCTGGCAGACAGAGCAAAACATCAAGGAACCTGTACTTCTCTGGATCGTAAAGAACCGTAACTCGAAGAAGTACGGATCACTAATCCACGACATGATCTTGCCACGCCTTTTGAACTCGATCTTCTTCGCGATCGACTACGAAGCACTACAATCAGCAAGCTCTCGTCGTATTCCTCTAGCGGACGCTCTCAGTGATGATTTGGAGTTGATTCCTGATCTTCTCGCACAAGCAAACGCAGAAACAGCTAGGGACTTGGCAAACAACCTTCTCCTCAACCAAGGTTTCGAAAATCTCACAAAGAAGTCCCTACTCGCTCGCTTCATTAAAATCTTCCCAGGTGTACAAAGTCTCCTCGACGGCGTTCAGCAAGAAAAGGCGGAAGGTCTATTCGTTTCTCGCACAAGCTACGACAAGGCAGTTGCCGAGTACGAAGACATCTCACACAAGAAGATTCCAGAAAACAGCAAGGCTATCGCCGAAGCTCGCGAACATGGCGACTTGAAGGAAAACTCCGAGTACAAGATGGCGAAGCAGGACCAAGCGGTACTTATGGGACGCAAGAACATGCTCGAGCTAGACCTGCAACGTGCTCAAATCACCGATTTCAGCGAAGCAGGTCTCGAAGTCGTTGGTATCGGGTGTGTCGTAACTCTCACCAACGAAAGCACCAACGAAGAAATCACATACACTGTTCTTGGAGCGTGGGATGGGGATCCAGACAACCAGATCATCTCCTACAAGACTCCTCTTGGTATGGGGCTTCTCGGTAAGAAAGTTGGAGACGAAAGTACGATCAACATCGACGGCGAAGAAACCACTCGAAAGGTTAAGTCCATCGCTCGTTACGTCGACCTCGTTAAAAGCTAAAACGCTTAACAGACAATTTAATCAAAGCCGCGTCCAAACTTTGGATGCGGCTTTTTTTATAGAAACATAGTTCAGCTGTTACCGATTTTCCAGGTAACCCATTTTTTATTTCCCTATTAATCATTCACTCCGCACTATCACCCCTGCATGAAAACCAACTGGGACATCCTTAAAATTCTTTCAGAGCCCACTCGCATTCGCCTCATCGCCCTTGTCAGCCATGAAGAGCTATCCGTGGCCGAGCTCCAAGAAATACTCAACATGGCCCAGTCGAGAATATCCTCCCAACTCGCAATACTCAGACAGGCCAACATAGTCGCAGACCGCCGTGAGGGAAAAAAGTCATTTTACTCCATCAATCAACGCATCCCCGCACAACAATCCAAACTCATAGAGGTATCCATCGCCACAGTCAAAGATAGCCCAGAACTGATAGAAGACATCGATAACCTCGATCGGATTATAACACGCCGTCGCCGAAAATCAGAAGAATACTTCAACCTCATAGCAGGAAGACTAGGAAAAAACTATTGCCCAGGGCGATCATGGGAATCATTCGGCCATATTCTACTCTATCTCGTACCTAAAATCCGGATAGCGGATCTGGGTGCAGGCGAAGGTCTCGCCTCACAACTTCTCGCGAAAAGAGCCGAACACGTCTACTGCATAGACAACTCTTCTAAAA
>CAWVWU010000355.1:0-1721 GCA_963933925.1 uncultured Puniceicoccaceae bacterium
TTTAGACGGATTGGCGGTTCGAATTGCCTGGGGCAATACTTCATAATCAACGCCTGACTCTTGGTCTTCGTTCCGAGTACTACTCCATAGAAGCCGTTTCGGAAGGTCTCTATTACGGATCTCCATTGCCCGGTGGGCGTGGAAAGGAGTCCGGTACCGTGTTTGGTGGAAACCTGACTCTTGAGAACGATTTGGCCGAAAATCATCTGCTTTTCGTTACCCTTGCTCGCGGTTACAAAGCTGGTGGTGCTAATGTCGCTGCCTTCCTCGAGGAGGGGGATCCTTTGACCTACGGCGATGAAACGCTGTGGAATTATGAGTTCGGTTTGCGTAGCCATTGGTTTGACGGTGCTTTGACGTCGTCGGTAACCGCGTTTTATCTCGATCGTAGCGATGCTCAGTTGCGTGACTCCGCTGGTGCGGGCGGGTTTTTCCGTTACTTCACTTCCAATCAAGGCGATGCCGAGCATCTCGGCCTCGAAGCCGAAACCCGTTGGCTTGTAACTGATAACTGGACTCTTAATGCGGGTGTAGGCTTGCTCGATGCTGAACTCGACGCCACCGGCCGTGAACTTTCGAATTCGCCTCGTTACACCTACAATACCGGTGTCAGTTATACCGGAAATAACGGGGTGTTTGGTAGTCTCGAATTGAATGGTCGCGATAAGTATTTCGAATCCAACAGTTCTGGGAATAATGAGGAACGTGAGTCTTATTCACTCGTGAATGCGACGATTGGATACGAATACGAAGGATGGACTTTTTCGATCTGGGCCAAGAATCTCTTCGACGAGGCGTATGAAAAACGGCTCTTTTACTTTGGTAACGCCCAGCCAGATTGGGAATCGACCCGTTACGAAGATCCTGCTGACCCGCGCCAAATTGGTGTCACCGCTCGGTATTCGTTCTAGTTTTTTACGAGCTATTTTTATATTATAAAGGATCCCTGTTTCGGGGATCCTTTTTTTTTATTGGGTTGTTTTTGCTTTTATTTGAAGAGATTTTTGAGACTCTCTAGGTCTTTGGAGGTGGGCTTGTTGACTGGGGTGGTGGACTTCTTGGGTGTGCTGTTGGATTTGTTTGAGGCGGGTGTTGTGGTTGGGGAGAGTGGAGTGGTTGACGAATCTATCTCGGCGAATTTTGATTCGATGCGTTTGGCGGAGATTGGGTAGGCGGTTCCTAGGGATTGGGCAAATTTTGATACTGTCAATTCTTCGAGCATCCAGTAGATCTCGGTTCGTTCTTCGAAGGATTTGTCTTTGGGGAGAGACTGGAGGCGTTGGTGAAGCTTTTGGATTTCTTCGGCGTTTTGTTTGTCGCGTTTTGGGTTATTGGGTCGGCCTTGAGCTCGCTTCTTGAGGGCGAGGAGGTAGGTGTTCATTCGTTTAAGGGCGTAGTGGGGGGTGTTGCGAATGAAGGTTTTGGGGAGGAGGCGATGGACTTGGGCTTTGAGGTCTTCGGGGAAGGATCGGTCGGCGATTAAATCCTGTCGGGTGTCGAAAATGTTTTTGAGAATATCTACGAGTTGGTATAGGAATCCTTTGGCTTCGGTCTTTGCTTTGGCGGCTTGTTGACGGATTGCTTTCGGATCGATGGTGTTGATGCTGTGACGACTGAGGTGTGCTTTGGTATGGGCGAGGGTGTCGCTTTGGATCTGCTTTATCGGGGTGAGGATTATGGCGGCTGGGCCGAGGCGGGTCAGCTCTCTCTTGTCGCTTTGG
>CAWVWU010000356.1:0-1652 GCA_963933925.1 uncultured Puniceicoccaceae bacterium
GAGCCTCCCGTACGACGGCCATTGTGTTGTTTCTTGTTGCGTGTAGTTACGCGATGAGTCGACTGCTGACTCAAGAGCAGGTGCCTCAAACGGTGAGCGAGGGGCTGATGAATTTGTCGGACAATCCAATCGTGATTCTTTTGATCATGAACGTGATCCTTTTGATTGTGGGTGTATTCATGGATATGACACCCGCGGTGTTGATCTTTACGCCTATATTCTTGCCGATTGCGAATGCCTTAGGTTTGGACTCCGTTCACTTTGGGATTATTCTGATCGCGAACTTGTGTATCGGACTGCTTACACCACCGGTTGGAACGTGTCTGTTCGTCGGTGCCGGAGTGGGTAAGAGTGATATCGTGAGTGTTTCTCGTGCTATGGTGCCGTTCTATATCGTTATGGTCTTAGCCTTGCTGCTGATCACTTACTACGCACCGATTAGCATGTTCTTGCCGAATTGGATGGGAGTGTAATTATTTGGTCATTTTGCTTTCCGAATAAATGCGAATCGGATGGGAGTTGAATGCTGCTTCATGGCAATAAAAATGCGGCTGGCTTAGGGAGCCAACCGCATTGTGTTAAAGGGTGATTTTAGTAATAGGGATTTTTTTTAGAGCGATCCGAGGTTGATTAACTGAGTTTCGCCACTTGAGTCGTCCACTCCATCATTGTCGGTGACGATGAGGGCGTCGCCATTTGCGAGTATTGTGAGACCTTCGACCTTTTCGATTACGACACCGTTGTCGGAGAGGAGGTCTGAAATGAGGTCGCGTACTTCTGTTTTGGAAACGACTGGGAAGTTCGGAGTATTTTCTTCGCTAAGTGGCGTAAGCCCTTCGATTGAGAAACTGAAGATTTTCTTGATGCGTGCATCGAGTCCACCTTGATTGTCGCGTTCTACGACGAGGAAGTCACTGTCCGAAGTGGCAACGATTTCCGAGAGACCAACCCATCCACCGTTAGGTGACTGAGCTTCCGCGAGAGGATAGTAGAAGAAGGTCCATTCACCGCTCGCGACTTCGTAGCGTCCGATGCGGGCGTGGCCATCCAAATCTCCGTCCCATTCTCTTTGAATACAAACGTAGAGAACTTCGTTGGAACCGCTTCCAACTGCAGTAACCCCTTCGAGTCCGAAGCGAACTTGGCGAGCGTTGGTACCTTCGGGAAGACTCACGACTTGCTTGATAACACCCTTGTTGGATACTCGGAAGAGCCAGTTGTGAGATTTGATCGGGCGATCGTCGTCGCCGATCGTTCCATTGCCTTCGGAGGCCAGCCAGAATCCACCATCTGCGCGGCGAGCGAGGCCCTCTGGGTCTACGTTGATTGTATTGTCATCGTTGATGAGGTTAGCCGCGACGATGTCAGTGTATCCGTTCGCGTTGGCTGTAGCGATTGTTTCAGCGAAAACTCCCTTACTGTCTGTAAGGACGATTTCCTTTTCGATGAGGACGGGGAATCCGGATGTATCAAGTTGGAATATACGACTTTTGCGATAGAAACTATCGTAAACAGTCCACGCCTTTTTGGAGTTGCTCGGGTGTGAAGCGAGAGCAGATAGGGCGGCCCATGGGATTGGAGTGCCTTCTGGGCTTTCAATGGAAGCAACTGTCGGGTAAGAGGCTTCTTCAGCATCTCTGGAGTAGATCGTG
>CAWVWU010000357.1:0-1644 GCA_963933925.1 uncultured Puniceicoccaceae bacterium
TTGACCTCTTCAAGAATTATTGATTCCATGGCTTGAACACTAGACTCGTCAATATCTGGGGCAGTGACTACAAGTAGCCTAGAGAGCGGTTGTCTGACATTTATATTACTTCGATTTCTCAGTAAAAGAACAAGTTGAACGATTTGTCTCGCAAGGCTCATTTTATGCTCAAGGTCAGGCAATTTCCGCCCCTCTGTAGTTGTTGGAAACGAGGCACAGTGCACTGATTCGTGGACTTCTTGAGACGTCAGGTCATTTAGGTTTTTATATAACCAATCGCCAAAGAAAGGTGCGATAGGGCTAATTAATTTGGCCAGCCCAAGAAGGCAATCATATGTCGTTTGATAAGCACATTCTTTTTGATGAATAGCATCGCTATCCCTTCCCCCTTGAGCCACCTGCTTCGCAGACCAAAACCGAGGACGCGACCGCCGTATGTACCAGTTGGATAGTTCTTCTACGAACTTCTCGAGCTCGCGTGCCGCTCTGGTAACATCATAATTATCGAACGCGTGATCAACGGTGCCGATTGTCGAATCTAAACGACTTAGAATCCATTGGTCAAGCTCACTCCTTTCGCAAACCGGAATGACTGCTAATTGGTATGAGAAACCGTCAATATTTGCGTAGCTGGACATAAACCGATAGACATTTTCAATAGTTCCGAAAAATTTTCCTCTAACTTCGGACAGGCCAGACTCAGAAAATTTCATGCTGTCCCACGGGCTAGAATTGCTCATCATATACCAACGCACAACGTCAGCTCCGTACTTATTCACTATATCGAAAGGGTTTACAGTATTCCCTTTCGATTTGGACATTTTTTCGCCTTTCTCGTCTAAAACAAGACCGTTTACTATCACGTTTTTAAACGCAACATTCTTTTGAACCAAAGTTGCGATGGCATGTAACGTATAAAACCATCCTCTTGTCTGATCCACACCTTCGCAAATGAAATCTGCGGGAAAATGCTTTTCGAAAAGTTCTTTATTTTCGAATGGATAATGCCACTGAGCATAGGGCATCGCTCCAGAATCGAACCAAACATCAAGCACGTCAGTTACTCGTCGCATAGTCCCGCCATCAGGCGCCGCCCAGGTGATCTCATCAACGAAAGGACGGTGCAGGTCAAGCTCATCCGATGCCGTATTCAAATTAGATTTTTCTCTTAGTTCCGCTATCGACCCTATCACTTCAAAATATTCAGATCCCTCTTTATCCGAAACCCAAATAGGGAGAGGAGTGCCCCAGTATCGTTTTCGACTTAACGCCCAATCCACATTATTTTCTAGCCAATTTCCAAATCTACCATCCTGAATCGATGGCGGGTACCAATTAATAGTCTTATTCCTTGCGACAAGATCGTCTTTTACGGCAGTAGTTTTGATGAACCAACTATCCACCGGATAACTCATTAAAGGAGTACCTTTACGCCAGTCATGCGGGTAATTGTGAGTATAATTAAGTCGCTTATACAGAAGTCCTTTCTCTTTAAGATCTCTGATTATTATTTTGTCTGCATCTTTGAACCATAGCCCACCTACTAAAGGCGTTTCATCAGTAAAGTGACCGTTCGGTAGAACCGGGTTTACTAAAGGCAGTCCTAATTTCGCCCCAACTATTGAATCGTCGGCACCGAATGCT
>CAWVWU010000358.1:0-1606 GCA_963933925.1 uncultured Puniceicoccaceae bacterium
TGTTTCGGTTTTTGAACCACTTGCGGAACTTGCCGCCTCGGAATGGGGGAAGGGTGCGTTCTTTGACCCATGCTTGTACGGCAGGTACAGGAATGAGTTTCATGGATACGTAATCCATGGCTTTTCCGGTGACGAGGGCGGTCTTCCACATGGCGGGTGTACTGCAGAGGATGGACCATCCACCCATTGGAGGAGTGCCAGCGGTTGCTTTTTTGATGCCTTCTAATTTCGCTTTGTTGCGATGGCGAAGGAGAAGTTCTGGGAGAGGGATGTTTACTGGGCAGACGTCGTTACAGGCTCCGCAGAGACTAGATGCTTTGGGGAGATCGGCGAATTCTGGATATTTCTTTCCGGCGAGAAGGGGTGCGAGTACGGCACCGACTGGTCCGGGGTAGACGGCGCGGTAGGCGTGTCCACTGGATTGGCGGTAGATTGGACAAACGTTTAGGCAGGCACCACAACGAATACAGCGTAGAATGGAGCTAAACTCGCCTCCTAGGATTTCGCTACGTCCGTTGTCGAGGAAAACGACGTGCATGTTTTCCGGTCCATCTGGCTGTTTCGATAGTTTCGGGCCATTTATGAACTGGGTGTAGACGGTGAGTTGTTGTCCTGTTGCCGAGCGGGCGAGGAGATTGAGTAAGACCGAGAGGTCTTTGTCGCGTGGGACGACCTTCTCGATGCCGATTAGGGCAATGTGGGTTTTGTTGGCTGAAATTGAGAAACGTGCGTTGCCTTCGTTTGTTACGAGGGCGATTCGTCCGGATTCGGCGGATACGAAGTTTCCTCCGGTTAGGCCGACTTCTGCTTCGATGTACTTCTGGCGGAGGAAGACGCGGGCACGATCGGTGATGGTTTGTGGATCGTCGTTATAATCGCCGATGCCGTTTTCTTCAAAGGTTTTGGCGATTTGGCGTCTGTTCTTGTGACAGACTGGGGTGACGATGTGAGAAGGCATCTCGTCGTCGAGTTGAAGAATGAATTCCCCTAGATCGCTTTCGATGCTTTCGCAGCCGTTCTTTTCGAGGAAGGCGTTGAGGTGAACTTCTTCACTGACCATGCTCTTCGACTTGATGAGCTTGGTGGCTCCGACTTCCTGCATGATGCTGAGGATGATGTCGTTGGCTTCTTCTCCGTCTTTGGCGAAGTGGACCTTGGCACCGTTGTTCTCGAGTTGAGTGACGGCACTGCCGAGATACTTCGGAAGGTTTTCGAGGGTGTGCTGCTTGATCTCTCCGGCGAGCTTGCGCAGGTCGTCTGGGGCTGTGTAGCTCGTGTTTAGAGAAGTGAGTCGCTTGTCGTACTTCGCTTTACTGGAAGTGTAGACGGATTCTTTGACCTCAGCTGGGAGGTCACGGGCAAAGGCATCGATCGGTTGTTGCGTCTTCATGTGTGTTGGGAGGTGTTTAAGATATGCTTACGAAGCTTTTTTTAACCGTTAATTGATTGGGTTGTGCTTTTTTTGCCCACGAATGACACGAAATGTTTCGTCGGTGAACTCCTTAAGTGTCGTTTCACTCGGTACACGAAGAGATGTGGGTTGTTGGATGATATTGTTGGGTGTTATTGTTTTGTGCTTTGTTTTGCCCACAGATAGCACAGATGA
>CAWVWU010000359.1:0-1602 GCA_963933925.1 uncultured Puniceicoccaceae bacterium
TTTGAGAAATTACCTCGCCGCCGCTTGAGGATTTATGAAACGTTTGGGTTTACTAACCCAAAACCAACAATGCTTCCCAAAGTCATCACTAACAAGATTGCCGCGGTTATCAGTCTAAACCTGAGAGTTATCCTCAGAACGAATTTATAAGCCGAATAGAGAACTCCTTTGTAGGGATCAACAGAGCCATCCTCTGCTTTGAGATTCTGCAAAATGTAGCTTCCCAACAATGGCGTAACGCTCACTGCAAACACCCAACTAAGCAGGAGAGATACACTAATCACGACAAAGAGTGAAAAGGTAAACTCACCAGTTGCATCCTGAGAAAGTCCGATCCCAGAAAATGCCAAAATCCCCACTACCGTCGCCCCCAACAACGGCAACCACGTCGAACGTACCGCAGCACTGGCTGCCTCCACCTTGTCTATTCCTTTCTGAACACGCACTAGCATGCCTTCAGCAACCACGATCGCGTTATCCACTAACATGCCCATCGCGATGATAAGAGCCCCCAGTGAAATACGTTCCATTTCGATACCAAGTAGCTTCATTCCAAATACAGTCGCAGCCACCGTAAGAAATAGAACGCATCCCACAATAAGGCCGGAACGCCAACCCATAAAAAGACAAAGCACACCGACGACAATCACGACCGACATCGCCAAATTAAGCACAAATCCATTAACAGCCTCGTCAACGATGCGATGCTGTTCATAGACCGGAGAAATCTCGATACCCAACGGCCTTTCGGAATCGAGCTCCGCAATACGAGCTTCCACCCGATTCCCAACGTCAACGATGTTCACCTTCGGACGGCCCGCTACTCCGATCAGAATCGTATCATTGCCATTAAAACGCACGATGCGAGAGGGACGATCTTCGTAACCACGACTAACATCAGCCACATCACCAAGTCTCAAATACGCTTCGCCTGCCTTACGTCCAATCGGCAAATTTGCCAAACCCTCCACATCTCGAAACATACCTGTAGGTTGGAGACGAGTAAATCGCCCACCGACTCGAAAACCACCCGCATCGGTTACCGCATTCTGGGTGGCAATATTGCTCAAAAGTTCCTGCGGCCCAATTCCAAATGTCGCCATCTGCTCTGGAGAGATGTCCACATGCAACTCTTCAGAAATATCCCCGAGAATTTGCACATCTGCCACATCCCCCACTTGCATAAGCTGAGTTTTAAGGCGCTTCACATAGCGATGGAGATCCGCCTGATCAACCTGTGCACTATTAACCGCATAAAGCAGGCCGTAAACATCGCCAAAATCGTCGTTCACCATACTCGGCCCGACCCCTGGTGGCAACATAGGCTGGATATCACTCACCTTTCGACGGAGCTCATCCCATATTTGTGGAATGTCATCTGGTCCCGCAGTCCAAACTAACTCGACTTCAATCACAGATCTACCAGCAAAGGAACGCGAACGAATTTCCTTGATCGAATCAAGGCGTTGAATTTCAGCCTCAATCTTATCCGTTACCTCACGTTCGACTTCCGCCGCACTCGCTCCAGGATACGCAGTAAAGACAACCGCTTCTTTGATGGTGAATGCAGGATCCTCTAAACGTCCAACCTTAATAAACCCC
>CAWVWU010000360.1:0-1582 GCA_963933925.1 uncultured Puniceicoccaceae bacterium
TGGGAGTCTTCATAATCAGCCCCAACGATAAAGGCGGCAAGCTCTACGAACCGACCGATCAACTCGCCGATCTCTGCAAGCCTCTCAATCCAATGCAGTTCAATGATCTCTACTGTTGGTCCCGCCCCGATATTCACACCCTAAGCATGGGGGTTTCCCGCCCCCAAGATTTCGATACACATATCGAAGCCTTGTCGCACCTCGAATACGCCGAAAAATTGGTAGCACCGATCGATCAAGCAATCCGAGCCAAGGTAGCCAAAACCATCCACCCCGATTGGCTCGAAAAATGGGCAGAAGGCCTCCCCGAGTGGGAAACTCTTCCCAACGGAATTCACGTCAAAGAAATCGTACGCCTTTGGACCTGGGCCAAGACCCTCGACATGACTGAATTCGGCAAGATGCGCTACAACCTCCTCGGCAATGCCGAACACTGGTTCCCTGGTCAAAAATACAGCGACCACAACAAGGACGAGATGAAAGCCGCCCTCAGCCAAAGCCCCTTCGCCGACATGATCCCCGACATCCTAAAAGAAGCCCACGACATGCTAAACGCCGAAGAAGTAAAACGCCTCAGCGAAAGCTAAGGAGAGACGCACTAATTCATCTCATGGCAAAAAAAAACAACTCACCCAACCACAAGCATTCGCCACACATCTACAAAGTCCGAGGCCGTGACGTTGTACTCGACCAAGATCTCGCCAAACTCTACGCAGTCAGTACCTCGGCCTTCAATCAAGCAATCAAACGAAACGCCGCACGCTTCCCCTCAGATTTCGCCTTCCAACTCGACGAAGCTGAGTTCACCCACTTGATATCACAAAACGTGACATCAAAAACCACCCATGGTGGCCGACGTAAATTACCATGGGTCTTCACAGAACACGGTGCGATCATGGCCGCCACCGTTCTTCGTTCTGAAGAGGCCACGAGCATGAGCGTCTACGTTGTCCGTGCATTTGTTGCCATGCGCGAAGAACTCACCGCAAATACAAAAATCTTACAACGAATCGCGGAGATAGATCACAAACTCCTCGAACACGATTTCGTCCTACAAGACCTAATCGAACAACTCCTCCCTCTCCTTAATCCCTCTAAGGAGGGATCGTGCCCAAACAGCATGGGCTTCCAAGCAATTCAGGAGTCTCGAAATAAAGAAGAAGATATGTTCTAAATCAAGCCTCTCTACCCCAAGCGGGGTCAACACCGAAGTAAAACAGCTCAGCGAAAGCTAGACAACAATTCAAATCCAGCCTTCTCACTCCAACTCAATCAGACCAATAGTCTATACCTTCATTGATCCAAGAATGGCTTCTCTCATAAAAAAATACTCGATTCCTAGAATTGCAAATGAACTCCTCCTCATTTGCGGGGCGTCCTTAGCACTCTATCTATTATACTTAAAGATCGGACCGGGTAATTGCAACACAGACACTGATTGTGGAACTGTAATTCAAAGCAAATACGGCTCAATCCTGGGTATTCCCATATCGATTTTTGCCCTGCTTTTTTGGGCTATCATACCACTAATCCGCTCATCAGGGAAGAGTCCCATAAGTTGTTAAAATAAAAAGGTGGTTTC
>CAWVWU010000361.1:0-1573 GCA_963933925.1 uncultured Puniceicoccaceae bacterium
GCTGCAAAGGAGGGAAACCACCTCTTTATTTTAACAACTTATGGGACTCTTCCTCCGGACAACCTCATTCCCATAAAACGACCGGATAACATCCGGTCCTACAAACCACCAATTCACCCCCAGTCTCAATAACTACCCGAGTTTTGTCCCCCATCCTCAGTAGTGGCAAAAAAACACCGAATTGATTCGCATCCATTCGCATTCATTAGCGGTTACAAAACAGCCCCGAAAAGATCCGATCCGCCCATTCCCTCCATGTCCTCGCCGATTCACCGACGAGAACGAAGAAAATTCTATTTTAGAACGTGGCCGACTTAGTCGACGACTCCGTTATCCCTCAAGAAACGCTTCTTGTTCTGCCAATCAGCGGAGACCTTTACCCGCAACTTAACATCGAGAAACTTATCCATATCGGCCATGAGCTTTTCACGGGCGGCCTTAGAGATACTATTGATCATTTCTCCCTTAGTCCCAACAACGATCTGCTTCTGGGAATTAGTTTCGACATGTAACGTGGCCGCAATCTTGACCTTTTTTTCGGTCTCATTCCACGTATCGATCTTTACGAGGATTGACTGAGGAATCTCTTGGTAAACCTTTTCGTTCGCCGCTTCGCGAATGACCTCTTCAGCGATGTCTCGTTCGATAACATCCGTAAGCTCATCCTTGGGAAACAAGAACGGTCCCTTCGGCAACAGCCCTTTGATCACGGTCAAGAGCTCGGGCACATCAGTTCCCTCTAAAGCCGAGATCACACCGACCTGTGCCTTCTCTGCAATTTCCAAATACTGAGAACGTATGGCCTCAACTTCATCAGCTGTCGCGACATCGATCTTATTCAAAGCCAACACAACTGGCTTTCCACAAGCAGCCAACGCAGTCGCCATCATCAAATCCTCTTCTCCAAAAGGACGTGTCGGATCGCAAATGCAAAGAACAGCGTCACTATCCTTCAAGCTCGATGCGATACTTGCCGCCATCGCTTCCTGCATTTTGTTCCCCGATGAGTGCATACCGGGAGTATCCACGAAAATGATCTGAGAATCGTCGTCAGACAAAATCCCTCTCCATTTCTTACGGGTCGTATTCGGACGATTGGAAACCGCAGTCAGGTGATAACCCAACGCACGGTTAATAAATGTCGACTTGCCTACATTAGGACGTCCAACAATGGATACAAACCCAACATTACCTTCTGAATTTTCTTCAATCGACATAACTATTTCTTCCCCTTTTTCATCCACCCAAGAGAAACGCCAGATTTTTTCTTAGCAGATTTCTTCTTAGGGATTTTTGAATCAATAAATTGCATAATAGCACCACGCCCTGCCTTGTTCTTCGTAGAACTGCTCATGCAGTGCGGTATTTCGATACCAATGGCATCAAGCTCTGTAAAAAACGCTTCCTGTACTTCAACCAAACCGGCCTCGGTCTGAAGATCATTTTTGGTGAACACGAGGGCAAATGGACGCTCGGCCTCATGAAGCCATTGCACGCACTCGATATCAATATCCTTGGGCTCGTGACGCGAGTCGATTAATACAAAGACCAATTTCAGGTTTTCACGCCCCAT
>CAWVWU010000362.1:0-1546 GCA_963933925.1 uncultured Puniceicoccaceae bacterium
CGTCAAATATTTCTGAAATCATGCTGACTCTGTTTTCACCCAACCTGCACCTATAGGGCAACATCCTTTTTTGAAGGAGTTTTTGGAGTTTGTTAGGGGGAATTGTATTTTAGGGATATGTCTTTGGTCTTTTGTTGTAGGTTTATTGAACAGAGAAAATGAATACGGTGTCGCTTTCAAATGGACTATCAGGCCTAACGATGGGTGATGGGAAGTTTGGTTGATTGATTCCATCAGGGAAACCCTGCGACTCGAGGCAAAATCCAGCCCTATTTCCTGTGTAGAATTGGATGCCTGGTTGATCAGTTCGAACTTCCATGACTCGGCCACTTTTAGGGTCTGAAACGCGTGCCGCGAGTCTCATTGTTCGCTTATATTCTCCATTGTCATTTATCACGAAATTATCGTCGTACCTGCCGGAGGTAGGAAGATTGGAGTCGATTCTTTTCGGGATTGAGAAATCGAAAGCTGTTCCTTTTGTTTGGGCTACCTCACCAGTCGGAATACGTTCCGAATCTGCGACTGTGTAGTGATCGGCATTGAGCCAGACTTCGTGTGCATTGTAGCCGCCTTCGTTGGCAAGGTTGAAATGAGCGTGGTTCGTTAGATTAACAATCGTAGGTTTATCCGTTGTGGCCCTGTAACTCAGTTTTAGCTCATTTCGATCATTTAGGCTATAAGTGATCGATGTAGTTAGATTTCCAGGAAACCCTTCTTCTCCGTCTTTGCTTAAATAGGTAAATGTTACGCTTGATTGGTTGTCGCTGGAAGATTGTCCACTTACTTCCCAGTTAACCATTGAGAAACGTTTTTGTCCTCCGTGTATGTGGTGTTTTCCGTTGTTCTGAGTTACATGACATATGGTGTCATCGATCTTAAACGAGGCGTTGGCGATTCGATTGGCAAATCTCCCGACGATAGCTGCCGCAGGAAAATCCTCCAGGTAGGCATCGAGAGAGTCGCTTCCGGCAACTACGTTTTTCATTACCCCTTCTTTGTCTGGAATTGATAATTCCGTAATCGTTGCTCCATAAGAAATGACCTTAACGGTCACGCCATTCTTATTTCTCAGAACGAATTGCGTGACCTCCGACTTATCCGGCATCGAACCGAAAGAATGCTGTGAAAGTCGGCTTATGGGGGTACCAGAGTACGCAGTAAAAGATACCGCGGTAATAATAAACAGAAGGGCGAGGGACTTCATCTGACTAAGAACGGTGGTCGTCTTCATGATTCAGTCTCAGTGTCTGTAACCCAAAATAAGAATTGGCTATCACGCTGAGCCCCTAGTGAGCCTAGCCAATTTAAGAGCTTAGGGCTGTGACCGCGAGTTCGTAGCCACGGAGACCGAGTCCAGCAATGACGCCTTCGGAAACGCCTGCAGTGTATGAGTGATGGCGAAAATCTTCCCGCTTATGGATGTTGCTGATGTGTACTTCGATAACCTTGATTCCTGATCCGCTTATGGCATCCCGTAGGGCGACGCTGGTATGGGAGTAGGCTCCAGGGTTGAATACGATGCCAGCACAGTTGGAGTCTGCGAGAC